>BTQP01000083.1:0-8264 GCA_036985935.1 Acidimicrobiia bacterium | reverse complement strand
GCGCACTCCGCGCTGCCGGGGACGCATACGATTCCAAAGCCGACTCCGTACTGCGGGTGCCAGGCGCCTTCTCCGACCGGTGGGCGGTGGTGGATCACGAGGAACTCTCGCTCGACGACATTGAGCATGGCAAGATCCGACGCTTCGGTGATCCACGAATCCACGGTGCGCTGATCTGTGGCTCCGCCTCGTGTCCAACGCTCAGGGCTGAGGCCTACACGGGCGAAAAACTGGATTCCCAACTCGACGACCAGTTGCGCCACTTCATCGCGCAGGGTGGCGGATCGATATCCAGGGGCGACAACACGGTCTGGCTGTCATCTGTGTTCAAATGGTACGGACGGGATTTCACTCAGCCGCAAGCGATGCCGAACCTGACACCACCCACACCCGGCCGCCTGCGCGACACGATCGCACACTGGTTCCCGGCGCACGACGCCGCATACGTCTGGCAGTCTCGACCCGCCGTCAAGTTCATGCCCTACGACTGGGGGCTGGGCTGTTCCGTCTCGTGAGCCTGGGCCCGGACACCGAACAAGAACACACCGACCGCAATCAACGCCGAAATCACATCGACGGGGATCACATATCGAATGAGATCGGGGCCGAAGCCGATCCACGCGCCCCCCGGGCCGAACCCAACGATGTTCAAGTAGTTCCAGATCGACCAAACACATACGACGCCCACGATCGATCCCGCAACCGCGGCGAGGGAAAGTGACGCAGAGCGATACACGCCAATCATCACGGCCGCACCCACCCACGCGATGTCGAGGGCAGACAACAGCTGGAGATACTGAAGAGACGGATCGAGTCCGAGTGTGGCAGAAGATGCGAGCGTGACCAGACCCACCGTTCCCGTTACGAGAACGACGAGAGCGACTCCGCTTGTTGTCGAGCGGAGCCACGGACCCCAGTCCGTACCAGCGAACCAGACCTCATCTCCGAGGGGCATGAGAACGAAAGTCAATACCAGTGAGTACGCCACGAGCAGGACGAGCTGGATAGAGAACCAGGTGAGCGGTGCCTTCGGGGACGGGACGAAAAGCAGCGCAAGACTCGCAATCAATCCAGCAACCAACCACGGGACCGTACGAATCAGAGCCCGTTCGATCGGTGGCACGTCAGGTATTGACGGAGCGCTCGCCTACGCGACCCTCGTGGATTCGGCGCTCGGCGATCTCCAGGTACTCAGCGACAAGATCGTACCCGACGTAATGTCGACCGGTTTCGACAGCAGCCACAGCCGTCGTACCTGAACCCAGGAATGGGTCAAGTACGAGGTCCCCCTCGAACGTATAGAGCTCGATGAGGCGTCTAGGCAGCTCAACCGGATACGGCGCCGGATGCCCAACGCGTCGCGCCGACTCCGGCAGGATATCCCAGACAGAAACCGTCGCCTCGAGGAATTCCTCCTTCGAGATCGTGTCCTCGCCCCGCCGCTGCCGCGAGAACGTGCCCTTTGAAGCCACGAGGATGTATTCGTGCACATCTCGCAGGGTCGGGTTCTTTGCAGAACGCCACGAACCCCACGCACACGAGCCACCGGCAGACTTCGCCTTTTGCCAGATGACCTCGCCCCGCAGATCGAACCCGATTTCGGTGAGAAGGGAGGCCACGTACTGATTCAACGGTAGATAGGGCTTTCTGCCGAGGTTGGCCACGTTGATAGCGATTCTGCCGCCCGGCTCGATCACCCGGTAGGACTCCACGAAAACGTTCCGCAGCAGGTCGAGATAATCATCGATCGCCAGGTCGTCGTCGTAGTCCTTGCCTACGTTGTACGGGGGAGATGTGACCATGAGGGCGACGCAATTATCTGGGATCTGAACCATCGTCTCGGATGATCCGAGGAACAACTGATCGATGATCTCAGCCGGAGGATCAACGACATCGCCGAGGTCTTCCACGGCGCGGCTCTGCACCATTCGTCTGGCGTAGAAATCGGACGCATCATGGCTCTCGCGTTTGCCTGCTCCGAATCGGGTGGTGCTTGTCGCCACGGTTACCTCCTCTTCGCGGAACCGTAGCATTCGACTGCGGCACAACCGGGGAACCTCAGCGAACAGCCGACCGGTATGACCCGAGGTTGAGAACGGCCGCCGCGTTCGCAGGCGGTGGATCGAGCACCCGCTTGAGTCCCTCGGGACCCGGGGGATGTACGAGATCGATGAAGAACCGATACTTCCATGCCACACCCGCAGGACGGGACTCGATCCGCGTGAGGTTGGCGCCACGAAGTCCGAGCTCAGTGAGTACGAGAGCAAGGGAACCGGGAGTGTGTGAGCCTGTCACGACGATGGTTGTCTTGTCATCATCTTCGTTGACCTCGGGGTCGCCGACTTTCAAAACGACGAACCGCGTTGTGTTGTGGTCCTTGTCGAGTACGTGCTCCAGCAGCACTTCAAGTCCGAAGGCGGCCCCTGCCCTGGGTGGAGCCAGCGCTGCGATGCCCGGATCGCCGAGCTCAGCTACCTGACGAACGGCGCCGGCGGTGTCATGCGTAGGCACCGGATCAACACCGAGATCGAGAAGGAAGTGTTCGGCCTGAGCGAGAGCCTGGGGATGCGACCTGACCTCCCGTATCGAGTCGATCGTGGCTCCGGGTAGGCCATGGAGTGTGTGCCTCACCTCCACCAGGTGCTCGGCGATGATCGAGAACCGAACGTGGCTTGCATCACCGGGAAGCCTGTCGAGAACCGGAAGAACGGATCCTGTTGTCGAGTTCTCGACGGGCACGACCAGCATATCGATGTCGCCGTGCTCCAATGAGTCGAACGCCGCAGCGAATCCTCGGTGCCCGATGAATTCCCCGTCTGGATACAACTCGGTTGCAGCCCGATAGCTATAGCTGTGCGGTTCGCCCTGATACCCGATCTTCATCCCGTGACCCTACCGTCACCCGTTGCCCGACTCATCGCCTCCGGCTGTCAGCTGTCGACGGTCAACTCCTGGCTTCCGTAGGTTGGATCGGTGGCGTCTACGACACCGTGCAGGTTTCTTTGCACCGAAGAACGGGGAACGGACATCCGGTGTGCATCACACGTCTACGTTCGTTCGTCGAGCAGCATCGCGAGGTCCTGGACGACGACCTGTTCATCGACACCTAGCTCCTTTACACCATCGTCCAACATCACGTAACAGAACGGGCAGCCCGTTGCTATGACATCGGCTCCGGTGCCAAGCGCTTCTTCAGTGCGGTCGATATTCACTTTCTTGCCTGTGCGCTCCTCGAACCAGAACTTGCCGCCACCGGCTCCGCAACAGAACGAGTTCGTACCGTTGCGTTTCATCTCGACCCGAACGCCCGTCGAGTCGACGATGGTCCGCGGAGCGAGGAACGTGTCGTTGTGGCGACCGAGGTAACACGGGTCGTGGAAAACGATCGTTTCGCCGGTAGTCGTCGGTGTGAGCCTTCCCTCTTCGACGAGCTGACTCAGTAGCTCTGAGTGATGCATGACCTCATAATCACCACCGAACTGGGGATACTCGTTGCCGAGCGTGTTGAAGCAGTGCGGACACTGGGTGACGATCTTGTCGACACCCAGATCGTTCAACGTTTCGATGTTCTGGAGCGCAAGACCCTGGAAGACGTACTCGTTGCCGGTTCTGCGGGCCGGGTCGCCGGTGCAGAGTTCGCGTGCGCCGAGTATGGCGAAGTCGACGCCTGCCTTGTTGAGAAGTCGTGCAATCGCGACGGTGACGTTCTTGTTTCGGTCGTCGAACGAACCTGCACACCCAACCCACATGAGGTATTCGGCGGTAACGCCTGGCTCTCCGAGTCGCTTGACCTCGAAGTCGAGTCCGTCCGTCCAGTCGCCCCGCGTGTTTTGATCGATGCCGTAGGGGTTCGACGAGTTCTCCATCGAAACATAGGTCTTGCCGAGCTCGGAAGGAAAGTCGGCCTCCATCAGCGACAGGAACCGCCGCATATCGAGAATCTTGTCAACGATTTCGATGTCCGCAGGACAGATCTCGTCGCATGCGCGACAGGTCGTACATGCCCAGACTTCCTCGGGCATGACAAGCTGAAATACATTGTCAGACGAAACCGTGATCGCAGGGTCAACGCCGACCGGCGGGGATAACACGGGATCGCCAGAGAGCGCTGCGACAGTCCCGAGCTTCAGGACGATCTCACGGGGGTCGAGAGGCTTGCCGGTGAGGTTTGCCGGGCACACAGATGTGCACCTTCCACAGATCGTGCATGCGTCGGTATCGAGCAACTGCTTCCACGTGAACTCACCGACGACCGAAGCACCTACCGTCTCGATGTCCGTCGCTTCCATCAGGTTCGGCATCTCACGCATCGCACCCTTGGGCCGCTCTCGCGGCGAAAGAGCGAGGTTGACCGGAGTTGTGATCATGTGCCGCAACTTGGTGATGGGGAGAATGACGAGGAAGGCGAGAAACGCAATGACGTGTGTGATCCAAAAGATCTGATGAACACCGCTCGCCGAGGTAGCCGAAATGAGGTTCGACAAGGGGAACCCCACAAATGACCAGCGCTCGAAATCGGGCTGACCGGCAAGGGTGATCCTTGCGGCCTCCGTCAGCAGACCCGTAACGCCAATAGCTGCGAGAACGAAGAGAATCCATGCGTCCTCCGGCCGTGATTTGGAGCGAATCCGCCAGGGTCTGACACCGTATCGCCGGACCGCCGCCCAGAACACGCCAGCGAGGAAGAGCAGTGCAGCAGCGTCGAGGATGAACGAGAATCCGAGATAGACGTTGCCTTGAAGGAACTTGAAATCGACGGGCAGCAGGTGGTCTATCTCGAGGGTGACCGTGCCGAGGAACAGCACAATGAATCCGTAGTACATCAACGCGTGCATCACGCCGGCTGCAGGATCCTCCATGACGGTCCGCATCGACACACCCTGCTGGAACCGGTGCAAACGCCTCTTGAAGTCACCGGATCGGCGCTCCCAACTTCCGCGTTCCCAGTTTCGGGCGCGCTGTGCGAAGAGGCCGATCGACAGTCCGAGAAAGCCTGCAACACTGATGTAGAACAATGCGACGACAAGGTCGGGTATGTTGCCGAACACCTCTCGACCGACCTCGAAATCTGGCTCTCCCGGCAACGAGGCAAGCCACCATAAGAACAAGGTTCCGAGGACGGAGGCAACGGCAACGCCGGCGAGGACCTTTGATGCCGACACCGTACGCGATGTCGACTGTTCATCCTCGGTATCAGTCGTCGTCACCCACCCCTCCTTCTTCCACAGCCTCGATGATTGTAAGCGGCACGTGAGAGGGAGGGCGTCACTCGAAGGGTTTACCAGGCCATCTCATCGCAGCCCGAGTGGGAGGCCGGTTCGATCTGAAAAGTTGCGTGGTCGATGCCGAACTGGACTGCAAGCACATCACGCGCTGCGTCGAGTGTCGGGTGCGAATCGATCCCATCATCGATCACGATGTGGGCCGTTGCCGTGTTCATATCCGATGTGAGCGTCCAGACGTGAAGGTCGTGAACTTCGAGCACCTCTGGGAGAGCGACGAGGGCCGATCGCAAGGACTCAACATCGAAGCCATCGGGAGCAGATTCAATGAGGATCCGGACCGCCTTTCGAGCCAGGCCAAGCGCGCGGGGAAGAATGAACAGGCCTATGGCGATACCGACCAACGCATCGATGCCACTCCACCCCGTGACGAAAATGACGATCCCAGCGATCACCACGCCTACCGAGGCAAGAAGGTCTCCGAGAACTTCGAGAAAGGCACCCTGAACGTTTAGTGACTCATCGGCGGCACCCTTGAGCAGCCGGTATGCAATGACATTGACAATCAGACCACCGACGGCAACGAGCGTCATGATGCCGGGTTCGATTTCGACGGGCGATCGCAGCCGCCCTATCGCCTGGACGATGACGAAGGTGGCAACACCCAGCAGGATGGCCGCGTTCGCAAGAGCCGCCATGATCTCGAGCCGGAAGAGTCCAAACGTGCGTTTCGCACTCGGTGATACCCGCCCGACAAGCACGGCAGCGGCAAGGGCCATCCCGAGACCGAGTGCATCGGTGAACATGTGCCCGGCGTCTGCGGTCAACGCAAGCGATCCCGTCGCGATTCCGGCGATCAGCTCGATGAACGCAAACGAAGCGATCATGGTGAAAGCGATCGCGAGTGGCTTGACGTGTTTTGCCGATCCGAGACTGCTGTGATCGTGGCCAGCGCTCATGTTCGATCCTCATGGCCGTGCAGATAGTGTTCGATGGCGACGTCAAGCAGGATCCGCACGTGCGAATCGGCTACGGCGTAGTGCACCTCACGACCGATCCTCCGTGACCGCACGAGACCTGCGAGCCGAAGCTGACGGAGTTGATGACTCGTAGCGGATTCTGACGATCCGATCACCTCGGCAATCGCTCCTACGCAGAGTTCACCAGCTTCCACCAGGGCATAGATGAGCCGAAGGCGCTGAGGATCCGAGAGCAGCTTGAAGCGGTCAGCGAGCGACTGTGCCTGTTCCTCGTCAAGCAAGCGTTCGGTGTCGAACGCCGCCAGGTGAGAATGTTGATGATCTGTGGTCATTACCTCATTATATGAATACTTGCTCATATATTCATAGGTATTTCGTCGCGATCAGCCGCTTCCCACCACGACAGACGGAATCACTCCGAGGCGCGCTGACCTAGCTCCCGCGATCGTCTGGCGGCCGACTGCACCGCGTCTTCGACGAGTGCCCGAAATCCGCCCTCCTCGAGAGTGTGCATCGCTGCGGCCGTCGTACCGCCGGGTGAAGTCACCTCGCCGCGGAGCCGAAACGCCGTTTTGTCAGATGCCGCGAGCAGCGCACCCGCCCCCCACAACGTCTGGTGCACGAGCTTTTCCGCGGCGTGGTGCGGTAGACCCTCACGGATCGCGGCCTCGATCATCGACTCTGCCAGCAGGAACACGTAGGCAGGCCCGGTCCCTGAGACTGCGGTAACCGCGTCGAGGAGGTCCTCAGACAGTTGAAGCGTCTCGCCGACAGCTCCAAGAAGAGTTGAAGCCCTCTGAACGTCGATCTCGCCGGCCGACGAACCGACGGTGAAGGCGGTCATGCCAAGGTCGACAGCCGAGGGTGTGTTCGGCATTGCACGGATGACGGGGATACCTGGCAGAGCTTCTTCGAATACCGATATCGGCACACCCGCCGCGATGGAGATCACCGTCTGTTTCGGGTCAACGACGGAGGCGATCTCGTCGAGGACTCCGCGCACGTCCTTCGGTTTGACACCTACAAGCACGATGTCACGACCGTCTGCTCCTTCTGACAGGGAACACACCGTCGAGATCCCCGTCGAGTGTTCCAGGTCCTTCACCCGTTCCGCCCTGCGGACCACGAGGATGATCTCGGACGGATCCCATCCCGCCCGTAACAAACCGGATGCAAAGATCTCACCCATCGAACCAGCACCAAGCACTGCAACTGTTGGTCGTTTCATGTCACGCAGGATATCGCAGTCAAGCGGCGCCGTTCCTATCGTTGTCGACGTGGATGATTCATCACACGGCGACTGGGACGACTTTTCGCCACAAGAAGAGCCGCCGAGCAGGCGCGCGCTTGGTGTACCTGAGATCGTCTCTGCCGTTCTGGGTGTACTCATCATCATCGGTCTCGTCGTCTTCTGGCCGTCAGGTACAGCGAAAGAGGAGGCATCTGCACAGTTCGCGGTTCTCGGCGTGCCAAGCGAGTTTCACGAAGCGGTCGTCACCGACACCCTGCTCCAGAGATGTCCGCAGATTCCCGACACCGATTGCATAACGATCACGTTCGAGATAAACGACGGACCCGACGCGGGACAGACCTACCGACAGGATTTCACGACGGATGACATCGCGCCGGATTTCTCCGTTGGTGACAAAGTCGTGCTTTCGAGGATCCCGCCGACTGGCACGATCGTCGCTTTGAACCAGGCACCATGCGAATTCGACCCCGAAGCCACATGTTTCGAAGCCGATATCCGTCTCTCTTCCGGCCCGACCGCTGGGGAGATCTCGACCCTCGTCCTGTTTCCCGGCCAGGAGGAAGGTCTTTTCGTGAGCAGGGACGTCATGGTGACCCTTGATTTCGATGCAACGATCATCGCCGCTTCTCCGGCCACAATCGAAGCGATGTACCGGTACACCGATTCCCAACGAAGGGGGTTCCTTCTCGCACTCGCCCTCGTATTTGCGGCAGCTGTTGTCGCTCTCGGGCGCTGGCGCGGTGTCGCGGCGCTTTCGGGACTTGGGCTTTCGATCGTCATAGTCGTGCTGTGGCTTATCCCCTCCCTGCT
>BTQP01000082.1:0-8332 GCA_036985935.1 Acidimicrobiia bacterium | reverse complement strand
CACTCGAATCGAAGCGCAAGGTATTCCACGTCGCTGTAGAGGATCGCGTCCACGGCCTCGGCTCCGCAACGTTCGTTGCCGACCGCGTTGCCGAAGGTGACACCATGGCCGGGAGATACGAAGTGCTGTGCCGCCCCCGCGGGATCTACACGGTCGGTCCATCGACGGTGAAAATCGGTGATCCGCTCGGATTCACCCAGGCGACATCAACCTTCGGGCGAACGGACCGACTCGTGGTATACCCGCGCATCGAAGATCTGACGGGTGTGCCAACCGGCCGGGGCCAGGATCAGACGATTTCGACCTCACGGGCGAGTTTCTGGCACACGGGTGGGGAGGACTTCTTCACCCTGCGCGAATACCAGCAGGGTGACGACCTGCGCAAGGTGCACTGGCCCTCGTCAGCGCGCAGGGACACCCTCATGATCAAGCAACTCGAGATGCCGTGGCAATCGAGAGCATTCGTAGTACTCGACCCACGTGTGGAGCCCCACGTGTCTGCCGAGAGTTTCGAGCAGGCAGTGCGCGGTGCGGCCTCTGCGCTAGACCACTTATTTCGTTCGGGATACACACCAACGCTGTGGGCGGGATCAGGAAACGGGACCATGGTTGGGTCGGGCGAGGCGTACCGAATTGCCATGGAAGAACTGGCAGTCATTCGACCCGAAAAAGGAATCGATCTGCGCCATCTGGTGGGACGCCTGCGGCGGAGCGGTATGGCCGGCGGGGTGCTCGTCATGGTGACCGGTTCACCAGACGAGGCAGACTTGTCGGCATTTCATCTTCTTAGTCAAGATTTCTACAAAACTGTCGTACTCTCGGTATCAGACAGCGACAATGATGCTGTGCTCGGCTTTGCACGGGCCGGTGCATTGGTCGTACGAACAACAGCCGCGGACACATGGGCAGAGCCGTGGCGCAACGCAATGGAGCATGGATGGTCTACCGCTTCAGCTGGTTAGCCGGAATCGCCGCTATCGGTCTCGCTTTTTGGGAACTCTCGTCCGTTCTCCAGAATTCTGTCGTCGGGACCCCATGGCAACTGGCCATCCTCATCGCTACGGTGCTCGGCGCAGGAGTAACGTGGTCGCTGTTGGCATACCGCTCGAACGCCCTTCTGGTCCTCGGGGGGAACATCGTGGCGTTCATCATCACCGCGGGACTGCTCGTGGCGCCGAAGACGTTGTGGTTCATCTTTCCGACCTCTGCCACCTGGACGACGGTTCGATTCGAGATCGGTAGAGCCGTCGAGATCATCCGGTTCGGCGTCGAGCCTGTGCAGCCAGTCCCTGGTCTGGTTCTGTTGCTCGCGCTGTTGTTCTGGACTCTTGGATTCCTCCTCGTTGCAGGGTTGCTGAACGACCGACCATTCGTCGCATTGATCACGCCACTGATCGTTGGCGTGCAATTCGTCATCATCGATCGACGACCGAAGGGCATCGTCCACGTTGCGATATTCCTGGGCATCGTGGCGCTGGTACTGCTTGCGGTTCGCGTTGACGAACGAGACAGAGGCTCCGGGAGGTTACAACGGGTCAACGCGTCGACTCCTCCTTCGACTCGACCCTCGCCTGCGGTAACAGGGCTCGTACTGGTCACGATGGCCGCTGCTGTCGGTGCTGTGGTCCTGGTGGGAAATTCCGTGCCGAACGATGGACTGATCACATGGAGATCAGCTTCGGGTTACACCGATGAATACTCTGGCTCGATTTCCTACAACGCGTACGCCGGAATCAAAGCATCACTCATCAGCCAGACCAACCTGCCGTTGTTCGTCGCCGACATCGAGGGCACAGAAGCCGATCAAGTTCGCTTCCGCACCGTCACGCTGGATTCGTATTCGAACGGCCGCTGGGGGACAAATCGTGTCAAAGCATTCCCCGTCGGCGATGATCCGTGGATCGAGGAATCTCAGGTGTACCGGGGGGAGACAACGTCTGTCACGGCCAGGATCAAGATCGAGAACCTCAACCAGCCGTGGATGCCGGCACCGACGACCTCCGACACCGTGAATGCTGCAACGGAAGCGGACCAGCGATCGATTCGCGTCCGCCGACTCGACGGCTCGCTCTTCCTCCCGGGAGGCGTCACATACGACGGCATGGAGTACAAGGTCACCGCCGAGGTCGCTGTGTACGACGGAGCAACACTTGCAGCGCTCGCCAGGACGGAGGATGGAACCCTCAGCCCACTCTTTCAGGCTGCGGCCGATGACAACAATTTCATCCCTGAGGCATCGATCGACCTCGAACCGCTCGTCCTCGCAAACGAGGACTACTGGACGGAATACCCCTCGGACGTCGGTGCAGGCCTCATCGCACTCGCCTCGGAGAAAACAGCGAATCTCGAAACGAACTACGAAAAGGCAATCGCTCTCGAGCAATACTTCCGGTTCTCCGACGACTTCGTGTACGAGGACAGCGTGCCCCCTCAGTGGGCAACATCATCGGTGAATGACTGGCTGACCGACGATACAAACCCCTATGTACGGCAAGGCTATTGCGAGCAATTCGCAACGTCGATGGCGATCATGGCACGCACGCTCGGAATTCCGTCCCGCGTCGTCCTTGGTTTCACGCCGGGCGAGATCATCCCGAACACCAATGGCACGCAGGTTGTCGTGAGGGACAAGAACGCACACAGCTGGGTCGAAATCTGGATTCCCCGTTTCGGCTGGATGATGTTCGACCCAACACCACGACGCGGATACGCGGCCGACACCGTGAACGAAACGTTGACCGAGTTCCTTGACTTCTCACCTGCCGAGTACGTCGACGATGTCCCCGATGCAGCACTCGTCGACCTCGAGGGCGGCCAGGCCGGTCCGTCGGAAAGGTTCAATCCGATCCCAGACCGTGAAGGTTTCGCACCTGCTGGCGGCGGCGCAGCCGATCAGAACTCCGGTCTGTCACTGCCGTCGTGGCTCGCACCGGTTGGAATCGTTGCCCTCGTCCTGTTCGGCGTCGCAACCCTTGCACCCGTAGCGAAATGGTTCAGATCCCGGCGACGCAGGAAGCGAATCGCCGACGGTGATGTTGCCGCAGCATGGGTTGACATCACGGACCGACTCGCTGATCTTGGCGATCCTGTCGACCCTGCCGACACGCCGCTACAGGCCGCAAGGAGCGTCGACAGCGCATTCGTCCCGCTTGCGCGTACGTACGGGGATGCCGTCTATGGCGATCACATGGGATCGACTGCCGTGATCGATCGAGCTCAAGCGGAATACGAACGGGTGAATCAGCACATGACCACGCGCTACTCGAGGTTCGAGAGGCTGCGAGCTGCATATCGCCCAACGCGGATAATCAATCGGTGGAAGAGGTTCCGGGGAAGACGCAACGGGCGACCTCGCCAGTAGTGCGTTCTGGCGGCAGGGTGACCCTATCCGGTCGCCTCAGTCGCCTCAGACCGAACGTCGTCTTCAACGGTCGCAAGCATCGTCCTGAAACTCTCCCTGTCGAGTTCGAACTTCGAGATGTCATCCTCGACATCCTGAGCGATCTCGTCGATCTTGACGAAGAACGCCAACTGGCCCTGGCGCAGAGCGTCGAGCAATTCAGCGTCATCGTGGGCAACAGCAAAGATCGATTGGCCGTCGGTCACCAACTTGATGTTGGAAAGCTGCTCATCCATATCTCCTGTACGGCGCAGATAGTCCCACGCTCGCCGTACCCGCTGAATCGACAGTCCGTTGTCTAAAAGGCTCTTGACCACCCTGAGTCCGACGAGATCTCTGAAGCTGTAGATGCGGCGACGACCTGGCCGCCCATCTGTCGTCTGGATTGACGGCTCGATGAGTCCGACCTTGTCCCAGTACCGAAGCTGATGGGGTGTACATGCAGTCAACTCGCACGCCTGTGCGGCGGTGAAACCCTCCAAGACCCTTCTCCCTTGCACTCTTGTTGCGGACGTGGCGAAGCTCTCCGCACCCTGTTTGCCCTCTCGCACCGAATCCCACTCTTCAGGAGAGAGGACTCGTCATCCTAGTCACCCTGCTGCCACCTGCGCCCAAGCCGTTCCATGAGAGAATCGAGCATTCCAGACCCTCCGCGAGCCTCGCGAAGTGAGCCAACGGCATGCGCCATCCATCCGGCCGAAGCGACCATGATGAGGAACCCGATCCCGGCGACAATCCATGTTTGCGTGAATGATGCGAACATGACGACGGCACCCAGCACGAACACCACCGCGGCGAGTCGCATCCTCCAGCGGTCCTGCCCGGTTCGAACTGCCTTGGCAACCTTTTGCGCGAGTTTCGGATCTTCCTCGTATAGCTGACGCTCGATCTCGTCGAGAATCTTCTGCTCATGCTCGTTCAGAGACATTTCCTATCCCGAGGTTTCGACGGGTTGCTTCCTAGGCACAGTATACAACTCCCGTCAGTACCGGCCACGAAGGATTGTCGCGATGCGGTCAGTGCGTTGATTCGCTCTTGTCCTACCGTTGCACCATGAACGTCGTATACCTCGTGCGTCATGGAGAAGTTCGCAATCCGAACCACATCGTGTACGCAGATCTCCCCGGATTCGATCTGTCGGCGACGGGGGTTGTCCAGGCTCAGCACATCGGGTCGCACCTCAGCGACAAGGAGCTCGACACCGTCATCTCGTCGCCCCTTCAGCGGGCGATCCACACAGCAACACAGATCGCCCGAAGCTGCAATGTCGGACTGACGATCGACGAACGACTCACCGAGACACGCATGTATCCACACTGGTCCGGAAAACGATGGAGCGAGGTCGAGGCCGAATTCCCTGCCCAGCTCGCGGGCTACCTCGAAAACGCTGCGAGTCTCAGCGACGTACAGGAATCCCTGGAGGACATCGCACGCAGATGCATGCAGGTTGTCGATGACACTATCAGCGCGGGCAACCGTCGTATTGCCATCGTCAGCCATCAAGACCCGATCGCTTCGGTCCGACTCGCGATGCTCGGTATGGACTTGTCGGGTCTTCGTGTGGACGCCCCCTTGCACGGCTCGACGACAGAGTTGCATTCACCGGACGGACGGGCCTGGAGCCAGATCGCCTCGTGGGCTCCCGAACAGGACGGCCCGGGAACCGATCGACTGCGAGCATCTGTACACTGGTGACACTGGTTTGAGGAGTCCCTTGGGTAGACGCAACATCATCACATCCACCGTGTTCGTTGTCGGATTCTTCGTCGTGCTCGTGGTCATCGGGAGTTTGAGAACCTCCACACCCTCGTCCGCTACGGTTGAGGCTGATCGAAAACCGACGACAACAACGACGACCGAACCCCCACCGGAGGGCGTGACCGTCGTCCGTATCAGCAACGGAGTATTCCGGCCTGCGAACCTCAGAATCGACCTCGATGTCATTCAGACGGTCAAGTGGGTCAACGAGGATGATCGGGAATACAACCTCGTGTCGAGCAACAAAGAATTCGACGTGATGCTCGCACCTGGTGAAGAATTCGAGTTCGACTATTCGACGGTAGAACCCGGCATCAACAGATACAACGCACTCATCGGTTTCCAGCGGATCCCGGGATCCGTGGACTCCCGACCGGCCCAGTAGAGTCGCAGCGAGACAAGACGTGGCGCGACTCCCCGTTTCGATAGGTGCAATCGCTCTCGCGGCCTCCCTTGTGGGTGCGTTAGCGTTCGTTGTTGATCCAGGCAGCTTCGACCAGGCTGCCGCCCTCGTCGTTTTCATCGGGCTTGGCATCGTTGGGCTAACCGGGTTCGTTGGTCTCGTTCTGGCACGGGCGCCGTGGGGCAGGTGGACGCTCCTCGGTTCGATGTCGATCGGACTTCTGCTCGCGTCTGTGGGTGGTGGCTGGATGTTCTGGGTCGCTCTCGCTCTTGGATCGATCGCCACTGTGGGTCTGACGGGACCCTGGCTCACGCTGTGGTTACGCCAGTCAGCGGTCGTCGATGCACCTGGACCGGTTGTGATCGTCCTGATGTCGGTGGCCGCCGGCGCAACCCTGTGGGTTGGACTCTCCGCCGGCTCGGGGTTTCAGATCGTCCACCTCGTGTTGATCGTCACTCTCGTGGCTTCCGCCCGCGGCTACGGTCGTGGACAGGTCTGGGGTATCTGGGGGCTGAGACTCGCCGTCCCTATCGTCGGTGGCGCAAGCGTGTATGCAACAACGGGCTTCGGCCAGGTACTGCTTGTGATCGGCCTGTTGGGCACTACGATCCTCGCATGGCTGCCACACGCAAAAAGAGCTACCGCCGTCATCACCCCACCGCTGCCAGCGCCTGTCGAACGATCCAGAAAGGACCAGTCGGATGCGGCTGAGTGACTACTTCTCGATTCTTATCAACGGTGCTTTCGGTGCCGTAACTGGTTGGCTCATAGCCGGTAACACCGGGGCGATAATCGGTATGGCAATCGGTGCAGTTTTCAGCGTGGCGGCGGCACGAGCGAACGTTCGTCCTGGAATCACTATGACGGTCTTCGTCGGTGCGATGACGGGAGGACTTATCGGGTCGAGTGTCGTATCAACGATCTGTCTTCCCAACACGTGCACCGGACTCGAGGTCGTAGCGGGCATCACGACAGCGGTCGCCTCCTTCGTCGGTGTCGGAGTTGTCGCCGCACTGGTAACGCGATCCTTCGACGAGTACAACGAACAAGAGGACGCGGGCCTACCACCTACCGGTGTCGGATGTGAAGTTCCTGAGGATGCCGACAGTTAGTCCGCGAGAGCTCCGAATACGAGCGAGACGTTGTGTCCGCCGAATCCGAACGAGTTCGACATCGCAGTTGTAACAGCCAGCGGCCTCGCCTCGTTTGGCACGTAATCCAGGTCACAGTCAGGATCGGGGGTTTCGTAGTTGATCGTCGGCGGAACGATGCTGTCGCGCATAGCGAGCAAACACGAGACCGCCTCTATAGCGCCGGCCGCCCCGAGGAGATGGCCGGTCATCGACTTCGTAGATGAGATCGGAATGTTGTATGCCTCGTCACCGAAGGTCGCCTTGATCGCTGCCGTCTCTGTCTTGTCGTTTGCCGCTGTCGAAGTTCCATGGGCGTTGATATACGAGATCTCCGACGGCTCGACACCAGCATCAGCCAAAGCAGCTGACATCGCTCTTGACGCGCCCGCTCCACCCGGTCTCGGAAGTGTGATGTGATAGGCATCGGCGGACATCCCGTATCCCAGCACTTCGCCATACATCGAAGCTCCACGAGCTCTTGCGTGCTCATACTCCTCGAGAATGAGCACGGCGGCACCTTCGCCCATGATGAAACCATCTCGGTTGAGGTCGAACGGACGTGATGCTCCCGTAGGATCATCATTGTTCGTGCTGAGTGCACGCGCCTGAGCGAATCCTGCCATCGCGAATCGAGTGATCGAGGCTTCTCCCCCACCCGCCACCATGACGTCGGCGGCACCACGTTGGATAACGGCAGCAGCATCGCCGATCGCGTTGGCTGACGCGGCACAGGCGGTGACGGTCGTCGAATTCGGCCCTAACAGGTGAAAATCGATGGACGCCACTCCGCCAGCCATATTTGAGATGATCTTCGCGATTCCGTACGGCGACATCCGTCGAGGACCCTCGTCGCGCATGACGCCCATCTGCTCTTCCATCGTCTCGATGCCGCCGATGCCGGTCCCAGCGAGCACCCCCGTACGGAGCGCCTCCGGGTCGTCCTCTTGATACGAAATCCCTGCATCCTCCAGGGCCTGTTTGGTCGCGACCCAGAAATACTGACTCGACCGGTCGAGGCGTCGTGCATCACGCCGCGACATGTGGTCCTCGATGTCGAAGTTCTTGATCTCAGCACCGATCTTCGCCGTGATGTCCGAGACGTCGATGCGTTCAATGTGCGACACGCCGCTCTTGCCGGCAAGAATGTTGGACCAGAACGTGTCCACATCCAGGCCGAGCGCCGTCACGGTGCCAAGACCGGTGACAACCACCCTCCGTTGGTTCACATTTGCTCCTAGCTGTTGAGTTTGGACTCAACGATGTCGACCGCCTGGCCGACAGTGCCGATCGCTTCAGCCTCTTCGTCGGGAATCTGGACTCCGAAATTATCCTCGAGAGCCATGAGCAGCTCGACGACACCGAGCGAGTCAACTTCGAGATCCTCCTCGAATGTCGCCTCCATCTTGATCTTGTCCGCATCGAGGCCGAGTTCCTCAACTAGGAGCTCGGTGAGTTTCGATTCGATCTCTGCACGTTCCATGGCTTGGGCCTCCCTAAGGGTTAGAGCGCCAATCCACCGTCGACGACGATGGTTTGACCCGTTATGTATGAAGCATCCTCGGACGCAAGATAGCGAACGATGGATGCCACTTCTTCTGGTCTGCCGAGTCGGCCCAGAGAAATCTGTTTGGTGACGCC
>BTQP01000081.1:0-8349 GCA_036985935.1 Acidimicrobiia bacterium | reverse complement strand
GTGAATCCACCGAGCGGAGGGATCCCGATGAACGAGAGAAAACTCACCACCAATGCCCCCATGAGCCATGGGTGCGTCGATCCGATACCGCGGAAGGACTCACGATCGCTCAGCCCACGCAGCTTGACGATGACGCCGAACGCAGCCATGTTGCCCATGGCATACGCCGCGAGGAAAAAGAGCATCGAGGAAATGGCGAGGTCGCTGCGACCAAGTGCCACGACCGCCAGCAATCCGTATCCCGTCTGCGACACCGCGGACCACCCAAGCATGCGCCGAACGTCATCCTGCCAAAGCGCCGCAAGATTGCCGAGCGTCATAGTCAACGCGGCGATGATCGCGATCAACGGTCGCCATCCCACCGCCGTCTCGGGAAGGACGTCGGCGAGTCGCATCAGAACGATGAGGGCTCCAACCTTTCCGGCGACAAGCAAGAAGGCGGCCGCAGGCGCAGGGGAACCCTGAGCGACATCCGGCATCCACTGATGAGCCGGGACCGCCCCAAGCTTGAAGGCCACTCCGATCGCGACCAGACCAAACGCAACGACCAGTGCGAACGGGTCAGCGTCCACGAGACCTGATCTCAGGTCGCCGAACGAGGTGCCGCCGGAGAGGCCAAAGAACAGCGCCACGCCGTACACCAGTGCACCGTTTGCGAGTGCTCCGAGCAGGTAGTACTTCATGCCCGCTTCGGTTGCCGCCCGCGACTTGCGATGAAACGCAGCAAGGGTGTACCCGGTCACGGAAGACAAGAGCATCGCAACGACGAGCTCCATGAGGTCTACTGCTCCGGCGAGCAGCACGGCGCCGAGGGCGGACAACAGCAACAGGACGTAGTACTCACCCTGTCGTTGGTCTGACTTGAACCACTCGACTGAAAGCGCAACGGTGAGCACGGTCACGGTAACGATGATCAGTGTTGCCCATAACCAGGTCGCGTCGGCGGCAAATGTTCCAAAGAACGTGATGCCCGGCGCTCCTCCGAGGTACCAGCCACTTGCGAATCCGGCGATTGCCAGGACGATCGTTGCGCCGAGTGCCGACCACACTTGCATTGCCCGTGGCACGAACATGACGTAGAAGATCAACATGATCGCTCCACCCGCGAAAATCAGAGCGGGCAGGACATCGATCGCGGCTTCGCCCATTTGCTGCGTCATGGACGTTGTGCCCCGTTGATCGGCGGGTTCATGTCACCCCCCCACGACCATCTGTGAAAAGGAGTCGATGACGCGGATCAACCATGCGGGGGCCACTCCAATTATCACTACGAGTGCGGCCAGCGGTACGAGCGCGTACAGCTCGACCCTGCGCAGATCCTTCCATGCGTCCCAACGGATCGGGAGATCTCCGAGGAAGACCTGCTGGATCATGCGGAGGAAAAGCGCAGCGGTGATCACGATGCCGAGCAACCCGATAGCAGCGAGCCATGGGAACACGCCGAGCGTTCCGGCGAATATCTGAAATTCCGCGACAAAACCCGCAAGGCCAGGTAACCCGAGGCTTGCGAAGGCAGCAAGCATCGTGATACCTGCGAGACGCGGCGCACGCGACGCGAGGCCTCCATACGCGTCGAGCTCGTACGTTTTGCCGCGCGCGTATATCGAGCCGGAGACAAGGAACAGGGCGCCGGTGATCAGTCCATGGGCAACCATCTCAACGACCGCACCTGTCATAGCCAGCGAGCGAGATGCTTCGCTTCCCAATCCGATGGCACCTGCGGCGGCGACGCCGAGGATCACGTAGCCCATGTGGTTGACGCTGGTGTACGCGATGACACGTTTGAGGTTCGTTTGCGCCAAAGCGACAAGCGCTCCGTACAGGATGCTGATGACGGCGAGTATCGCGAGAGGAAGTGCGAACCGTTGAAATGTCTCGGGGAGCATCTGTAGCGAGATGCGCACGAATCCGTACGTGCCCATCTTCAGCAGTACACCTGCGAGGATCGTCGATGCCGGAGCGGGTGCGTCCACATGTGCCGGCGGCAGCCATGTGTGGAACGGTACGAGCGGCGTCTTTACGGCAAAACCGAAACCGACCGCAAGGAAGATCAGTGTTGCTGCCACTCCGCCTATCGGCACCGGGAGAGTGTTGATGATCTCGACCATGTTGAAGGTCCTGGGATCGGTGTAGAGGTAGATCCCGAGGATGCCGAGCAATAGGCCCAGAGAGCCGAGCAGGGTGTAGAGGAAGAACTTGAGCGCAGAACGCTGTGCATTTCCGTGTCCCCAGACACCGATGAGGAAATACATTCCAACCAGGCTGAGGTCCCAGAACACGAAGAAGAGGATGAGATCGAGCGAGAGGAACACACCAAGCGAAATGGCCTCCAGGAAGAGGAACGTCGCGTAGTACTGGCGAGCCTTTCCACGATCGTCCACCGGGAACACGATCGATGCGGTGAAGAGCACGGCGGTGAGTGCGACGAGCGGCAGCGATAGACCGTCAACACCGACGGTGTACGAGATGCCGAGCGATGGAATCCACGGCACGGTTTCAATGAGCTGAAAGCCGGCTCCGAAATCAAAGCGCGCCCATGCGATCGCTACGACAATGAGGGGAATAACACTGGTCGAGATCGCCACCGTGCGCGCGAAACGTTCGTGCCTTTTTGGTATCACGAGCATGAGCGCCGCTACGAGCAACGGAACGAATATGGCCAATGTCAACATCTGTTTTACCTCCAGAGGGCCGCGATGGCGATTGCCACTGCGAGTCCGATCATCATCATCGTGTAGTAGTGATACGACATTCCTGTTTGGGTACGGCGGCTTTGCTCGCCTGCGTTCCCGATGCCAGCCGCCAAGCCCTCAACGCCCGCGTCAACGCCCCGGTCGTCGGCGAGGCGGGAGATTTCTGCTCCCCGAAGCGTGCCGGTCCCGACACCCCAAACAACCGCATCTATCGATCGATCTATGACCTGCCTGAGGATCCGTGCCGTGAGCAAGCCGAAGCCAGCGACCGAGTCGGCGAGCCGTGCCAGAACTGATCGGTCCGCCGCGAACAATACCTGGGCGAGGCGCGACACAGGGTCAACGATGAGAACGCGAGCTGCCGTCGGCAAACCCCACCATCCAGCGAAGAATTCTCGCGTGCGCACCGGCATTCGCAGCGTAACAAGTCGTCCCCGTCGCCACGCGACGAACACGATCCCTATGCCAACGGCCACCAGCGTCCACGACAGCACGGTTTCCGCGAGATCTGGTGCAAGGATCGCTCCACCGGTCGCCCGCTCGAGAAGTTCGTCTCCACCGGGCAGCCACAGCACGCCGAGTGCCACCGTGAGGGCTGCCAGTATGCCGAGTGAAATCACCTCGCCCCTTCGCGGCGCTGCGTGGATGTCGCCCGATGGACCAGGCCCGTACGCAAGCATGTGGAGCCTGCCCGCATAGATGGTGCTCAGCAGCCCGGCGGCCGCCGTCCCGATTCCCACCCAGATCCCCGCGTGAAACGCTCCCGCGAGTACCGCCTCTTTCGTGAACGCCGCACCGAGCGGAGGAACCGCGGCGAGTGCCAACGCACCGATGCCAAACAGCACGGCGACGCGTGGCAGGGCCGATCCCAGTCGCAGTCTTCCCAGGTCGAGCGTGCCCCTTGCGTGAAGAGCGACTCCTGCCGCAAGGAACAACAGGGACTTGAAGAAGGCGTGGGCTGTGAGTTGCCCACCCGCGGCAGCGGTGAACCCTGCGCCCACGGCTACGAGCATCAGTCCGTATTGGGCCGATGTCGAACCAGCGAGAGCCTTCTTGAGGTCCTGTTGCGCGAGGGCAACCATTCCACCGGCGAGAGCGGTAACGAGACCGATCCCCACGACAACGGGAGCGAACCAGGCAACCGTTGAGAACATCGGCTGCAACCGGATCAGGACGTATGCGCCTGCCGCAACCATTGTTGCTGAATGCAACAGTGCCGATACCGGCGTGGGTCCAGCCATTGCCGAGAACAACCACGGTGAGAACGGGACCTGCGCCGACTTCGCCGCCGCAGCTAGAACGGTGCCTGCTGCAACAACGGCGAGCCAACCCTGGGATGCTGACGCCAGATCGGAGTACAGGAGCCCTCCCGTCGCGGCGAACACCGCTCCCGCGGCAACGTAGAGGCCGAGGTCGCCGAAACGGGTGGTCACAAACGCTTCCCTCGCCGAACGTGGACGGTCGGGGTCGCGCCATTCATGTCCGATCAGGGCCCACGATGCCGCTCCGACCAGCTCCCATGCGATGAGCAGCGTTAGGAAATCGGCGGCGATGACAAGTAGCTCCATGGCCGCCACGAACCATGTGAGCACTACCAAGAGTTTCACGATCGCTCGGTCGCCCTCTGAGTTGGTCGCAGCGAATCCAATGACCACTGCCGCGATGATCGGGACAAGAACCACCATGACCCGACCAAATTCTGTCACCGACACAGCAAGATCGAGGCCACCGCCCCAGGTCCACGTACCCGCCGCCTCTGAAGCCGCAGCGATAGCGGCAACGATGACGGTGGCGACCATGATCGCGACGGAGACGAGCCGGGCTGCAGTCTGCTGCCGCCGGAGGGCAAGGATGATGGCACCTCCGACGATCGGAACGAATACGGGTAACCACACCATCAGTTGCGCAGTCTCTTGAGCTTTTCGGTGATGTCGGCCTTTCGTGACCGGTACACAGCCGTGACGAGCGCAAAGCCGATAGCAGCCTCGATAGCCATCACCGCAAGGATCACGATCACCAGGAGTTGGCCCGCCGGATTGCCCCCCGTGGTGCCCCACCAGAAAGTGACCACGACGAGCACAGCGCTGTTGAGCATGAGTTCGAGGCCCATCATGATCATCACGAACGACTGCTGGCTGAGCGCGCCATATACACCGACTCCGAAGATCGCTGCCCCGATGACGAGAAGTAGTTCGATCATGCCCTGTCCCCGGCGTTGACTTCGAGATCCGGTTCCTCGGACCCCTCATATGCGTCGCCGAACCGTCCTCGTTTGGCAGCGAGCGCGACCGCACCGATCATGACAGCAAGCAGTGCGACACCCGCGGATTCGAAGATCAACATGGAGCGTCCGAGCAGTTCCTCCCCGAGAGCAACGGTTGGGTCGCCCGTCACCACGGGTCGCACCGGAAAGTCCGCGAGCAATCCCACCAACGCCAGGAGAGCGAAGGACCCGACACCAGCCATGATCGCTGTGCGGTTCTGGTGCACCATGGTCATCGGGTTCAGCCCGGCCGGGTTCATCATGAACATGATCATGAAGATCGCCATGATCGTCATTTCCCCGGACATCATGAGAATGAGGATCAGGCCGAGAAACTCGGCGCTCAGCACAACCAGCATGCTGCCTACGGCGACGAACGAGACCATGAGCCAGTACGCCGCTCTGAGCATCGAGTCGACGCGGAATACGAGCCAGCCGGATACAACTGCACCGATTCCGAAGGCTGCGATCAGGAAGTACGAGAGCGGTCCCGGGCTCATAACGCGATCCAGCCTGAGAGAAAAACGTCGACCAAAGCGAGCGGCAGCAACACGACCCACCCGAACCAGACGAAGGTCTGCACTCGAATTCGTGCGATCGTGCGGCCGGTGAGCGCCAGTATGAGCAACAGCAGCGCGGTCTTGGCGACGGTCCAGAGCCAGCCGGGCAAAACAGGTCCGAGGTAACCACCGAGAAAGACGGCTTGCCCCATGAGCGCGAGGGTGACCATCAACGCTGCCCGCGAGATCCGCCACATCGCCAGCCTCGTCCCGGAGGCCTCCACGACGATCCCGCCGGCGAGGTCCGCGCCCTCGGGCAGATCGAACGGACCCCAGAAAGCGATCGCAGCGGCCGTCACGAGATAGATCGGGAGTCCAAGCGGTTGCTCCACGAGGAACCACAAGCTCGATTGTGCCTCCACGATGACACCCACTGACAACGACTCAGCGGGGATGGCCGTCGTCAGCACAACCAGCGAGAAGGGAATCCCAACGGACAATACGACCGCGGCGAACCGGTAACCGCCCACCATGGGGAATACCGAGTTCGCTGCAAATCCGAAGATGAACACGGCGACGAGCACGATCAACATCGCTGCCCCGAACAGCACCAACCCGGTGGCGATGTCTCCTCCTGGGGATGGTCCGCCAATCGGAACTGCGACCGCTCCCACTGCAGCTAACGCGCCAAGCAACGCCGGGGCGAGTATCCACGCTCCATAGTCCGGTCGCTCGGTTGTGGTGATCGGTTGCAGCAGCAGGAACGACAGTCGTTTGACCGGGTATGTCAAAGCTGAACGCACTCGTGTCCCTGAGCCACTGAGCAGGCGATCCGCTACTGCCAGCGCGTACGCACCGCCTGCCAGCATCAGGATGACCTGGACCAGAATTCCTAGAACCGTCATACTGCCGGATTCCCGACTGACACGTCTTCCATGTCGATGTCGAGTGACTGCACGGCGGTGACGAGGTCGCCCCATTCCATCCCGGTCAGCAGTGCATCGAGCATGGAGATCGATATGTCCGCCGGGCTGGGACTGCCAGCTTTGCGGAGGCCATCGGGAGCCTCGACTTCCCCATTTCCGAATGCCATTCGATCGCCCGCCCTGCCGGCGAGATCGACGGCCTGTGCCGCTTCAGCGGCACGTTGCTCGAATCGCGCCCACGCATCTCCACCGGTGCGCGTGACCACGCGAAAGTCGATGTCGCGATATCCCTGCTCGAGAGTCCGCCGGTCGTTGGGTACTCCGGCTGCGCGGGCTACCGGGCCAAGGTTCGATGTGTCAACGTCGTCAGGCAACACGCCGACTGTTCGCATCGTCATCGGGCGCAACAGCGAACGCCGCGTCGCTGCCGCCAGCCGTTCGACGGAGCCAGCATCGCCCGGCACAATTGTCGATGCCAGCCGGTCGGCGCGTAGCGCCAGTCGGTCGACACCGGCGATCGCAAGTGCGTCGGCCATCCATTCGAGAAGATGTGTAGCGCGGGCCATTTCGAGATCGTGAATCGGTATCGGTTCATGAAGGGCCTGATCGAAGATGCTCCGGGACCCCGCAGCTATGGGGTTGGTCGCGACCACCTCGACTGCCTGGGCGACGTCTCCCTGAAGCGAGATTCGAAGCGACAGACCGGTCGGGAACCCGGCGAACCAGGGTCCGATGACAACAGGTAGCTGGTCCAACTCGAGACGGTCTCGGCTGGGAGCCCGGAGCGTGAGCGGTCTGCCGTACGGCGTCCCACCGGTCATCCCCGCGCCACCGTGCCCGTAGGGTCCGACACCCCGCCATTCAACGGCGTCGACATTGTCGAGCAACGGCGGCTCGGCCGGGATCGCACCTGTCACCACATCGTGGAACTGTTTCCGAATCGCTATCGCCACATCTGCTACGTCGCCAATGACATGGGTCCCGACCGGCACCACGGTGTGTTCTGAAGGCCCCCAACTCACCGTGTGGCGTGGGCCTGCCATCTGGTCATGGACGTGCTGCACCGACTCGGTGGCGGCTTCGGTGAGTGACCCAGCGATCAGCAGCACAGCTGCGTGGCGCGGTGAAGCAACGATCTTGATCCCTCCGGCGAGTCGAAGCCGATGGACAGCGGATCGGTATCCACCCCCTACAACTACGAAAACAGGCACATCGCTGGTTTTCGCCATGTAGGCGAGGCCGGATCTCAGGCCCACTCGAAGCTTTTCTCGCGCCAGGCGTACACCATTCCCACCACAAGGATGAGGATGAACATCAGCATCTCGATCAGTGCAAGCAGCCCTTCACGAACGAACACGACGGCCCACGGGTACATGAAGACCATCTCCATATCGAACGCGAGGAACAAGAGCGCCATCGCGTAGTACCGGATGTGGAATCTGTTCCACGCATGAAATTCTGGTTCGACGCCACCAGCAAACGGCACGCGTTCGGGCACCGTCAATTCGCGCTCACCGGTCTCCGCTCGCACCCAGTGCGTCACACCGATCGCTATCAGTGCTGCCAGGAATACCAGCAGCGCGGCACCCATGCCTCCCACGTTTTGTGTCCTTTCGGATCAGTCGCGTAGTCCTCAGGACTCTCGGATCAGTCGGCGTAGTCCTCGGGATTCTCGTCGAACTCCTCTTTGCAGTCCAACGAGCAGAAGTAGTAGGTCGTGCCGTTGTACTCACTCGTACCAACGGCGTCGCTCTCTTCGATGACCATTGCGCATACAGGGTCTTTCGCAGCCATGACGCCTCCTTCACATACACAGAATATCCACGCCGTTTGCGGCGTGGAAACTGAGGTTATCACGTATTCGCGCTACCCCACCCGGGGAGGGGTCAGACACGGCGTTTGCGTGCACGTTCCCGATCCCGGTGCGCGGTCATGCTACCGCGTCGATTCCGAAGATGCTGTCAGTT
>BTQP01000080.1:0-8435 GCA_036985935.1 Acidimicrobiia bacterium | reverse complement strand
GTTCTGGTAGGGGCGCTGCCAAGCATCGCCATGGCCAATACAACAGAGGCCATTGCGCAAACAGGGGGCATGACGCTCACGATGCCCGGTGTGCCGCTTGACCTCAGTATCACGCTTACCGAATTCGGCAACATCGACACCGTCACAATCGACCCTGCCGGTGCGGTCTTGCCGGACCATGCGTCTGATCACAAGGTCACCTTCGAGCGCGCGGACGATGGAAGCACCGTTGTAAAGGTCAAAGCAGAGGGCCAGAAGCTCACCGCAAAGATCAAGACGTCGAACATCGACCAATTTGTCGGTACGCAGACGTGGTCTGCGGACATATTCGGGACAGGCACTCCCACGGTCGTCGAGTTCGACATCGAGAAAGTTGGCGACGATGATGGCGCGTATCTCAAGATCGTAGACCCTCTGGTCGTGAGGCCAGCGCCGGATCTCGAATACACAGTTTCAGGTCCGACTACAGAGTCAGACGATGACGGCGACCACGATGACGAGTGGGAATACGAGTCAAAGGCGACCGTCACGTTCACCATGAACGGCTTCACGAAGAAACTGAAGATCGAGGTCGAAACCGAGTACGAAGATGACGACGATCACGAGGGTGTTCGCGCCAAGCTGAAGATCGAGCTCAGGGGCAAGGACGTCCAGATGCTCGAAGGAACAGACGCCATCGGAGAGCACACCTGGACCGGGACGATGTGTAACGGAACCACAGCATCGGTGCAGTACAGCGTGGACGAAGACGGCAACGTGACCGTCGGACCAATCTCAGCGGATGGGTACACGTGGGACGTGGACTCAGAAGACGACGGTTTCAAGGTCCAGTTCGACAGCATCACGGACGACGAGGACGACCGCTCCTACGTCAAGGTCGAGGTCGAAGACGAGCACGGCACGATCGAGCTCAAAGTCAAGTCCAAGACGACATCATCGTGCGATGATGACGATCACGATGATGACGACGACGATGAAGACGATGACGACGATGACGACCACAACAAGAAGAAGGATGACGACGACGACGATGACGACGATGACGACGATGATGAAGACGACGACTGATTCATCGACACCACAAAGGCGGTCCTCCTCACGGAGGGCCGTCTTTGCCGTCGTCGCAGCAGCGACGCTGCTGGTTATCGCAGGGTGCACGTCGACCGATGAGACGGCGTCGGCGTCGGCGTCGGATACAACCGTTGCGGCAGAGGCGGGCGATTCGGCTTCCACCACGACGTCAACGACACCTCTGGACCCTCGGGCGCTCCTGACGGCCGCTCTCGACAATTACGGCGAGGGTTACCAGTTCGAGTCCGTCGCAGAAGTTGGTGACGAGGAAGCGGTCTCGGTTACGGGCGTTGTCATCGATGCCAGTGCCCAAATGGAAGTCGTTTCGGGCGACGGCACTGCAAGCTACATAACGACACCAGAGGCGTCGTGGATTCGGGTCGAAGGTGGGGAATGGCAGAACCTGGACGCACCGGGTCCCGTTGAACCACCTCTGGCAGCTCTCGCTTCCCCGACATCCATAAGCATGATCGGGTCAAGCAACGACGGTGTCACGATCGTCGGAACCTACGACGGTTCACTATTCACATCCGACGAGACCGTTGAGCTGGAGATCCTCATCAAGGACGGTTTGCTCCTCAGCGCCTCGTATACGACTGCGAACGCAAAGGTCAGCACGACGTTCGGTCCACTCGATGGAGCAACGATCGACACGCCTGCACCGTCCGCCTGAGATTTCCTGGCTGTTTCCCTGCCATTGCCTGGGAAACAGCCGGGGGTCCTTGCGAACATGATCACGTGTCACAGGGAACTGGGACAATGACGAACATGACCGAAACAGAGACCATCTCGGACCAAGAAACCGTCCGTCGCCTCGGCGGATCGGATATCGGGCGATGCCTCACGAAGATCCATCATGACCGGTTCACTTCGGGGACCCGGTTCGAAGACGATATCCGCATCCGGGACATCGAACGAGGGTTCGAGCATGAAACTTCAGTCCTCTCTCGTATCGAGAGCATCCACCCCGGGTTGGTTCGCATCTCAGATATAGGTGAGGCCGCGGCATATGCCACCCTCGCCGCCATGGACGACGGTGCCCCGATCATCGTGGGCGGCCGGTTCATTTCCGACGAGACATACTCGGCGGGCGCCCCCGACATCCTCGTCAGGCTCGACGACGGATACGCACCTGTCGAGATAAAGAACCACATGGTCCTCGGCACTAGCGGCATCCCGGCGTCCGTCGCACGTCTCGAGTCAATCCAGTCAGGAACTGGTGAACCCGCAAAGTTCCGCGGTAACCGCAGACGGGATCTCTATCAAGTCGCCCACTACCGATCCCTGCTACTCGAAGCGGGATACGCATCCGATCGAGCCCTTGCAGGCGTTGTCGGATCAGAGGACCCCTACGTGTGCCTCTGGGTAGATCTCAGCGACGGCGAGTCCCCACTTTGGGAGGAATACCAGTTTCATCGACGGCGTACAGACAACGCAATAGCCTTCGGAAGGCTCCATCCGGACACTCCCCTCGAGCAACCCTGGCAGCGGGGCCAGTGCGCGCGGTGCGACTGGGAGGGCCTCTGTCGAAGTCAGCTCGTTGCGGTCAACGACATCACACTCCTCACCAACGTCTCGTCAGGGGAACGACGGGAACTCGCCTCCAGCGGAATACGACGAATCGATCAGATCGCAGGTCTCGAACCTGGAGATCCACGTGTCGGCAACCCCTCAATCGTCTTCCAGGCGAGAGCACGAACCGCACAAAGGCTGCTCCGGTTCACGCCAGCGCAAGAACTGCTTCATGTACCGTCGGCCGAAATCGAAGTCGACTTCGACATCGAAACGTACCGGGGGTCCATCTACCTCGCAGGGTTCCTCACAACTCGAGACGGGTCAAGCGTGTACGAGCCGATCGCCGACTGGACAGGGACCCACGATGGCGAACGAAAACTTGTCAAAGAAATGTTCGAGAAACTCGCGATGATTTCGCGGCCGCAGTCGCTCGTCCTCCACTGGACGGACTACGAGCAACGGACATTGTCCGAGGCAGGCCAACGCCATCAACTGTCCATTCCCGGATATGCGTCCGTGCAAGACTGGTTCGAACAAAACGCTGTCGATCTCTGCGACTGGGCACGAAAGAGCCTGGTATCACCGAACGGCTACAGCCTGAAAGTGGTCGCACCTCTGAGTGGCTTTTCATGGCGCGACGACGACCCGGGCGGACGCCAATCCGAGATCTGGTTCGAACGTTTCGTTCAAGGCGATGGCGGTATGCGCGAACGGCTGCTCCAGTACAACGAAGACGACGTGCTCGCACAGCTGACGATTCGGCAGTGGCTGAGAGACCAGGACTCCGGGTCCGGTCCCGGCTCGGCGGTCCCGTCAGTCCTGGACTGGCCGCGGAACGTACCCGGGTCCTCTGTGGTTGGATCGGCCTAACAAGAACTCCCTCTTCTCGGCGTCTTCATGCCGAGACACAACCCGATAGTGGGGCGGGCAGCGCAAAACAGGGGAAGCGGTATCGTTGCGAGCGGATCAGGTGAGAATTGCCGGATCTGCGTCGATGGTCGACCGAGAGGGGCTATGGGAAGCCATCCATTGGTAGCAGCCGTGTTGTCCGCTCTGATACCAGGGACGGGGCAGCTCTACGCGCGTCGGCCCGTTCGCGCACTCCTGTTCTTTGCTCCGTCGCTTCTGCTGATCGCCGGCGGCGTTGGATTTGCTTCACGAGGAACGACGGGGATGGCCGAACTGTTGGTCCGACCGTCATTTCTCACGGGGGTACTCATCGTGAACGTTGCGATCGTCGTCTGGAGGATCGCTGCGGTCATAGACGCGTACGTGGTGACACCATCGTCGGTCGACCGCTCCTGGATGCCGGTAACACTGGCGCTGCTTCTCCTGGTGGTTGCAATCCCCCACCTCATCGGATGGTCCTACGGTGCGAAAACGATCAGCACCCTCGAAGCGGTGTTCGTAGCTGCACCCGAAGACGGGGCACCTATCTCATTCGACACCACTCCCATCGCAGGCCTCAGCACTGTTCCGGACCCTGCGATCGTCGTGGACACCGCGGAACAGGACCCGTATTCCGTCCGCAACTACATGTTCCGCCGGGGCATCGGCGACCCTGAAGCACTCGACGTCTGGGCGAACATCATCGCGCCGCCAACTCCGGACGCGCCCTTCCTACCGTTCACCGAACGGGTCAACCCGGAACGCCTGACGATGCTTGTCGTCGGCGGCGACGCCGGCCCGGGGCGTGAGGGTCTTCGCACCGACTCGATCAATGTCGTATCCGTAGACCTCGCGTCGGGGGAAGTGGCCATCTTCGGTTTCCCCCGCAACATGAAACTCGTTCCGCTCCCGAACCGATTCAAGAGGGCCTTTGTCGCTTTCGAGGAGCGCGTGATCGAGAGGGATCTCACGGATATGGACGACGATGGATATCCAGACACATGGATGGACATCGACGGGGACGGCATCCCGGATGAACCCGAATTCGAGTCCTGCGAGTGTTTTCCAGACATGTTGAACAAGGTCCATCGCGAAACCGTCGATTGGACGAGGACCTATCCGAACGAACCGGACCCCGGGCTTGCGGCCCTCAGAGACATCATCTCGAACATGATCGACCTCCCGATCGACTACTACGTCATGGTAGAAATGGCAGGATTCGTCCGGACCGTCGATATTCTCGGCGGCGTCGACGTCCTCGTCCAAGAGCCGTACCACGTGACCGTGTCCTCGCCGGAGGAAGGTGCGCCAAAAGCCCGGATCAACGTCGACACTGGCGTGAACCACCTGACAGGACTTGAGGCGCTTGCTTACGCACGATGGCGGATTGGTTCGTCCGACTACGACCGGATGGGCAGACAGCGATGTGTCATCAAAGCAGCCGTCACCCAGGCCGATACGGTGAAGATCATCAAAGCGTTCCCATCGCTTCTGGACCTGATGGAGCAATACGTCACAACCGACATCCCGCTCACCTTCCTGCCTGACCTCGTTCGGATCGCGGGAGCGATCGACTACGACGATGTCGCCACGGTCGGTTTCGTTCCACCGACCTACAGTGCCGGCAGGACGCCAGGCAAGTACCCGATTCCAAATGTTTCGCGGATCCGGAACAAGGTTCGTCAGGTACTCGAAGAGGGTTCATCGGCCCAAAGCCGCACCGGCATCTCTGAATGCGACGTCCTGCCACAAGGTTGACGGCTTCGAATCCCTCTACGCCACACAGGCCACGCCTATGCTCAGCCCATGGTATGGATCATTGCTCTTGTTGTCGTCGTAGCGATCGTGGCGTTCTTCGTCGCCACCTACAACGGTCTCGTCAAGAAGCGGAATCGGGTCGACAACGCGTGGGGGCAGGTCGAGGTGCAACTCCAGCGTCGATACGACCTGATACCCAACCTGGTTGAGACGGTCAAGGGATACGCGTCACATGAGAAATCGACGTTTGAGGACGTAACGAAGGCACGCTCACAAAGCGCGGCTGCGAGCACGCCGGGCGAACAGGCGGTCGCAGACAACTTCTTGACATCGGCCCTTCGCCAACTCTTCGCCGTTGCAGAGGCGTATCCGGAGCTCCGCGCATCGGAGAATTTCGCTTCCTTACAGGCGGACCTTTCCGAGACAGAGAACCGCATCGCCGTATCACGTCAGATATACAACGACACCGTGCTCACGTACAACAACACTGTGCAGACCATCCCGTCAAACGTCATCGCTTCGATCGCAGGGTTCGATACACGTGAACTGTATGACGCACCCGACGAAGCAGATACTGCGCCCGAAGTCTCGTTCTGACATGCGAAAGCGGACCCTCGCCAGGGTTCTCGTAACGATTGTGGCCGTGTCGGGCCTAGCAGCACCAGCTGCCGCGGCGGCTCAAGCGAAATCGTTCTGGATCTCCGACGCCGACGTGGAGGTCATCGTCAACGACGATGGGGCCTTGAACGTAACGGAACGAATCACCTTCGACTTCTCCGGAAGTTTCACGGGTGCGTATAGGGATATCCCCTTGCGTCCTGGCGAAACTATCGGGGCGATCGCGGTGTCGGATTCGTCTGGCCGGTATGAACTCGGTGGCTGCACGGAACTCGGGTGTTTCTCCCCCGCCGGCACCTATGGCGTGGCGGTGTTTCCGACGTTCGTCAGGGTTGTGTGGCATCACAGCACGGCGAACAGGCTCGCGACCTTCGACCTGTCGTACACGATGCGCGGACTTGCAACCGCGTATGACGACGTCGTCGATGTAAACCTCCAGGTGTGGGGCGACCAATGGGCTGTCGGCGTCGACCGCCTGACTGCGACCGTGATCCTTCCCGGGGGTTCAGAACCCGGCGAGGTACGCGTATGGGGTCACCCTTTTGGGATCGACGGGTCCACCTCCCTTGGTGACGATGGCGTCTCGCCGTCACTCGAAGCCTCAGATGTGCCGCCGGAACGCTGGGTAGAGATCCGCACGACGTTCCCGACGGCGTTGCTTTCATCGACCGAAGGAGCCAGACGGGTCGAGGGAGACGGCCTTGGGTTGGTCCTCGAGGAGGAAGAGCAGTTCGCCCTCGACAACGAGGCGGCGCAGAGAGCTGCGGGGATCGGTCTCATCATCGGCGTTGCGGCGTTGCTGCTCATCGCGGGTGGGCTCGGCCTCGTGACGTACCTGCGGTACGGCAAGGAGCCGAAGGTCGACTACGACAGGGAGTACGAGCAGCAACCACCCACGGATCTGCCGCCGTCGGAGGTCGGTGCACTGCTTTCTCAGGGGAAAGTGACGGAAAAGGAGTTCACCGCAACTTTGTTCGATCTGATCCGACAGGGTGCGATCGATGCTCAGCCCACACAGCTCGTGAAATCGACGTGGGGCGGTCTTCGAACTGAAACGATCACCGATCTCGAGCTCAGCCTTGGAAGCAAGACGACCGGTTTGCGGGACTACGAGCAGTCTGTGATGACCGTCGTCAAGCGTGCCCTCGACGACGGACCGCGCCCTCTCACCGAGTTCAGGGATGCGATTCGTGACGATGCCAGCGAGAACGCAACAACGTATGGTGTTTACAAATCCCGGGTGCTCGATTCGGTTGCTCGCGCGAACATGCTCGACACCACGGGCAACACGGCATCGGTGCTCACGGTCATGGTCGCGATCATCGTCGGAATTGCCGGTTGGATCATCCTGCCAAAAGCGCTCGGCAGCTTGCCTGGCGGCGCCACGATGGCGTTCCTCATCATCCTCGGTGTTGTCATCGGAACCCTGCTGCTGGTAGCTCTCCTCGCTTTTCGACGGGTGCGGGTCAAACGAACGCGGTCGGGGGCTCTTGAAGCAGCACGGTGGAGCGCATTCAAGCGATACCTCAGCGACTTCTCGCGTCTCGAAGAGGCCCCCTCGATCTCTCTCGAGCTGTGGGACCGCTTCCTCGTATATGCAATCGCTTTCGGGGTCGCAAGCGAGGTCCTCGCACAGGCCCGCCTCAGTGCACCACCCGAACTCGAAACGGCGTCGTCGATCTACTGGTACGGCGCCTACGGTTATTCCGGCGGCAGCACCGAAAACGCATTCGCCGGCATCGAGTCCGCACTGTCCGGCGCCTTTGCCCCTCCATCATCCTCGGGTGGCGGCGGCGGTTTTGGCGGTGGTGGCGGCGGTGGTGGAGGTGGAGGTGGCGGCGGCGCCTGGTAGCCGAGAGTACACCGCGGTTTCCCAGCGACGAAACATTCTCGATCTACCAGATCGGTTTGGGCGTACGATGGATATATGGCGAAACCAGCACACATCCCGCTCAGTACGTTGCTTGCGGATCCCGGCGCTGTCATCAGCACCGTGGAGACAGATCGTGAATCGGTGTCGATCATGCGCGGCAACGAGGTCGTCGCCGTGATCTCGCCCGCCCCGATCGCAAAGACACTTGCGGATCTTCATCGAGCCCTGAGCGACAACCCGCTGGATACAACTTTCTATCTCGACGTGATGGAAACACGCCGACTGCTCAGCCTGTAGTTATCTCAAAGACGAGACCTGAGCCAACTCGAACCTCACGGGTCAAGCGTCGCTGTATCGGGGGGCACGTCGACGGCATGGTGCTGGAGAACCTCGAGGGTGACCAGGTCGAGTACTGATCGGTGAGTCGACGCAAGCACCACCGGAGCGGCAACTCCGTCGTTGTGTGCTCTGAGCCAGTTCCGTGCTGTCACGCACCAGCGGTCGCCGGGGACGAGCCCTGGGAAGTGGTATTGCGGCATCGGTGTTGCGAGGTCGTTGCCGATGCGAGCCTGGTGATCGAGGAACTCATGCGTCATGACCGCACAGATGGTGTGACTGCCACGATCGCGTGGGTCCGTATTGCACGACCCGTCCCTGAAGAATCCGGTGAGCGGATCTACGCCACAAGGCTCGAGTTCGGTTTCAAGCACGT
>BTQP01000079.1:0-8446 GCA_036985935.1 Acidimicrobiia bacterium | reverse complement strand
GCTCCGCTAGCTGGCGGCTTCGACGATCTCTTTGAGTTCTCGTTTCAGGTCGTTGATTTCGTCTCGGAGGCGGGCGGCGTATTCGAATCGGAGGTCGACGGCTGCTTCGTTCATCTCCTCCTCGAGGCTCATGATCAAACGACGGAGGTCGGGTGTCGTCAGATCGAGAGATTCCCGATTGCGAAGTTCGCGGGCCCGATTGTCCACGCTCGGTGCGTCGCCTCGCGAGACAAGTTCGAGGATGTCGGACACCTTCTTGCGAATGGTCTGTGGATCGATCCCGTGCTCCTTGTTGTACTCGATCTGCACCATCCGGCGACGGTTCGTCTCGTTGAGGGCTTTACGCATCGAGTCCGTCACCTGGTCGGCGTACATGATCACCGAACCATCGACGTTACGTGCCGCACGGCCGATGGTCTGGATGAGGCTCGTACCCGATCGCAGGAATCCTTCTTTGTCGGCATCGAGTATGGCTACGAGAGCAACCTCCGGAAGGTCGAGACCCTCGCGCAACAGGTTCACACCGATCAAGGCGTCGTACTCGCCAAGCCGAAGATCCCGAAGGATCTGCACACGCTCGAGGGTGTCGATGTCCGAGTGCAGGTATCTCGATCTCACACCGAGCTCGAGCAAATAGTTCGAAAGGTCCTCGGACATCTTCTTCGTGATCGTTGTGACAAGAACGCGCTGGTCGAGTACAGCAGCTTCCTGGATCTCAGATACCAGGTCGTCGATCTGCCCCTTCGTTGGCCGTATCAGGACCTCGGGATCTACAAGACCCGTCGGTCGGATGATCTGCTCGACAACCTGGTCAGATTCCCGGAGCTCCCACGCACCCGGTGTCGCTGACATCAGCACTGTCTGGCCGATTTTCGCGTACCACTCTTCGAAGGTGAGCGGCCGGTTGTCCAGAGCGGAAGGAAGCCGGAACCCGTGTTCGATGAGCACGTCCTTACGTGACTTGTCGCCGGCGTATTGCCCGTTGATCTGGGGCACGGAGACATGACTCTCATCGAGCACCATCAGGAAGTCGTCAGGGAAGTAGTCGAGCAAGGTGAACGGGGCCTCCCCGGGTTGACGACCGTCGAGGTATCTCGAGTAGTTCTCTATTCCTGAGCAGTAGCCGACCTCTTGCATCATCTCGATGTCGTATCGGGTGCGCATACGAAGTCGTTGGGCTTCGAGCATCTTGCCCTGGCCTTCGAGTTCGACCAACCGATCCTGGAGTTCGACCTCGATTCCACTGACGGCTCGATCGATGATCTCCTTCGAGGTGACGTAGTGCGTTGCCGGGTAGACCCATGTCTGGCTCATCTCCTCAATGACCTCACCCGTCACCGGGTTCATGCGGGAGATTCGTTCGACCTCATCGCCCCAATACTCGATTCTGACGATGGTCTCTTCGTATGTTGGGAAAACCTCGAGAGTGTCACCACGGACTCTGAACGTTCCCCTGGTCAGATTGACTTCGTTTCGGTCGTACTGAATATTGACCAGGCGCTTGATCGACTCCTCGAGCGGGAACTCGACTCCCTTGACGAGACGCAACAACTGCCCCTCGTAGTGCTCCGGCGAACCAAGTCCGTATATCGCAGACACCGAAGCGACGATGATCACATCGCGACGCGTGAGCAGGCCCGCCGTCGCCGCGTGTCGAAGCCGATCGATCTCGTCGTTGACCGTCGACTCTTTCTCAATGTACGTGTCGGTCTGTGCGATGTACGCCTCTGGCTGGTAGTAGTCGTAATACGAGACGAAGTACTCCACCCTGTTGTGCGGGAAGAACTGTCGGAACTCGTTCGCAAGCTGCGCAGCGAGTGCCTTGTTTGGAGCGAGAACGAGCGTCGGTTTCTGGACCTGCTCGATCGTCCATGCGATCGTCGCTGACTTTCCACTTCCCGTGATCCCGAGCAACGTCTGGAACCGATCGCCGCGCTCGATGCCCTCCACAAGTCTCGCGATGGCCTCTGGCTGGTCCCCCGAGGGCGAGAAGTCGCTCACAACTTCAAATGGAATCATTTCAGTCATCCGTCAGCACGTCCTCTATGACCCGGCGAGCCCGGATCTCCGTCGTCTCCCAGCTACCTGAGTTCTCGATGACCACAGTCGCCCAGTGGCGCCACTGATCATCGGTCGACTGGTGCTCCATCCGGCTACGGACATCAGCTTCAACACCACCCCGGGCAACAGCGCGCTCCAGTCTGATGTTCTCGTCAGCGACGACGGCTATGCGAAGGAACGGTGCATCGGATAGCACAGAGATGATGGGAACCTCGATCACGACCGGTTCCTGTGTCGCCTCGACCTGCGTGCGGATCGCTGCCTCGATGCCAGGATGCGTTATGCGCTCGAGACGGGCGAGATCTGCCGGATCCCTGAAAACGTGAGCAGCAAGAGCCGACCGATCGACAACGCCATCGACCACGACGTCAGGCCAGATCGACTCGACGAGAGCGACTGCATCGGACCCTGGTGCGAGCACCTGGCGCCCAACCTCATCCGACGAGATGACGAGAAACCCTGCGGCTGCGAACAGTTCCGCGACACGTGTCTTGCCCGCGCCGATGCCCCCACCGAGTAACACCGTCGGCGCCAACCGTCGAGAGTCCTGGTCTGCCATGGAAGAGACTGTACCCTGCGGGTGTGACAGGAACGCCCACGTGGCACCAACGGCTTCGCATCACCTCCAACATCATCCATGTCGGAGCGTTCGCCGTTGCTGCTGCGAGCGTGATGATCACCACAGGGTTCACGACCGACGCGAACATAGCCTTCGGTCTCGGTGTATTTGGCATCGGTATATCGCTCGCTGTTTCGATCCCGTTTAGGGGTCGGGATTGGAAGTCGTATGCGACCATCGCCGTGGCGATCGTGCTGTACGTGGTCGCGGCCGCGCTCACCGGCGGACTCGCGAGCGGCTACGTGCTTCTGCCCGTTGCGGCGATCTTCCTTGCGGCAGTTGGTGGTGGCATCAGAGTGGCTGGTCCCGCCGCTGCCGAGTCGATCCTCGGAGTGGTGATCGTCGGGATCACCTCTACCGCATCAACGCCTGCTGACATCGTGCGCATCTCAGCCATCTATGCACTCACGACGATCGCTTTCAGCGAGGTTCAGCGGGCCATCAGCACCGAGTCCGAAAGGTCAGAAGCGATCGCCCTCGCGACAAATGCCGCGACAACTCGAGCAGACCGCCTCACGACAACGCATGACCTCCTCGAAGACCTGGTCAGCGTTGCAACGTCACCCGACATAAACGCCGTAGCAACCGCACACGACGCGCTCCGAGACGTCGGCGTAATCGCACCCGGCGCATCGGCACGCATCACCGGTGAGAGCGATGTCGTTCTCGCCCGCCGGGGAGGAGAAACCACACGGGATCCGGACGCGACGATCCCCATTGCGTGGCAGGGCCGCCGGCTTGCGCGACTTGAACTGTGGACGGACGATCCTCCGCTGTCCCAGAGTGAACTTGCCGCTCTCGAACAAACGGCAGCCCCGGTCGGACTTGCGATTGACAACGATCTCCTCCTGCAACGAATCGCGGGGATAACGATTCAACGGGAACGAGTAAGGCTTGCCCGAGAGCTGCACGATGACATCGCACCGTCGATCGCATCGGTCGGACTCGCACTTGACATGGCCCTCATGGCTGGAGATCTGAGCGAGGAACAGGCACGGAACCTCGATGCGACCCGCTCGAACGTGACGCGCCTCGTAGATACGATCCGACACCGGGTTCAGGATCTCCGGGCCGATCGCACTCTGAGCATCGTCGAACTCGCACACTCACTCGTCGCCGAGGTCGACGCCGACGGACCAAGCGTCGTGGTAGATATCGACGAGCGAACCCCTCCCCGCCCGGCGATTGCTGCCGAGATCGGAGCGTTGATGACCGAAAGCTTTCGGAACGCGTTGAATCACGCCAACGCATCTGCAATCACCATAGAGGGACGAATCACAGAGACCGGTGGCACGTTGAAGATCACAGACAACGGCTCAGGATTTGATCCCGTGCTCGCAACTGAGAGTCGATTCGGACTCATTGGAATGAGGGAGAGGGCGAGCCTCATAGGCGCAGAACTCGATCTAGAAACTACGTTGGGAACAGGGACGATTGTGACGATGACATGGGAGGAGGATCGATGAACACACCCATACGCGTCGTTATCGCAGACGACCACCAACTGATGCTCGACGGCCTGAAGCAGGGACTCAACAGTCTGCCGGACATACGCGTCGTCGGAACCGCAGTCGATGGGTCCACGCTCGGCGACGTAGTAGCGAGCACCGAACCTGATGTCTTGCTTGTGGATGTCGAGATGCCGGGCATGTCGGGAATTTCTGCCATCAGTCGCCTCGACGACCTGCCGCCAACCATCGTCGTGACGATGCATACAGCCGAGGCGTACGGCAAGTCAGCCCGCGAGGCGGGGGCCGTCGCATTTCTCTCAAAGGCGCTCCCGCTACCGGATCTCGCCGCCGCTATCCGCGCTGTGGCGGACGGGCAACACCTCTTCGATCGCGATCTCGACCAGGCCCTAGCCGACTACCGCACACCGCGGCTCTCGACGCGAGCTGAAACGATCACCGAGCGGGAACGCGACGTGCTGCGCTGCCTCGTCCAGGGAATATCGGGCACCGAGGACCTCGCCGATGAGCTCTACATCTCACAGAAGACCGTGAAAAACCACCTCGCGTCAATATACGAGAAGTTGTCGGTGAACGACCGGGCCCAGGCAGTAGTAGAAGCGATGAAGCTGGGCCTCGACCGCAAATGGTGACTCCAAGAGCGAGAGTAGACAGTCGACGGTAGACAGTTGACAGTACGGAATACTGTCAACGGTCAGTCAGGCGAAGGGACCGTACGCCTACTGTCAGCGAGCGCAGCGAGCGCTCTGTTATCCGTAAGCGCAGCGATCCGAAAGCGCTGCGATCCGTCTACCGATAGTGAGGCACAGCCGAACGTACCTCCAGGAATAGGTCGGTAGACCCATAAAGCATTCGTCCCTCGTGCCGAAGATTCAGTAACGGATCGCCTTGTACGTAGGAGGTACATATGCTTCGTCTGTGGACGGCCTTCCAGGCTCGAATCGCACGTGATGAAGAGGGTGCATCAATGGTGGAGTACGCTCTGCTGGTTGCACTCATCGCAATCGTGGCCATCGTGGCCCTCAACTTCTTGAGCTCGGGTCTTAACGACACGTTCTCCGAGGTTGGCGCTTCGCTCTAGAGCGACAGCGAATAACAACAGAGAAGGGGAGCGTCTCGACGCTCCCCTTCTCGCGTGTCCAACTACGGCTCCCATCGGCAGATCCAGCGCTCTTGACCGCTCTACGGCTCCATCGAGATGAACTCGTCTGTCACCGCAATCGCCGACCATCCGTCCTTTACGAGGCGACGGTGCAGCGGGGAGTCAGGTTTTACGATCGCAACCTCGATGCCATTGCGCTCGAACACGTCTTCATAGTCCCCTGAAAGAGCCTTCCGTAGGTCCTGGAAGCGTTCGAATCCATAGAGCTCAGCGCGATCGTCGATGTACACGAGGTTCGTCGGCCACGAGTCGTATATCAGATACCCACCCACCGCAGAGTCGTGAAACGGCGTTCGGCCCTCGACGGAGTCAACGATCGAGGCTCTCGGGAACCGCTCAGCGTCAAGCAGACCCAGCGGTCGAAAAACCATCGGCGACAGAGCAACACCCGCGAGTAGCACCATCGCGATAACAGGCGCAAGCCCACTGGTCGCCCTGGCGTGCAGCTTCGGCACGGGTACAGCCGAGACCGCATAGGGCAGCAGGACGATCGTTGCCGGGAACACCGCCCGGCGCGAAGTCATACCGAATATCAAGAACGGAAGGATGACAATGAGATCTCTCGCCTCGAGCTTTCCCCTGGCGAAACCAAAGAACAAACCAATCAAGACAATGAGATAGGGGGCTTGAGCGATGTCGCCGAAATCAGGCGGCAACCACTCCTCGATGAGTCCGAGTGCTTCCCGCGCCTGGGAGAACTCGTACAGAACCGTCCACGTCCCGATTCCGTGCGCCGTTGCAAGCGTTGCGAAAAGACTCACAGCTCCGACCCTTACAAGGCGCGTATCTCTCGTCCTCAAAAGTTCGAGGATCACAAGCCCACCCCCGAGCACCCAGGATCCGTGCACGCCAGCCCATATCCAGAACAACGGAACCAGCAGCCACAACAGTTCGCTCTTCCATCGGAGGATGAGAACAAGACTCGCCATCAGGACGTATGACACGATCACAGGACGAGCCTGGGCGAAGGGGGCGAAAAGCCACATCGCGACGATGAGGCTGCCGGTAAGCACCACTGGCGAGCGGGTCCTGTCGTAGATCGCGATCCCCATCAGCACCAATACGCCGGCGCCGACGACAAACACGAACCAATTCGCCCACGTCAGCGATCCCGTCACGCTCTCGAGCCGGGCGTACATCAGATCGACGAGCCACGACTGTGTGCGCCATCCCTCGCCATTGGCGGTGTATGAGAAGGGGTCAGTGGTCAGGACCTTGCCAGAGGCAACTTGCACGCTTCCTGCGCGAATGTGCCAGAGAAACGAGTTATCTCGAATCAGTTCCGAGGCACGCAGAGCCAAAAGGAACGCCACCAGCAGTGGTGCTGCGTGAATGACGCTGAGGCCACGTCTTTTGGCGGTCTCATTCTCCGTCGGCACGGAATCCCGTCCTAGAAGGCTTTCGAGATGTTCATCACCGCTGGCCCAAGAATCACGATGAATATCGATGGGAAGATGCAGAACAACATCGGGAAGATCATCTTGACCGGAGCAGCGAAGGCCTTCTCCTGGATCCTTTGACGCCTCCGGACACGCATCTCGTCGGCCTGGACCCGCAACATCCTCGATATCGAAACACCGAACGAATCGGCCTGGATCAATGAGAGGATGAACGAGTTCAGATCGTCCACGTCGGTGCGTTCTGCCATGTTGCGCAGCGCCTCATGTCGAGCCACGCCGACCCGGGTTTCTTGAAGAGTCCTCGAGAACTCGCGAGAGAGTTCGCCTGGCACGTTCAGGACGACACGACCCATGGCCGCCTCGAATCCGAGACCTGCCTCCACCGAGATGACCAGCAGATCGATGATGTCCGGTAACTGCCGTTCCATCTTCTTGCGGCGGTCGTCGATCGCCCGGTTGAGCGACGCTTCGGGGCCATAGAACCCGAGTACTACGGCCATGCCACCAACCGCGAATTTCATGAACGAGCTGTCGACCATAGGCACGAGGAAGAAGGCGCCGACCACGCCGATGACCAGTGTGATTATTCGGATCGCTGCCCAGGTGTTCCCGTCCATCCGGTCATTCCATGCCGCAAGTACCAGCTTGTGTTGCGACTTCTCCACCCATCCCGTTGGCGTGAATCGCAAGGCGAAACGACCGAGCCCCTGCATGAGAGGTGCCACCGCGCGTTCCGAGAAATCCTGCTCGAGAACATCGTCACGCGTTTGAAGGCTCGACAATCGTGTGCCTGTGTTCTTGTTCGCTTTGACCAAACCGCCACCGACGTACACGGTCAGGGCTGCAACGGTTATTGACACCGAAACGACAGCGAAAAGCAAGGGATCCATTAGACATCCACCTTTACGATCTTCTGCATCCAGAAGATGCCAGCCATAATGAACAGAACACCGACACCCATGATGATCAGGCCGATCGTGCTTTCTAGCATGGGATCGAGGTATCCAGGGTTCGCTGCGGAAATGAACAGGAAGAGAGCGAGCGGCATGACGGAAAGCACGATTGCTGAAATCCGCCCCTCAGCCGTTAGTGCCTTCATTTCACGCCGCAGCCGATTGCGCTGCACCATGGTCTCTGAGGTGGTTTGCAGGACCTCGGAGAGGTTTCCTCCAACCTCTCTCTGAATGTTGATCGCCATGACGGCCCACTCGAAGTCTTGAGACACCATCCGTTCGGCGATGTCGCCGAGCGACATCTCCATGGGACGCCCGAGCCGGATCTCCGCAATAGCTCTCCCGAATTCGCGACGAGTCGGGTCAGGGGACTCCTCACCGACGGCTTCTACGGCCTGGAGCAACGAATACCCTGCCCGTAGAGATGTTGCGATCAGATTCAGAGTATCGGGCAGCTGTTTCTCGAACTTCTTGCGTTGGCGCGACGCGACGGTGTTGACGAACATCAACGAACCAACAAGGATCAGCGAGCCGATGATGACACCCCATACTGCCGACTGCATCAGCGCCGATACCAGTACGAACGCAAGAACGGACATGCCGATGGCGGCGATGATCGCCTCGCCCGGCTTGAGAGGAAGGTTCGCCTGCTCCAGAGCGTTCTGAATCATGTTCGTAGCGCCGCGCTTCTCCGCGGCACTCTCGGCTGAACGCGCAGCTCGTCTCAGGAAAGCGAACTTCCCGAAGAAGCCCTTCGAACCACCGGATCCCTGGCTGAGAGC
>BTQP01000078.1:0-8576 GCA_036985935.1 Acidimicrobiia bacterium | reverse complement strand
GGTGCAACCGTCGTGGCGGTGGTGTCGTCACCAGTCGATTCCTCGGTCGCGAGCGCCGGAACGGTCAAAACAAAGATGAACGTAGCCGCGAGGGCCAGAACCAGGAGTCGAGACGATCGAGGCATAGACACAGAATAGGCCATCTGTGGCGAACAGGCGTTCTTCGCGGGGAGGACAGAGGACCGTAGGCCGACGCCGGTACGGGTAGCCATCCGAATGCGAGGCGCCAGCCGAACGTACCGTCAGCGAACACTCGCGAGCGATCTGGAGTGCAGCGATCCGCTATCCGTCGTGCGTTTCTCGAATTCGTGGTCGACGAGTCAGATCCCTTGTCGGCCTGGCTCCTCGGAGGACTGTGGGGAGTCCAATACGGGTGAGGCGCTCGTCAATGGAAGCCGCGGATCCGCGGGGAGGGCGTCGAGAACGTCACGTACCCAGCCAAGTCGGGGATCGTCACAGAACCGCCAGACCCGCTTCGACGATGGGCCAGCCATGACGTTGAGATAGTACATGTGGTGCAGAGGGGCAGCTGCCGCAGGACCGTGGTAGCCCCTCGGAACGAGATACACGTCGCCGTCGCGAACCGTCAGCGTGTCATCGATCTCACCATCGTCGGTGAAACAACGGAAAAACCCGAAGCCGTCGTCGCCCTCAATGCGAAAGTAGTAGATCTCCTCGAGCTCGATCTCGGTCTCGGTGGTCTCATCGTGTTTGTGTGGCGGGTACGACGACCAACCTCCCTCAGGGGTCAGCACTTCGACCGCAATGAGCTTGTCCGCATCCGCAACGTCGGCGCTCAGGAAGTTGTTGATCTGGCGTGTCCCTGATCCTCCTCCTCGGACTTCCACGTGAACGTCGGCTGCATCCACACGGTACGGGTCGATGCGACGTGTCGCTTCGGCCGTGCACAGAGCGACCTCGAGCGGCCCCTGCGTCTTCAAAAGGACGCTCGCATCGATAGGGACGTAGGCGAAGTCCGTCACCGAAGAGAACACATTTTCTCTCCCAGCGAGATGGAACACGTGCGAGTCGACTTCGACCGTCACACCGCCGGACAACGGGAGAATCGCCATCTCCGTGGTTTCTGTTGGGAACTCCAACGTGGTGCCTGGAACCAGATTCAAGACACGTAGACCCGAATACCTCCACTCAGCCTTCGCCGCCGTGATTTCGACGGCCGGGACTGAGTCGCGGCTGTTCGACCCGGCTGGATAGAACCGTTTGGTCACTTCGTCCTCCTTTGTGCGTGACCGAGGCCTCGCTGACGACCGTCCACCTACAAGCCCTTCAGAAATGCGACACTCGCCGACGCCGCAACGATCGGACCCTGACCGACATCCGGTTCGGCGTCCAAGACGGCGTCTTGCTCGATGACGTACCAACCTCGATACCCCTGGTCTTCGAGGACAGTCACGAACTCACGGATGTCCACGCCGCCGCCTCCGAGAGGAAGGAATAGTCCGTCGACCACCGCCTGACGGAACGCCAGATCGCCAGAGCGGACCTGTCTCGCCATTGTCTCATCGAGGTCCTTGAGGTGCACGTGAGCTACTCGACCGGTTGCGGCTTTTGCGACGGCCACGGGATCTGCCCCCGCCAGGGCGAGATGTCCGGTATCGATACACAGATCCGCGCGAGATTGCTGCAGAACGCGATCAACATGCTCCTGCCGCACGACCGCCATGCCCCAGTGGGGGTGGACCGCGGTCCTCAGTCCGTACCCCGAGGCGATCTCGATTGTTCGATCCAGACTGGTGAAGAACGTGCCCCACTCGTCATCGGTGAGCTCTATCTGCCGATCGTAACCCTCGTAGTGCGAGTCTGGCCCGAGCACCATGACGGGAGCTCCCGTACCGGCGAGTATTGCCGCTGCGCGGTCCACATACGCGAGGTTCTCGTCAACGAGCTCTGGCCGATGGAGAACCGCCGGGACAAAACCTCCGACGAGGCCCAGTCCATACCGATCCAGCAGTTCGCGCAACTCCCCCGTTTCGCGAGGCAGGTAGCCATCGGGTCCAAGCTCCGTGGCAGACAAGCCGATCTGTTGCATCTCCGCGAGAACTCGGTCCCGATCCATCAGATATCCCCAGCCCGGTGAGCCATCGACTCCCCATGTGATCGGGGCTCCCGCGATGCGTTCCAGAAACGTCATGCCATCTCGTCGATCAACACGGTTCGTCCCTGCCTGGCAGAGATCGTGCATGCCTGCGCGATTGCGAGGGCTTCTCGTGCGTCCTGTACGGTGCACGGATTCGGCGCACCATGGCCGACCATCGCGAGAAAGGCATCGATCTCGCGAGCGTAGGTCTGACCGAATCGGGGGATCCATTCGGTGTACGGATCCACTGGTTCCGTCACGTCCGACTCGAGAGACCGAAGCGGTGTACGCGAATCTAGACCGACAGCCACCGAGTCCTTCGTTCCGAAGACCTCCATTCGAACATCGTAGCCAACGGGGTCCTGGCGCGAGCCGCAAAGCACAGCGAGAGTGCCGTCGTCGAGCCACAGCGTCGCCACAATCTGCGCATAGTCGTCCACGTCTCGGAACCAGTCGAAGCCCTTCGTGGCTCCGGAAGCGTGCACCCGTGCAACGTCGCGGCCGGTGACGAAACGGAGAATGTCGAAATCGTGGATCAACTGATCCACGAACTGCCCGCCAGAACGCGAGACGTATTCCTTGCTCGGTAGCTCGTGGTCATGGTGTTGACCAACAACGAGAGTGATCGTTCCGAGGGTGCCATCCGCCACCAGATCTCGAGCCCGGCGATAGCCGGTATCGAACCGTCGGTTGAAACCCATCTGCACCTGCACATCGCCCCGTGAGACGATCGCGACCGCCCGATCCGCTTCTGCGAGATTCATGGCGAGCGGCTTCTCACACAACGCGGGCACCCTCTTCTCCACGGACTGCTCGACCAGGTCGACGTGCGTGTCGGCGGGGGTGCTGATGACGACGGCGTCGACAACCTCGAGAAGCTCATGTGCATCAGCGACGACACGTCCGCCGCAGGACTTCGCTAGCTTCTCTGCTTGAGGAGCGAACGCGTCGGTCACGACGATCTCCGACACATCATGATGGCGCCGTAGGTTGCCTGCGTGAATAGCACCGATGCGCCCTGCACCGATGATGCCAACCTTCACCGAGACCTCCTTCGACTTGTCTCTAGAAATAATTGGAACGTTCCAACACGCGAGGGTATACTCTCAGGGACTGAGATGTCAAAGCGTTGCAGGACAGACACGGGTTCCACGATCCAGGAGTGAGAATGGAGACAGTGCGACTCACGACCGGCCAGGCGATCGTGCGCTGGATCATCGCTCAACGTACCACCGTCGACGGTGCCGACGTTGCGGTGTTTCCAGGAGTTTTCGGCATTTTCGGTCACGGCAACGTCGTTTCACTGGCCGAGGCCCTTGCCGGCGTCCAACACGACTTGCCCACCTGGCGCGGCCACAACGAGCAATCGATGGCACTCGCCGCCGTTGCCTTCAGCAAGGCCAAACATCGACGCCAGATCATGATCGCAACCTCGTCAGTGGGACCGGGATCAACCAACATGGTCACCGCGGCCGCTGTTGCACACGCCAACCGGATTCCCCTCTTGCTGATCAGCGGCGACACATTTCAACACCGCATCGTGGATCCAGTTCTGCAACAGGTAGAACACTTTGGCCAGCCTTCGACGACCGTCAGCGATGCCTTCCGTGCAGTGACCCGCTTCTGGGACCGCATCACGCGCCCGGAGCAGATCATCCAGTCGTTGCCTCAGGCTCTGGCGATCATGCTCGATCCGGCCGAATGCGGTCCGGCGTATATCGGTCTCCCTCAGGACATTGCGGCAGAGGCGTTTGACTTCCCCGTCCCGTTCTTCGACACAACCCACCACTACATCCGGCGTCCTGGCCCGGATGTTCGTGATCTCGCCGCCGCCGCCGAAGTGATCAGCGCCGCACAGAAGCCGCTTCTCGTCGCCGGAGGAGGTGTTCACTACTCGAGTGCCACCGACGAAGTCGCGGCGTTCTCGATCGCACACGGGATTCCGGTCGTAGAAACCGTCGCGGGCCGCTCCACGCTCGTGCACGACCATCCGAACTATGCCGGTCCTCTCGGCGTCACGGGGAGCACATCCGCCAATGCCCTCGCTGCCGCTGCCGACGTGGTCATAGCGGTGGGAACCCGCCTCCAGGACTTCACCACCGGATCCTGGTCCGTCTTTCAGAATCCCGAGATGCGACTCATCTCTGTGAACGTCGGGCGATTCGACGCAACGAAACACCACTCATTGTCGGTGATCGGTGACGCCCTGACCAGCCTGCAAGGACTCGGCGAGGCGTTGGGCGGCTATCGCTCTCCCACGTCATGGCTCGAGTACGCCGGCAACAAACATCGCGAGTGGATCGAATATCTCGATGACCTCGTGGTTCGTCACACAGGAACGCCGACATACGCACAGGTCATCAGGGCGGTGAACGATGTCGCCGATGACACCGACTACCAGGTAGCGGCTGCCGGGGGACTTCCCGGCGAGATCAACATGGGGTGGCACACGAAATCTGTTGGGTCCATCGACATCGAGTACGGATACTCGTGTATGGGGTACGAGATCCCCGGGGCATGGGGCGCGAAAATGGCGCTACCCGATCGGGACGTCGTCGCCTGGGTAGGGGACGGTTCGTACCTCATGATGAACTCGGACATCTATTCGACCGTGGCCACAGGGCACAAGGTCATCTTCATCGTGTGCGACAACGGCGGATTCGCGGTCATCAACCGGCTCCAGGTGAACACCGGGGGGAAAGAATTCAACAACCTCTTCGAACATACGAAGCGGGTACGGGACACGCGCGTCGATTTCGTCAAACACGCGGAGTCAATGGGGGCCATCGCCGAAAAGGTCGCGACCATCGATGAGCTCAAGGGTGCCTTCCTCAAGGCGAAAGCAGCCGATCGGAGCTACGTCATCGTGATCGACACGGATCCACATGAATGGACAGACGGAGGCTCCTGGTGGGAGGTCGGTGTTCCCGAGGTGTCGGACCGTAACCAGGTACTCGTGGCACGTGGCGAGTTGGACGCAGAACGAAAACGCCAACGTCTCGGAATATGGAGCAACCCATGAGCGCCGGAGTGACAGCGTTCCGTCGCCCCGTGCGACAGCCAGACATCAGATGAAACACCCGACCATTCTCGACGTCGCCGAAAAGGCAGGCGTGTCGAAGTCCCTCGTATCGCTCGTGATGAGGGATTCAGACCGCGTGAGCGCCGCGAGTCGCAAGGCGGTGCTCGAAGCTGCGGCGAGCCTCGGGTACAGACCGAACGCAGCAGCGCGCACGATGGTGAGGCAACGCTCCTACGTGGTAGGAGTGTTGGTTTCGAACCTGCACAACCCGTTCTTCGCCGACCTCATCGATGGTATCGATGTGGCCGCGATCGACGCCGGGTATCGCTCGATTCTCACAACCGGCAATCGCGAACTAGAGAGGGAACGTCTCGCTGTCTCGACACTTCTCGAGATGCGGGTCGACGGCCTGATCCTCGTATCTCCCGCGCTTCAGTCGGACGACGCAATCGAGGCATCCCGATCGGTGCCGACGGTCGTTGTTGGCAAGACAACGAGGGCCCCGACGGTTGACAGTGTCGCCAACGACGACCGACTCGGGGCGGCTCTGGTCGTCGACCACCTCGTCGAGCTAGGTCATAGGCGAATCGCACACATCGACGGCGGCATCGGCGCCGGTTCCCGACCACGACGAACGGGATACGAACGCTCAATGCGACGCCACGGCCTCGAGAACGAGATTCAATCGGTCAAGGGCGGATTCACCGAAGAAGGCGGGAACGCGGGGATACGAACGCTCCTCGCTCGACGCCCTCGACCGACAGCGATCTTCGTCGCAAACGACCTGGCTGCGATCGCCGTCCTCGAAGTTCTCGACACTGAAGGATTGCGTGTACCACAGGATGTGTCGGTAGTGGGTTACGACAACACTGCAATGTCCGCAAGCCATCGCCTGGGGTTGACAACCGTCGATCAACCGAGGCACGACATGGGCCGCATGGCCGCTGAACTCGTGATCGCGAGGATCGACCACGATCGCCATACAGCCAACCACGTCGTCCTGTCACCGAAACTCGTCGTGCGTGAAACGACCGGACCCCCGATTGATTGACCCACAACTGCAAGAGAAATGCACCATGCAACGGCGAGGAGCCGATCGACATGTCTGAAACCACCTACATGAGCCCCCTACACGAAACCGTCACGGCCTATCCCACAGATTTCTGGAACGACTCGTGTTCCGTCGAAGAGCTGGCGTACGCGATCGAGCACGGAGCGGTCGGTGCGACCAGCAACCCAACGATCGTCGAGCAGGTTCTCAACCAGGAGCGGCACCTCTGGGAGGACCGCATCTACGAGTTGATCGCCGACAACCCGTCGTGGTCGGATGAAGACGTGATGTCGACGATCTTCGAAGAGATCGCCCTCAAAGGCGCCGAGCTTCTGCTGCCGGTCTTCGAACGTGAGGACGGTTTGAAGGGGCGCCTGTCGATCCAAACGAACCCCTCGTACTACCGCAACGTCGATGCGATGGTCGACCAAGCGGTGAGATACGACTCGTTGGCGCCGAACATGCAGGTGAAGTTGCCGGCAACGAGCCGGGGTATTGCCGCGATGGAAGAAGCGACCTACCGGGGCGTGAATATCAACGCGACCGTCAGCTTCACCGTGCCACAAGCGGTCGCGATCGGTGAGGCCGTCGAGCGCGGTTTGGAGCGGCGCGAGGCAGAGGGCCTGGTGACGGACGACATGACGCCCGTCACCACGATCATGGTTGGTCGAACCGACGATTGGATCCAGGTCGTCACGAAGAGAGACAACATCGTCGTGAGCCCTCACTATCTACCCTGGGCAGGCGTGGCGGTGTTCAAGAAGGCACGTGAGATCTACAAGCAGCGCGGCTTTCGTTCACGGCTCCTCGCCGCTGCCTACCGCCACCATCTCCACTGGTCCGAGTTCATCGGCGGCGACGTCATCCTCACCATCCCATCGAAGTGGCAGAAGCTGTTCAACGACTCTGCCGTGGAGGTCAAGGATCGGATCAACGATCCCGTCGACCCCGAGATAATCGCGGAGCTCTACGACCGTGTCCCGGACTTCCGCAAGGCGTACGACGCTGATGGCATGACGATCGAGGAATTCGACACGTACGGCGCCACCGTTCGCACGCTGCGCGGATTCATCGCGTCATATCACGAGTTGACACGGGTCATCCGGGAAGACTTCATGCTCCCCAATCCAGATGTGAAGTAGGCCACGAGACAGGGAACACACGACGTGGCAATCGAAAGCGTCGAACGACAGATCTTCGCCGAAGAACTGGCCGTCGAGGCCGGGCTGCTGGCGCTGTCGTATCGCGATCGAGATGATATCGAGGTCCGGTCGAAGGGGGTCCTTGACTGGGTTACCGAAGCTGACGTGGCAACTGAACACCTGATTCGAAACCGGATCGGGGTCACCTACCCCGATGATCAGGTCCTGGGGGAAGAAGGAGACAACGATGGACAAAACATGGGTGCGAACCGTTACACCTGGGTTGTCGACCCGATCGACGGCACCACCTGCTTCGTTTCGGGTCTGCCGAGCTGGTGCGTATCGATCGCTTGCGTTGACGACGAAGGCCATCCCTTCCTCGGAGTGATACGCGATCCCACGAGGGCCGAGACCTTCTCGGCACTAGAGGGGCACGGTGTCACCGTCAACGGTCTCAGCGTTTCGGTTCCAAGCAAGGGAATCACGGACGGACTCGTGGGCGTCGGACACCCGCGCAACTCCCCGGATGAACCCACCCTCGAGTTCCTCAGAGGACTGTTCGGCTATGGAGGATTGTTCTACAACTCTGGATCGGCCGCCCTCGCCCTCGCCTACGTCGCTGTGGGCCGACTGGTCGGGTTCTACGAGTCTGACCTGCGAGCCTGGGATGCGCTCGCCGGCGAGGTCCTCATCCGCGAGTCTGGCGGCTGGACGACCGAGTTCATGCGCGACATGTCGCTGACGACAAGCAAGCCGGTGCTCGCCGCTAACCGTGGCGCCGGCTCCGATCTGTGGGAGATCGCCCGGCAGAACCTCGAAGACTGCGAACCACCCGGCCACGGTCACCCACGATGAAACCGGTCACCTCCCATACGCCGAGATTCTCGTCATGATCCGGATCCTCGCAGTCGCGGACGATGTCGACCAAGCCCTGTATGGGCCGAAGTTGAGAGAGCTTCGTCCCGATCTTGTTCTGGCCTGCGGGGACCTCCCGTTCGAGTACCTCGAGTATCTCAGAGACGCATGTGAGGTTCCGCTGCTCTACGTCCACGGAAATCACGATCCGTCACCGTTTCGCACGAACGTCTCGACGTACTTGCCTGACGAGTTTCCTGCCCGCTCGGCTCCGCGTGTTGTCGGCTGCGTCAGCATCGAGGACCGATGGGAAGACGAGTGCGGCTTGCGCGTCGCAGGCCTGGGCGGATCGATTCGGTACAACGACGGGCACAACCAATACACGCAGGCCGAAATGCGAGGCCGCGT
>BTQP01000077.1:0-8658 GCA_036985935.1 Acidimicrobiia bacterium | reverse complement strand
AACGGGTCCAGGGCCAGCCATGACTCGACGAGCGGTTGAACCTCGTCGCGAAACTCCGTGAAGAGAATCGATGCGGCGGCTTCGTCTCCGGCAGCCAGGGTGAGGACGAATGTGCTAAACGTCGCTCGATCGGTCGCGATGTCGCGACTCGCCTGGGCGATGTCTGATGCGGCAATAGTTCGGCTCACGGCCGCCTCGTTGAACGCGACCGTCATCGCGCCGCTCCACTTGCCAGCCTGAAACCCGCTCCATGCTGCGGCTACAGCGGTCGCGGACAGAATCAACGCAACCGTTAGTTCCCCCCAATGTCCGGTGAACAGTCTCGAAGACTCCACCTCCTTCAATTCCGACGAATCCGTCATTCAAACGCCCTTTTCTTGGGTGGCTGCTAGGCGTCGCGGGCCGCGTCCTGTGCTTGTTGCTTGACCATGTTGCGCCTCCAGCCTATGAGCGGGATGAGCCCAATGATGATGGGGACCAGCCAGGTAAATATGCGGTGGACGAACGCACCGGCTGTTACTGCTGTGGCGAGCTCCGTGTTACCGCTACTTCCAACGATCACCCCAACGTACGCCAGCTCCACGACGCCAAGACCTCCGGGGAAGATGGGGATCATGCTCAGAAGCAGGCCGACGGCGTACGCATCAAAGATGATTCCGATACTGGCCTGATCGGATGTGACGCCCATGAAACGCATCGAGAGGACGAGTGCCGTGAAGAAAACCGCCTGTGCGGTGAGTGTCACGACCGTTGCGGGGAACCAGCGCGCCTTCACGGTACCCATCACCTGGGCACGGAAGTCGACGAGCTTGACACCGAGCCCCTCGGCCTCGGGGAACTTCCAACGACCACCAACCAGTCCGTTGTACCATTTTTGCCCGATCTTGCCGATTCGAAGTGCGACCTGGTCGCGGTAGAGGATCAGCGCCGTCAAGGCGACTCCGCCGACAATTCCGGCTATGCCAACGATCGCGATCGTCACGAGGAGATCATCCTCGATGCCTTCAGCGATCAGAATCCACGTGAGAGCGATGATCGGAACCACGAGTTTGTATCCGGTGGTGAAGAACCAGCTCAGGATGATTCCCGAACCGGCAGCCTCCCCGCTGATTCCCGCCGTGCGGTACATTCCGAATCGAATCGCAAGGTCTGCACCTGGGGGGGCGACGAACGCGACCGAGTTCGAGGCTGCCCACGCCTTCCAGCCCTCCCACCAGCCGAGGCCGGGGATCAAGGTGTTGTACACGCCTGCTGAGAACCACATGAAAGCAATGCCGAAGAGCGTCAGCAATATCACCTGCCCGATGTTCAGCTCGAGAATCGAGTCGACGACCTGCCCGTAATCGATGAAATTGGGGAGGAATACAACGAAGATCAAGAAGAGCACAACACCAACGAGAGCGAACTCGCGAATCGCCTTCTTTCGACCTATCTTGGCGTCCTCTTCTGGTGTGTTTTCCGGTGGAGGCAGAAGCAGCTCTTCTGGATCAGGTTCGTTCATGGCGCATCAGCTCCTTGTTCGGGGAATCTGTCGATCAATTGCTGGAGATCCGTGAAGACCTCGATGTCTGTCGGGTTGTCGTCTTTGCTCACCGCTGCGAATTCATCGATGAGGAGAATGCGGATATCTGGCCTTGTCGATCTGACCTCCGACAGGACCGTACCCAGCGGGCGTCCAGGTAGGCCGCTCTCGACAATCGCGGTGTCGGGCCGGAAGGTGTTGCAGTAACTGATCAGTTCCGACGTCGATGTGGCGGTCGCGACGATGGTGATCGCTGGGATAGCGTTGAGTGCGAGGAACAGTGCGGTCTTGACCTCCCTGCTGTGTGTGGCGACCACGACATGGATGGATTCATCGCCAGAATTGATGGCGTGGTTTGGTGTCTTTCTGGTCATGCCTGGTCACTCGTTCCTGAGTTACTCGGCGCGAAGGGATCGACGAGTTGACCCTTGTTGATCTGTCTCCGCCAAAGGCCGACACTGATCCATCCGATCGGTATCGGCAAGAACCACTGTGCAAGACGGAAGAGGACAACGCCGGCAGCAACGATGTCTGAGAACTCGTTGCCAAGTATCTGGCTGAATAGGAAGATGTAGGCAAGGGCAGCGATGCCAAGACCGCCGGGGGTGATCGGGATTGCGGTGATCATCAGCACAATGACCCACACGATGAAGATCTGCCCGAGGGGAAGCGTTTCAGCATCGAGTCCGACGATGCGCAGCGACAATGTCAACATGACGAACGCCCACAGTTTGCCAGTTGCAGAGAAGAACAGGGCCCGGCCCCCGCTCACTCTGACGATTTCGATGGCGAGATCCCGGAACCCGACGACTTTCGTCGAGAGCCCATCTACCGGGTCACGCTTGATCTTGCCGAGCCCCCAGTTTGCGAGGGATTCCGCCTTCTCCGCTAGCCACTGGGTGAACGATTCGGATCTGATCATGCCGACTATTACGACGGCCATGACTATGAGCACGGCTAGGGCGATGATGGCGATCCAAACGAAGTCGCCGAGATCCCCGACGCCGAGAATCAGGAATGCGATGACGGCGATAGACGGGAGGCTGAACTTGACGATGTTATCGAACAGTCCGCTGAGCACGATGCCGAGCATCGTGCCCTCTACCGCGTACCCCCACGAGCGATACATGCCGTAGCGAACCACGAGGTCGGCGCCGGGGATTGTGGTGCTGACTGCGGTGGAGGCGACCCACGCCGACATACCGCGCCGCAGGCCCATTCCTGGCATGAGCGATCCGTACAGAGCGCCCTCTGGGACGTACAGGAGCAATCCGGCCCCAACGACTATCGCGTAATCTCGAAGTTCGAGATTACGCAAGACTTCGAAAACCGTCTGGTAGTCGATCACCTGGGGCAGGACGAATCCAAAGATGAAGATAGCTATGGCAAGGGCCACACCAACGGCAATCAGGGACCGCTTCGCGTCCTTGGAGGACCGTTGGGGTGGTGCGGCTGCAGCAAGATTCGGATCAAGATTCTCCACGTCAGATACCTGCGATCTCGATGATCAGGGCCAGGCCGACGGTGTAGATGCCGTACATCCCGAGAACGCCGATCGACATCCACTTTGCCAGTTCTTTCCTGTCGATTCCGGCGGCCAACCCGATCAGCACGCTCACCGTTACTCCAGGGAATATGGGACCGATCAGACCGAGACCCCTCGTTCCGTAGTCGCCAAGCATCTGCTTTCCCTTCTCGAGTTTTTCGTCCGAGATGTTCGCCTTCTTCACGATCCAGTTGCGCAGACCTGACCCCACGAACACGAAGAAGATGAGCCCAACGAGTGCACCGGCTACGGCGGCGAGGTACGTCTCGATCGGTGGAAGCTCGAGAAGGAATCCGGCGGGTATTGCAAAACCCCCGCTGACAATCGCAATGACGGCCACGATGAGAAGATCACTCATGTCTCACCACTGCCTCGTCACGTTCGGGAGGTTTCTCCGGCGGCGGGTTACGGTCTTTCATTCGCCTTTCGGCTGGTCTGAGCCACATGAACAGGATCAACGCGGCACCGGCACCGGCCGCCGCTGCCATCCAGTTGACCGCGTTGTAGCCGAACGTATCCGCGAGGTATCCGCCAAGAAGGCTTCCTACGAAGCTGCCGATCGCGCTTCCCGCGATGACCCAACCGCTTGCCTGTCCGGCTGGGAAGTTTGCGAATCGCACGGCCAGCCCCGGCTGAGTGAGGCGTACGAACGGGGCGGTCTGATACATCAACTGCATGAACGCCGCTCCTAGCAGTGCTTTGTTGTCGGTCATCAGACCGACGGCCCCCATGCCGAGACCGGCGATCATCCTGCCGGCGATACCTGCCATGAATGGTGGGAACGGGCCTTTGCGAGCCATCCACCGACCGGCGGGAAAGTACAGAACGATGTTGAGGAGACCGGCCAAAGAGATCAGCGCAGAAGTCGTTTTCGCGTCGACCCCGTATACGTTCGGCATGATGTTCGCTATCTGTGCATTCACACCGTTGTTGGCGATCGACGTAAAGACGAGGACAGCGAAGTAGATCCCGAACGTTGACAGCAATACTTGTTTGAGCCCGATCTTCTGTCGGCCACCGTCTGGTGCCGCCATCCTGTCCTGGCTGACTGCACGTTTGAGACGTCGACTGACATTGGCAGTCGACAACCAGACCACAACGAATGAGACCGCAACGATTCCCGCGCCAAGCCAAAAACGGTTCGCAAACGACCAGCCAGTGATGCCCGCAAGGATGAGACCACCGACGAGTTGGCCCGAAGGCATCATCAACTGCAACGTTGTCATCTGTTTGGCTTCGGTCTTCTGATCCAGCTTCGCACCGACGATGAAGACCGGGGCGGTGGCACTGACCGCTGCCACCGATACTCCCATCAGTATCGCGTCGAGTGCATAGAGAGCTGAGCTGTCCGCGGAGAGAGCGTATGCGACAAAGGACAGAGCCATGCCGCCGATTCCTCCGACCATCACAATGCGGTGTGCGCTGTATCGATCGGCGAACGATCCGATTGGCGGTCCGCCAAGGGCTCCCAGAGCGATGATGGCCATGACGATTCCCGCCGTGGAGGCATCGCCCCCTGCGTCGCTGACGAACGGAGGGATCAACAACGAAACGAACGCGCTGTAGGAGATGCCGAGTGCAAACATCGACAGCATCCACCATTCGAATGTTTTCGCTCTGGTGATGTCCGTCGTGGTCACCGCGACCGTCCGCGGATGATCCGAGCGAGTGTTGGTCTCATTGAGGTGAACGTATCGAGGGCAACCCGAAATGACTACGGAGCACCTTGTGGGTTTTGCCACCTGTTCGAACTGTCAGGTGACCCGCGGTTCAGACTTCGATCAGACCTTCTCGTGCAGCGATCATCACCGCTTCGGTCCTCGTCTTGGCCCCGAGTTTGTCCAGGACATTGTGGACATGGAAGTTGACCGTTGAGACACTGACCATCAGCCTGTCAGCGATCTGCGGGTTTGTCAGGCCACGTGCAACGAAGCCGAGCGTCTCGAGTTCCCGATCGGTGAGCACGACGGCGTATTCGTCGGCATCGATCGTGGTGCGTACCAACGCCTGCATGGCTTCAGGAGCGACTACACCCTTGCCCTGGCTCGCGAGTCGGATAGCAGAGACGAGATCGTCTTCTTCGACGTCTTTGAACAGGTATCCGATGGCCCCAGCTTCGAGGGCTCGGCGAGCGAAGGTCTCGTCGTCGAAACTCGTGAGCGCGATGATACGAATGTCGGAGCTGTGGGCAAGGATGCGCTCAATGGCTTCGGGGCCGTCCATGACAGGCATCTTCATGTCCATGAGCACCACGTCCGGGCGAACGGTTGCACATTTGTCGACGGCTTCCTGCCCGTTTCTCGCTTCTCCTACGAGTTCGAGGTCGTCGTGAACGGAGAAGAAGGTTCTGAGCCCATTGCGAACGACCTTGTGATCGTCAACGATGAGGATTCGGATAGCGACGCTCGTCGGATTCATTCCTTCGCGCCACGTTCTGGGTCGGTCCATGCCACTGCAACTGTGGTGCCGATGTCGCGCTCGCTCGACACCGTCAGTTCGGCTCCGATCTCCTCTGCACGTTCTCTCATGATGTCCAGCCCCATGTTTCCGTTCGGAACCTCGGACAGATCGAAACCATAGCCATCGTCCTTGATTGACAGGGTGACATGTGAAGCGTCGCCGACCAGTTGGACTGTGAGGCTGCTCGCGTTGGCGTGTTTGGAGATGTTGTTCAGTGCCTCCTGTGCGATGCGGTATATCACGAGGTGCACTTCGGGTGGCAATTCACCGTCGATCGCCGCTTCCACTGTGGTCGGGATATCTTGACGGGCGGCAAGGCCGTCGGTGAGATGAACGATCAATAGAGCGAGGTCGGTGTTGACGATGGTGTTGGGACGCAGTTCCCGGAGCAGTGTTCTCATCTCAGCGAGTGCTCCCTTGGTGAGCCGCTGGAGTTCGGATGTGCTGCGCTCAGCCATCGGCGGGTCCGCCTTCCACAGCCGCGGGAGACTTGCCGCGACGAGGTTGATCGAGAACAACAGCTGGGTTATGACATCATGAAGTTCTCTCGCGAGACGGCTGCGTTCTGAAGCTGTCGCTTGTTGTTCTGCCTGAACCAGCAACTGTGATTGGGCCGCCTCGAGCTCAAGACTACGTTCTCCGACCATCTCCTCGAGGTTGGCCCGATACTCGAGCAGCTCCTCTTCGGTTTCAATGGCGCTGTTGACCATCTCAAGGCCCATCGCAACAACGAAACCAAGGAACCCGAAGTCGGAGAGGAATACGAAGTCAATGACGTCCAGCTCAACCAAGCTCTCCTCGACGATCGTGAAGATGAACCAACCGACTCCGATGGCAAGTATGACGGCGGAGCGCCGCTCGCCTCGGCGAAATTGTTGAATACTTGCGATCACGATGTAGATAATCGAGACGAGGAGAGCTATCAAGAGAAGCGGAAGCAGCACAGCGTCCTCGTTCTGGGTCATGAGCACGGTCTCTCCCCATGGCAGCGTGATCGTCCCGATGCCACCCGAGGTATTGACGACCAACTCCGGGGTGAAGATCGCAGCTAGGCCGACTGTCGCGAACGCGGCGGTGATGACACCGAGCAGTATCCGGGGTCGGAAGTCGGTGTAGGCGGCAACGAACCATACGAGCAGCGTAAATCCGACAGCTGCGATCAGTGTGCTCACGCGAAAGGCTGATGCGTACTGTTCGACGGATTCGGCCATGAACGATGCTCGGGCAGTGAGGATCGCGCCTCCATATGCCAGCGAGAACAGAGCGAACAGGATGTTGCGCGTTCGATCGGCGTTCCGTCGGACACCGACGAAGAGATAGATGCCGCCGAAGGCGAAGCACAACCCGGCGACGATCGCTATTGCCGTCGTGAAGTAGTCCAACGTGTTCTCCTATTGGGACGCGGCCGGCATGGTGCGAGCAGGCTAGCGGCTGCGTTTAGGGCACACAGTTGCGCGTATGACCGCTGACCCGAAACTGGTAGATCGACTAGGAAGGTTCCATCAGCATGGTCCGTAGTGACCTGCGGACTCTCTCGCTACATTGAACGGACGGGCAAGACCATAGAGAGGGCAGCAGGTGGCCGATTTTTTCGCCAGGGACCCGAGTTTCTGGCATCGGATGGGAAGGGCAGTGGTCGTTGGCACCCTTGCTGGCATCGCAACGCTCGCCTTCACCCAGGTCGTGCGGCTTGGAACCTATCTCGTGTGGCCTCAAGACATCGACTACGGATGGCGAGGAGGGCAATGGTGGTGGATGGTGGTTCTCGGTTTCACAGGACTCATCGTGGGTGCGATGCGGGTCATCCTCAACATCGATGATCTGTCTGGATCGTTGACCATCATGCAGGAGTCCAGTGTCGACCGAAGCACCGCCCTGCCGGCGATCGCGATATCAGTGGTATCTCTTGTTGGCGGGGCGAGTCTCGGCCCATTCGACGGTGGGGTCCGGTCGGGGGCCACGATCGGCGATTGGTACGCCTCGGTTCGAGGGCTCAACGATCGGGAGAAAGAAGTCGATACGTTGAGCGGGATCAATGGATCTCTCGGCGGACTGCTGACGGCTCCGGTGCTCGCGTCCCTTCTCATCACAGAATTGCGTTGGCCGGACAGGCAGAACGTGTACAGGAGGCTGTTGCCCGCGTTGACGGCAGCAATCTTCGGGTTTGCCGTCAGCTTCGCGATCATCGGTGACACCTTTCTTGGTGTGTTCGCATTGCCAGGATTCGAGGTGCGTTTCTGGCATTTCGGGCTGGGTGTGGTTCTCGGGTTCGTTGCTGCTTCCCTGTCCTGGTTGCTTGGAATGACCGTGTACTCCATCAGGAACTGGCTCCTCCCGTATCTCACCAGCCAGGTCATTCGAAGCACGATTGGCGGGTTGGCGCTTGGCCTCATCGCTGTGTTTTTGCCCCTGACCATCGCTTCGGGAAAGGGTCAACTTGGTGTAGCGATAGCCAACGTAGAGACACTCGGCGCCGGTCTCTTGATCGCCGTTGTGATCGCCAAGATCATCGCTGTCGCTATCAGCCTCACGACCGGATTCATCGGTGGACCCGTGATGCCTGCACTCTTCATCGGCGGCACCGCAGGTCTCGCCATTCATGCGTTGTTCCCAGGAATTCCGATCGCTCTTGCTTTCTCAACCATGCTCGTCGCCGTACCTGGCGTGTCCATAGGCGCTCCATACAGCATGATTTTTCTCGCAGCCCTCACTGTTGGCATCGGCGCTGTTGAGACCGTTCCAGCGGCCATCGCTGTACTCACTGCGTACACGCTCAACGCCGGCCTTGGCTGGTTCGGTCTTCCATCTGACAAGATGGTCGTCGACATTGACGACATCAGCGTCCAGAGCGAGATATTCGAGCTAGGCGCCGATCCATCAGCGGAAGGTGCGTCATGACCCATCGGCCAATGAACCTGACAGTTCAACCAGGTGCCGAAACCGTTAGAGCTGCCTGTGGATGCGCGCCGGGTTCATCCATAGGCTGGTTGCGAGACGACGGTGTTCCCGAGAGGAGGCGCAAGTGGAGACGATCTTCCGCACTCGATATCTGAGCGTGATAGCGGTCATCTTCGGTGCCCTCGGGGCCGTCCTCATGTTTTTCATCGGCGCTGTCACGACGATCGATGGC
>BTQP01000076.1:0-8699 GCA_036985935.1 Acidimicrobiia bacterium | reverse complement strand
TAGAACGCCTCGACGGGGATATCCATGAGGGAACCATCTTCGGCCTGTGCCGCCGCTGTTCTCATGGCGACCTTTGGCAGCGCTTCTCTCACAAAGAATCGAGCTGACGCGACTTTGCCCGTATAGAAAGCCTTGTCGGCATCCGTTGCATCCTCGAGCGCCACCAGCGCTACCTCGGCATGTTCGAGCAACAGCCAGGCGATGATCACCTCGGACAGGCTCCGCAGCAATCCGTTGGTATTGAGCCCTGCTTTGTAGATCTCAGGTGGGTTCTGCGTCGATGCCATCGAATGTCCAACGAGTGCTCCGACATGGCCCTGCATCTGCTCGAGCGCCTCGCCAAGCGCCGTGCGCTCGGTCGCGAGTTCCTCTGACCCACCTTTGACGTATTCGAGGATGTCCTCGGCCAGTCGCATCAGCGTTTGACCCTGGTCTCTCGCAATCTTCCTGAAGAACAGGTCGAGAGCCTGAATCGCAGTGGTCCCCTCGTAGAGAGTGTCGATCTTGGCATCCCGGATGTATTGCTCGATCGGGTAATCCTGCGTGAAACCCGAACCCCCGTATACCTGCAATGAAGTCGCAAGCAGCTCGTAGGCCTTTTCTGAGGAGTACCCCTTGACCATGGGCAGCAGCAGGTCGTTGAGTTTGGCCCAGTAGAGGTCTTCTGGCTCGAGCTTCATCTTGTCGAGAGTCATAGCCGCATACATCCAGAGCGCACGCAGACCCTCTGCGTAGGACTTCTGAAGCATCAGCATGCGCCGCACGTCAGGATGGCTGATGATCTCGACCCTTGGAGCCGTCTTGTCCATCATCTCGGTCAGATCGGCAGATTGGACGCGTTCCTTGGCGTACTCGAGCGAGTTCAAGTAGCCCGTCGATAGCGTCCCTGCGGACTTCACACCGATCATCATCCTGGCGTCTTCGATGACGTGGAACATCTGTCTGATACCTTCGTGTACGTCACCGACGAGGTAGCCGATACACGGCTCGTCGATGCCCATCGACAGCTCGCACGTTGAGGAACCCTTGATACCCATCTTGTGCTCGAGGTTCGTGGCATAGATGCCATTTCGTTCGCCGAGCGATCCGTCGTCGTTGACGAGGAACTTCGGAACGATGAACATCGAAAGGCCCTTCGTCCCAGGTTCACCACCCTCGCGTCGTGCGAGAACGAGATGCACGATGTTTTCGAAATAGTCGTTCTCCCCCGAAGTGATGAACCTCTTCACACCTTCGAGGTGGTACGTGTTCCCCTCAACATGGACCGCCTTGGACGTTCCGGCACCGACATCCGAACCCGCATCGGGCTCCGTGAGCACCATCGTGGCACCCCATTTGTTGTCGATAATCCATCGCGACCAGGTGTTCTTCTGTTCCTCGGTGCCGACCTCGGCGATGACTTGAGCCATCAAACCGCCAGAGACGTAGAGAAAGGCAGCGGGATTGGCTCCAATGAACATCTCACCGGCGGCCCAACGAAGAGAATCCGGTGCGGCGAACCCGCCGAGGTCCTGATCGATCCCCAGCAGATGCCATCCGCCGTCATACAAAGCATCGAGGCTCGACTTGACAGAGTCAGGCAATGCGACTTCACCGTCGACGAGCTCGAGGCCACGACGGTCGGCGTCGACGAAACTCGCCGCAAAGTCCTCACGCGACAGCCGTTCCACCTCACGCAGCGCGTCACCAGCGGTGTCTACATCGAATGTATCGAAAGGAGCGGTCCCGTACCAATCTCCGACTTTGAGAAACTCAAAGAGATTGAATTCGATGTCCCTGAGATTCGTTTTGTAGTGGCTCATGCTGTACCTCGTTTCCACCAACCGAGAGGGGTGCACGTATCAACGCGCAATGTCTACCTTCTGACCTATTTTGAGTATACACTCAAGTTTGAGTGTTCACTCACAATTGAGCCGCCCGCTCAATGTTGACCTACGATGAGTCTGAGGAAAGGGAATCGTGGCCAGGTACCAGGTCGGCCTCCAAACGGAAGCGAAGATCATCGAAGCGACTAAGTCGCTCCTAGCCGAGGGTGGCCTCGACGCCGCGACCCTCAAGTCGATCTGTGAGCGTGCGAACGTCAAGGCTGGCAGCTTCTACAACCTGTTCGACTCAAAAGAAGAAGCGGTAATCAGGGTGGTACAGGAAGCCATCAAGGCAGTCGATCCCGATCCAGACGGTGCAGGCACCGATACCGTGGATGAACTCGTCGCCGCCTATGTTCGGTTCTTCACCGAGGAACCACAACTCGCAAAGGTGTACGTCATGGCGGCGCTCACCGGGGAGTCCGCTGGAGACGGTGCCAGGCGAAGATTCTTGCGTCACCACTTGCGCAGGGTCGAGCGATTCGCGGACGCCATGTCCCGCGCTGACGGCGATCTCAAACCCGATGCCGCTACTGATGACGCCGAATTGCTTCTGGGGGTGCTCGATGGCCTTGCGTTCCGATGGTCGCTCGACGCTGATTTCGAGTTCGCACGCTACGCCAACCTCGCAGCCGTCAGATTTCTCTAGCGGTCAGTAGGGCAACCCGATCGCTCTGCAGAGAAACGAGTTGAGGTTTGCGCCGGCTTTGAAAGCCTTCGCCAGCTCGACATCGAACTCCGGAGACGTCACCGTCTTTTGAGAAAGTTTGTGGCCCGCGATGAATGACCGCAAACGCAGATCGTCCGCATACGGGAAATCAGGATCGAACTCCTTTGGAACCTTCTTGAGCCGATCCGCGTCTCCATCGTCGAGATCCCACACGTTTGTGAAAGCTTTGAACTTCGTCGCCTTCTTCCATCCTGCTGGGTCGTCGTAGATCGCCTCGCGTATTTGCCGTGCAACCTTGGTGTGCGGCTTCCACATACCGATGCCGGCGAAACATGCCCCCGGCTCGATGTGCACGTAGAAACCTGGAGCATGGACATCCTTTCCGATCTCGTGACGAAACTGGATGCCCACGTTCGTTTTGTAAGGGGTTTTGTCCTTGCTGAATCGCGTATCTCGATACGGGCGCATGAGAGATCCGCCATTGGTTCTTGTATCGGCAAGAAAATGATCTGACAGAACGTGGAGTCGCGGCTCGAAGTCCACGATGAACTCCTTGGCTGGCTCTCTGATCACGCGGATATAGCGATCCTTGTTCTCGTCCCACCACGGTTTGTTGTTGTTTTGGTCTACCTCTTTCAAGAACGTGAACACCGCGGGTGTGAAATATGACTGACGCATGCAGGCCTTTCTTCCTTTCGGTACAACTGGGTACAACCTACGACAAGCCGGAGACAGAATCCACGGGTGCAAAACAGAACGATGCACAGGCGCCCCTACGCTTGCCACCGAACGGAGGCACATTTTGGAATACGGGCTCCAGGTCGCAGGGTCATACCAACTGGTATCGGACGCCGCTCGTTTCGTACAACAACGAGGGCTTGCCGCACTCGCGTTGCCCGATCACTACCTCATGGCGCTGAGTGAGGGGGAGGCGAAAACGAGACCTGCCCCGGACGCCTTCATCCAGCTTGCAGGAATCGCGAGGGACATTCCGGACATCGATCTCGTCATGCTCGTGACCCCCATCACCTTCCGACACCCTGCTGTGATCGCAAAGATGGCCGTGACTCTCGATGAAATGTCTGGAGGGCGGTTCACTCTGGGAATCGGCACCGGCTGGATGGACCGCGAGCACGAGGTCTTCGGCTTCGACTACCCGGACATGAAGGAACGTTTCGCAAGACTCGAAGAAGCGCTGGGCTATGTCACCGCCGCGTTCGATCCCGACTCGCCGGGATTCGAGGGCGAGTACTACCGGCTCGAGGCCTTCCCGCTTTTACCATCGCCAATCGGCAAGATCCCGATCCTCGTCGGGGGCACCGGAGCACACAAAACGCCTCGGTTAGCGGGACAGTACGCGGACGAATTCAACGTGTACCCCGGACCTGAACTGAGAGAACGCATTGATCGATTCCGCTCTGCTGCTCTCAAGGCCGGCCGCAATCCTGACGATATATTGTTGTCATCCAGCGGGCAGGTCGTAGCACGGGAAACCGAGGCGGAGTTAGAAGACGAGATGAACAAACAGGCAGCCGACGGCGGCATCAGTCGTGACGAGCTCGATGCCCACTATGAGAAACGCCAGACACCGCGCGGAACGTACGAACAAGTGGCAGAGGCACTCGATGACCTCGCGGGCCACGGAGTGCAACGATTCTACTTTCAGGGTGTCTTCTCCGACATCGACACGGGAAGACTTCTCGACGGTCTGGGTGTTACCTAAGTATGGAACGAACAACGATCGACGCAGGTGGAAAGGTCAGTGTCCTGGATCACGGTGGATCCGGTCCGTTGATCGTGTGCGTCCATGGTCTCGAGGGTTCTGCCTACAACTGGAACCTCATCGCTCCCGACCTCATAGATCACCACAGAGTCGTGGCACCGGATCTTTCCGGGTTCGGGTACACCGAGCCGCTCGACGATGACACAACCGTCGAACGCAATGCTCGTCTCGTCGCCGATGTCATCGACTACTACGGTGGCGAGGCGTTACTCATCGGCAACTCGATGGGCGGCCTGGTGTCGATGCTTACCGCAAGGATGTACCCGGAGAAGGTCACTGGCCTCGTTCTGATCGATCCGGCAGCGCCGGTGTCCTCGTGGCTGTCCGTCGACATTGGTGCAGCTGCACGTCTGTCCGTTCCTTTGATCCCGCTTGTCGGAAAGCGCTTGATAAATGCGTACAGGGCTTCGGTGACCGCAGCTCAGGGTGTTCGCGAGGCTCTCGAATTCGTCGCTGCAGATGCGTCGAGACTCGATGAGTCGGTCTGGAAGAACGCAACGGAGATCGCTGAACTTCGTCGGAGGCAACCCTGGTCAACCGACGCACTCGTATCGGCAACGAATTCCATCGCGCCCTATGTGCTGCGCCGCAAACGGTTTGCGAAACTGATTCATGGCATCACCCAGCCGACGTTGCTCGTCCACGGCACCAAGGACACACTGGTGCGAGCGAGTTCTGCGAGTTGGGTTGCCCACCAACGGCCGGACTGGACCGTTGCCTTTTTCGAAGGCCTCGGCCACATTCCAATGCTTGAGGATCCGAGCCGGTTCCTTGCGGTGTTCAACTCATGGGAGTCATCGACATCCGCGTCACGCTGAGTTATCTCAACACGTAGTATCAGGCCTATGACACGCGTCGTGGCTGTTGCGAACCAGAAGGGCGGAGTGGCGAAGACCACCACCGTTCACACCCTTGCAGAGGCGTTAACCGATCTTGGTAAGAACGTTCTGATGATCGATCTCGATCCGCAGGCCTGCCTCACCTATGCAGCCGACGCCGAACCAGACGAACTCGATCAAACGATCCACGACGTGTTCCTTGGTCGAGCCAAGGCAGCCGATGTGATGCTCGAGAGGGATGGTCCCGACCTGTTGCCATCCTCGATAGACCTCGCAGGATCCGAGATCCATCTTCTCACCAAGACAGGTCGCGAGTTCGTGCTCAAACGAGCCCTCGCCGACATCAAGGACGGGTACGACGTCATATTCATAGATTGTGGACCGTCGCTCGGGATCCTGACGGTCAACGCCTTGACAGCGGCAGACACGGTCCTCATCCCGTTCCAAGCAGAGACGCTCAGCGACAGGGGCGTCGGCCAACTCCTCGAGACGATCGACGACGTCCGTCACTACACGAACGAAAATCTCGAGGTGCTTGGCGGTATCGCCACGATGTTCGACTCGCGCACCAACCTCGGTAAGAAGGTCCTCATCGACATCACCGAGACGCATGGTCTAAACGTCATTGACCCTCCCATCCCACGCTCTGTTCGCGTCGCGGAAGCCCCCGGCGAAGGAAAATCGGTGCTGCAACACGCCCGCCGCTCCCGGTCGGCTGAGGCATACAGGGAACTTGCAGCGAACCTCGAGAAGATGCTGTGAGTGCACGGACGGATCCCGACGGAAAACGAGCACTGTTCGAAACCCCACCCATTGAGATCGACGACCCCTTGCGCGACGACCCGCTGCTCGATCATCATGAACGTGAAGGCCATGAGGCCCTGTATTCCGCCGGTCCACGGGAGGCGGGAACAACGGTGATCACCTGCTCGGTCTGCGATGTCAGGACTCGTGTCTCAGTAGTCGAGACCGTTGTGCGGATCTTGTCTATCTCGTTGTGGGACCCGAGGCGGTCACACACCCGCTGGATGCAATGCCCTTCGTGCCAATCCCGCACCTGGTGCAAGGTTGAGTGGCTCGCATAGCCGTCGAGAACCACCTCACCCAGGTTGACATCCTGTGGACATCGTCCGAACTCTCCAGCGCCGAACATTGTGTCCTGGCATCAAGTGGTTCAGGCTGGTCGCTGCGAGGCACTGTCGTGCTCAACATCAGCGGCGATCCTGGCCACATCACCTACGAGGTACACACGGATCGCGGGTGGAGCACGCGGTCCGTCGAAGCTCACGTGCGGTGGGCACATCGAAGCATGGACTTTAAAGTGGAAGTCTCTGGGGACGTCTGGAGAGTCAACGGCGACATCCGGGACGATCTGACGGGGTGCATCGATGTCGATCTGGGTTGGACACCTGCGACCAACACCTTGCCAATGCGGCGTCTCGGGCTTGAAGTCGGCGAAACGAAGAACACGACCGCCGCATGGTTACGGTTTCCAGATTTGCGTTTCGAGATGAGTACGCAAGAATATTCTCGACTGGCTGAGAACAAGTGGCGCTATAGGTCGGGTTCGAGCGAGTTTCTGCTCGAGACAACGTCCGACCTCCTCGTATCCCGCTATGGAGACGATCTGTGGGTCGCGAGCCACCACGCAACCGGTATCCACTGACAGCCCTATGAGCTGCACACCGAGTCAGTCCCACTGTTTCAGCGGGACGAGAAAACACCTGCGTTTGCTAAGAGGATCAACCTCCTCCATGGGTGTCAACGCCGACCGGTTCGGACCGCGACAGGTATCCTCAGGCGGTAGCGGATAGGAGCAATTCTGGAGTTTGCGAGCATGGGTCGGTCAACGCCTTCGGTCCTCCCTTCAGGGGGGACAAGCGAGCCTTGTGAGCTAGGGGGAACGCCGAGGGGCGTTCCTTGGGAGTTGCTCCGCAACTCCAGGGGCTTGGTTGCGAGCCAGCGAGCGCGGTTCGGCGGGAACGCCGGAGGCGTTCCTTGGGAGTTGCTCCGCAACTCCTGGGGTTTGAGCGGGCTGCTTCCACTTCGGGCTCGCGGGCTCGCGGTCCCCCCTGCATCGCTCCTGCGTCGCTCTGCCGTCCCCCCTAAAGGGAGGACCGAAGTACCGGCCCTGTCCGCGCTGCCCTGGCAAGTCTCATGATTGAACCCGGTCTCTCAGCAGCCATCTCGTTCACCACCGATGAAACCTCGACGGCGATCGCGCTGCGGTCGGGTGACGTCGCGGTGCTCGGCACACCAAAGGTCGTTGCGCTCATTGAGGAGGCCGCGGTTGCAGCCCTGGCCGGCCAGCTACCAGACGAATCGACGACCGTAGGCACACATATCGCCATCGACCATCTCAAAGCTACTCCCGTTGGGGAAACCGTCGTGGCAACGGCGACCGTTTCGGCGGTTCAGGGGCGGGTGATCACGATCACGGCGACCGTCACCGAGGGCGATGCGGTTGTTGCGAAAGCGACACACACACGATTCATCGTGGATCGCAAGACGTTTCAAGACTCCGTCACGTAGATGACGTTTCACCGGCCATAATCATCCAATGGCTAAAGAGACGTACGTCGACGCAGCAGGGGTACCCGTCCGGATTTCGAGTCCCGACAAGGTCGTGTTTCCTGACCAGGGCTGGACGAAACTCGATGTTGCTGAGCACTTCGTGATGTGCGGTGAAGGGGCGCTTCGAGGTGTCTACAACCGGCCGACGATGCTCAAGCGTTGGACGAAAGGCGTATCGGGAGAGCCGTTCTATGTCAAGAGGGTGCCGAAGGCGGCGCGCTCGCAGGTCGATGTCGTGTTTCCTTCGGCACGACCGGGCAGGATGTTCCTTCCGCTCGAGGTACAGGACGTCGTGTGGCTTGCTCAGATGAACAGCCTCGACTTGCATCCATGGAATGCGCGCGCGGACAACCTCGACCATCCCGATGAGCTACGCATAGACCTCGACCCCACCGACAACCACGGATTCGACGCCGTGATCTCGGTCGCCCGAACCATCAAGGACATCCTCGATGAACTCGGGCTTGTCGGGTGGCCCAAGACGTCTGGAAGCCGCGGCATCCACATCAACATCCGGCTCGACACGGCCTGGACCTACTACGTCGTGCGACGAGCCTGTCTTGCAATCGCCAGGGAAGCGGAACGTCGCAACGGTCTCGCGACAACGGCGTGGTGGAAGGAGGAACGCGACGGCGTGTTCATCGACTACAACCAGAACGCACGAGACAAGACGGTTGCTTCTGCCTACTCAGTACGCCAGACAGGGTGGGTCTCCACGCCGTTTCGTTGGCAAGAGTTGGACGACATGTCGTCGGATGTGTTCGACCTCATGACCTTCAAGGACCGCTGGGCAGAGGTCGGCGACCTCACTGACGGTATCGATAAGTCGGCTTGCAGTCTCAAAATGGCGATCGAATGGGTCAAACGCGACGAGGGCAACGGCATCGGTGACGCGCCATGGCCACCCCACTATCCGAAAATGCCGGGGGAACCGCCACGAGTCCAGCCATCGAAACGGAAGATGGACT
>BTQP01000075.1:0-8783 GCA_036985935.1 Acidimicrobiia bacterium | reverse complement strand
GGAATCGGTCTTGACGGTTCGGCAAGCAACGACGGAAACAGCATGCTCGGTGAAGCACGCCAGGCAATGCTGCTCGCGCGACTCGACGCTGCGCCAAATCAAAACGGCGGCGAGGTCATGTCGGTGCGCACAGCGCTCGAGATCGCGACGCGAGGCGGAGCCGCGGTTCTGGGACGCAACGATGTCGGATCGTTGGAGCCGGGGAAGACTGCCGACTTCATCGCGATCGACATGAACAAACTCGAATACGCAGGTGCCCAGCACGACGAGGTCGCGGCCGTATTGCTGGCGGCCCCGACCACCGTCGACCACAGTTACGTGCACGGAAAAGCAGTCGTGACCAATGGTCAGCTCAACGGGTTAGAACTCGAGCCTCTCATCGAACGTCACAACACACTCGCGGCAACGCTGATCGATCACTAACGAGCTGCCCTCTACCGCTGTTCCCGGAAGTAGGGAATCGCTAGTGCCGCCGGAGCACCGAGGAATCGTGCGCGTTTGCCGCTCGTCAGAACGATCATCGCGATGATCGCAAGCACGAACGGCAACATAGCAAGCAACGTCGATGGGATGTTGCCCCACGGTTCGCCGAGAGTCTGCAACGTGAACTGCACGCGCACAGCTGCTCCGAAGAGGTAGGCGGCGAACACCGCCCGCCATGGCCTCCAACTCGCGAGGATCACCAGTGCGATGGCGATCCACCCGGCCTGCCCGATCGGGGCGTCTTGCCACGTCGGAACCAGTGCCAGCGAGAAGTAGGCGCCACCAGCGCCGGCGAGCGCTCCCCCCACCATCACGTGGACGTACCTGACGAACGACACGTTCACCCCAGCGGACTCAGCGCTCGCAGGATCTTCACCGACCGCCCGCAGGGACAGACCCATACGCGTGTGGAACAGGTAGTAACTCGATACGCCGGCGACCACAACCGCCAGGTACACCATGACGTCGTGGCCAAAAAGCAAAGGCCCTACGAGCGGCCAGTCAGCGATACCGCCGACGAATAGTGGCTCGAAGACGGCGCGGGATGGGTTACCGACCAATGGGTCACTTCCCGCTCGACCCAGAAAGCTTGCCAGACCGAGGCCGAAGATGGCAATGGCGAGTCCAGATACGATCTGATTCACGCGCAACGTGATCGACGTGAACGCGTGCACTGCCGACAACGCTGCCCCTGCAAATACCGCGACCAGCACACCAAGGAACAGGCTGCCTGTGTTGAACGTCGCCCAGAAACCAGAAACGGCGCCCACCAACATCATTCCTTGCACACCGAGGTTCAAAATACCAGCACGCTCGGTGATGACCTCACCCACGGTGGCAAATATGAGCGGCGTGCCAAGACCGATCGCGGCGACGGCAGTGAGTGTCCAGAGTGAGTCGTTCACGCTGCCTCCGCCTCTGCGATCGTGGTTGCGCTGACGGTTTCAAGTCGCCGGATGCGGTTAGAGATGAAGAACTCACCAGCGACCGCAAATAGCAAGATCGCACCTTGCAGCATGGTTACCGTCGCAGTGGGCACTCCGATCGATTGCAACGCAGGACCCGAGTTGTTCAAGGCACCCATGAGTAGCGCGACCGGTATCACCGCGATGATGTTCAATCGAGCCAGCGCCGCCACGATGATCCCGGTAAACCCGATGCCGAGGATGAGCGATCTCGGGTCAAGCGCACCAACGGGGCCTGAAACGAAGAGTCCTCCGGCGAAACCGGCGTAGGCTCCGGAAAGCAGAAACACCCCAAGAATCTTCTGTGGAACACTGATGCCTGCGTACAAGGCCGTGTTCGGCGAGTCGCCAACGATGCGCACCGCAAAACCCCACCTGGTCTTCCCCATCAGGTACCAGGCGATGAAAGCGAGTCCGACGGCGACGAATACTCCGACATCAAGTCTCTGGAAAAACTCCGGAAGTCGAGCAGTGCCCGGAATAGGTCTGCCCGAAGGGAAGGTACTCACAGCCGGATCTCGCCACGGGCTGTTGCTTCCGAATATGAGGAAGTTCACGAAGTTGATCGCGATGAAATTGAGCATCAACGTCGTGATGATCTCGTTGGTACCAAGGTACACCAGTGGCACCGCCGACACGGATGCCCAGAACGCACCACCGATCCCACCCGCAAGGATGACCACCGGCAACGCTATCGCTGCTGGCATCCCATCTCCGAGCCAGATCGCCGCACCGGCCGCGAAAACGGCGCCGATCAGGAACTGACCTTCGCCGCCAATGTTCCAGACCTGCATTTTGAATGCGATCGCCGCAGCAACACCCACGAGAATCAAGGGCGTGGACGAGATGAGCGTTTCGGCGACGCCACGGGGAGAGCCGAACGATGCGTCGACCATCTTTGCGTATACGGCCAGTGGGTTCTCACCGGTCACAAGAAGAAATACCCCTGACACAACAAGCGCTGCAAGAACTGAAGCGATGGGAACGAACAGTTTGAGTTGGTTCGAAGCGAGACCCCGAGGCTCGACGGTGAATCGACGCGTCATAGGTCGCTCCCGTCTCGTTGGCCTGCCATGAGTAACCCAAGGCGCTCAGCCGACGCCTCTTCGGTCGGCATTTCACCAACGATCTCGCCCTCGTACATGACAAGAAGCCGGTCGGCCAGAGCCATCAACTCGTCGAGGTCCTCAGAGATCAGCAGTATCGCAACCCCCTTGTCGCGCTCGCTGAGCACAAGGGTGCGCACGGCCTCTGTTGCACCAACGTCGAGACCACGTGTTGGCGAGCGAAGGATCAGGACCTTTGGGTCGAGTTCGACCTCCCGTGCCAGGAGCGCCTTTTGAAGGTTCCCTCCCGAGAGAAGCCTGATCGGCAAACCCGGTCTCACACCGCGGATGTCGTACTGCTCGATCTGACGGGCACCCTCATCTCGAAATGCCGACGCAACGAGTTGCCTGCCCTTGGAATACGGGGGACGCCGGAACGCCTTGAGAGCCAGGTTCTCTTCCGTGGTGAGTCCCGGCGAGAGACCCATCCCGAGACGGTTCTGGGGGACATAGGCAAATCCCTTGCGAATCCGGTCAAGAACGGTGTTCTTCGTCACGTCCTCACCGTCGAGGACGACGCTGCCCGTAATCGCGGTGCGAAGACCAACGAGGCCCTGGGCAAGTTCGCGTTGGCCATTGCCCGATACCCCAGCGATTCCAACAACTTCCCCAGCGTTCACAGCAAGGGACACGCCGTTTACCGCTGTCAACCCGCGATCGCTCTTGACCCGCAGGTCGCTCACGTCGAGCATTGCGCCACCGAGTTCGCCTGATGTTTCACGGGTGGGCAACACGAGGTCCCTGCCTACCATCATGCGAGCGAGATCCTTCGGTTCGGCGTCAGCTGTTGCGACACCGCCAACCGTTTTCCCGTCACGCAGGACGGTGACCCTGTCAGAGACCTGCTTTACCTCGTCGAGTTTGTGTGAGACGAAGATCACAGACCGACCCTCGTTGGCCAGCTGGCGCATCGTCTTGAACAGTGACTGGCCTTCTTGCGGGGTGAGCACAGCCGTCGGTTCATCGAGAATCAAGATCTTTGCATCGCGATACAGCAGTTTGAGTATCTCGACACGTTGTTGCTCACCAACCGACAGTTGCCAGATTCGCGCTCCGGGGTCTACCGGCAGACCGTATTTTTCCCCGAGTTCCGTTGCAGAGCGATACAGCTCTTTCTGGTCGATGCGAATGCCGAGATCGGGATGACCAAGCGCAAGATTCTCGGCAACCGTCAGGTTCGATACCAAACGAAAATGTTGGTAGACCATGCCAACACCAGCGGCGAAAGCATCCTTTGGGCTCTTGAAATGGACCAGCTCGCCTTCGAATCTCATCTCGCCAGCATCAGGGCGATACAGACCGGCGAGGATCGAGCAAAGCGTCGACTTTCCCGCGCCGTTTTCACCGAGCAACGCGTGCACCTCACCACGGGCGAGCTCAAAGTTGACTCTGTCGTTCGCCTTTACGCCATAGAACGCCTTGTCCACGTCGTACAACCCAACGGCTAGCGAACCATCATTCGATGTCGTCACTGAGTTCTTACCTCGATCGTCATCAACGCGATTCGCTCTTTCTATTCCTCAGGTGTTGGCGTGCCCTGGTCTCCCAGGGCACGCCAACACCTTGTTCGTTTGCTCAGCCAGTCGGGCTACCGATCACACCTTTGACAAAGTAGTCCATGCTGAAGATGTCACCCAACGGAATGCTGTTGCCGTCTTGATCGATGATCGGATCAGAGAAGACCGAGAACGATCCGTCGATGATCTGAGCCTGGCGTTCTTCGATCAGGTCGATCATTGATTGTTCCACCGCGTCCCCGAACGGTGCCAGACCAACCATGCCGTCCTTGATGTTCCCGTAGATCACCTCTGGTGTCCACGATCCATCGATGACCGCTTTGGCTTGCGCGATGTACAGCGGGCCCCAATCCCACGTCGGTGCCGTCAACCACGCTGTAGGAGCAAACTCCGACATGTCAGTGCTGTATCCAACCCATTTTGCACCAGCTGCCTCAGCAGCCTGTCCTGGGGCGGCAGAGTCCTGGTGCATAGCGATGACATCCGCTCCCGCATCCAGGAGGGATTCAGCCGCTGTACCTTCGATTGGCGGATCGAACCACGTCGACGTCCACACGACCTGCACCTCTACATCAGGATTCACTTCCTGAGCGCCAAGAGTGAAGGCGTTGATGCCGCGAAGGACTTCAGGGATCGGGAAAGCAGCGACGTACCCGATGAGATTCGTCTCTGTTGCTGCGCCAGCCGCCATACCCGAGAGGTACCTGCCCTCTTCCGCAGCGCCGAAGTAGTTACCCATGTTCTCCGACGACTTGAAACCAGTGGCATGCATGAACGCCACATCCGGGTAGTTCTCGGCAGCAGCGAGCATTGGGTCCATGTACCCGAACGATGTGCCAAAGATCAACTTGTTACCGGCTGCGGCGAGATCCTCGAACACACGCTGAGCATCTGACCCCTCAGGGATGAGCTCGAGTGTGGTGATCTCCACTGCGTCACCGAGTTCAGCCTTGAGCTCTTGAGCTCCCTGGTCGTGGGCCCACGACCAACCCTTGTCTGCGACAGGACCAACGTGGACGAATGCGACCTTCAACGCCTCGCCGTCTCCGCCGCTGGAGTCGTCACCGCTGCTGCACGCTGCCGCCACCAACGCGAGAACGACTATCAGCGCTCCGAACACGCGCCATTTCTTTGCTTTCATTGTTTTCCTCTCATATTTGGCCGGATCCGCACGGCTGTGCCGTCGAATCCCCTTTGCCGCTCGCCACTCTAGAAACATTGCTCCGAGGCGGCGAACCGGACACTTGTTGGGCAGCCAGGGCGGTCACCGCTCTTGCACTCCTCCATCGATGTTCCGTGACTGAGACCGGACATCGCTTGCTTGCTTGCCCACCACCGCGAGATAGTTCACGGGGTCTGTAGCGCCCTCGGTCACGATCAGTAGGGCGACGTCGTCGGGTCCAAGGTTCAATACGTTTCTCAGGTCGGGCCGCTTGTCGACGATCGTCAGAAGTGTCGCTAGCGAAGCCGCGCCCGTCTCTCCAGCGACGATCCCCTCAGCCGCAAGAAGACGCATTGCTTCTTCCGCCCATTCGTCATCAAACGACACTGTTGCGCTCAGACCAGCCTTGATCGCGGGCATGGCGATCGGTGACGCTGTGCCACAGCTCAACCCGGCCATCATCGTGTCGTGAGGTCCGGGAATCGTGACGATCTTTCCTGCTTCGAGAGCAGCCATCACGCACGCGGCGTTGGTCGGTTCACCGCCGATGATGATCGGTCGTGGCTCGTGGTTTGAATAGTGCGAAACGATCGCTGCTCCGAGCGCGCCAACACCCATCGGCGCTACGATCACAGTCGGCTCTGGTAGACCGAGTTCCCCCGTTTGATCTTCGACTTCGGACATCATGGTCGAGTACCCATCGATAACCCATTGGGGAACAGTTTCGTATCCCGGCCACGACGTGTCTGAAACAACAAGAGTCGAGTCATTCGCTGCCTGTCCTGCCACGGCAACAGCGTCGTCGTACGAACCTTCGACAACTGTCACGGTTGCACCCTCGGATTCGATCGCCTCGATGCGTGCCGAAACCGTTCCCTCAGGGACCCAGATTCGAGCGTCAAGACCAACGAGCTTCGCAAAACGAGATACGGCACGACCGTGATTTCCGTCGGTAGCGGTTGCAAGTGTGAGAGGTAGATGAGGTTCGATGAGTGCCGCCAGCTCTGAGATCGTCTCCCAACCATCGGGATCAATCCCCGTGTGTTCGATAATCGATCGGTACGACGCCCACGAGGCACCCAGCATCTTGAAAGCGGGGAGCCCGAGCCGCTCGGACTCATCGTTGACGAGCACCGTGCCGATGCCCAACCTCGTGGCAAGACCCGGCACGCTGAATATCGGAGTCGGGGCGTACGACGGCAAACGCTCATGGAAACGCAGCGGATCCCACGAGGTCGAGGACACGACAGGAATCTCGCTGATCGCATTCAACAGCACCCTCGGTCCCGATGTAGGCCGCACGGATGTGTGCTCAACCTTCACCGGTTCCGGTGGCTGCATACCGCCGACCCGAAGCACGCCAGGCATCGGCTTCCCTCTCGTTCGCCCGATTCGCGGCCTTCAGCCGCTGCGGCCCTCTTCAAGCCGCTTGCGGCCCTCTTCAACCGCTTGACAAAATGTTAAAAACTATTTGACAAAATGTCAAACGCACATCTACAAAGCTACAATGCCACAGCATGTCGAGGAGGAACGACGGACATGATCAGCCAGTATCACCGCCCATCGGACCTGGATGAGGCGCTGCGTCTCGTTGCGCGGCCCGCGACGGTACCACTCGGCGGAGGAACGTCGTTGTCTGCATCGTCCGATCCCGACCCGATCGCCGTTGTTGATCTGCAGTCGGTTGGCCTGAGCGGGATCGAGGCAGACAGTGGCCGGGTTTCTGTGGGAGCTATGACGCTGCTTCAGGATCTCGTTGACTCACCTCTCGTACCGGCAGCCATACGGGACCTCGCCCACCGAGAAGCTCCTAACACGCTGCGCAACGCAGCCACGCTGGGTGGGACGATCGTCACGGCGGACCCCGAGAGCGAACTCCTCGTCGGCCTGCTTGTGTATGAAACGATGGTCACCGTCGCCCACGAGGGTGGGTCGGCGGAACACTCGCTTGACGATGTTCTCGCGGATTCTGGTCTGCTCGACGGGGGGATCATCACCGGCATGTCGATCGCTGGCGACGGTCAAGCTTCAGCACACCGTACGGCGCGTACGCCGGCGGATCGTCCGATCGTCGCTGTCGTCGCACGACAGACCGGCGCGGGGAACGTACGCATCGCGGCCAGCGGAGTGGGACCCCATCCCACCCTCGTCGACCCGGACCGGCTCGACGAACTCAGTCCACCCGCCGACTTTCGTGGATCGTCCGAATATCGCAGGCGCCTCGTCGCGGTGCTCACGCACAGAGCACTCGACGACCTCGGGCGGGGGTCTGGCGAATGAACGTGAGCCTCACCGTCAACGGGACGACGAAGTCGCTCACCTGCCAGCCGCACGAGTCGCTTCGTACCGTTCTGCGAAGGGCCGGGTATCACAGTGTCCGGTTCGGATCGATCACAGGCGAGACGGGTGCTGCCGCGGTCCTCGTGGATGGCCGCCTCGTATCGGCCGACGTCATGCTCGCTGCTCAGGCCGATGGCCATGAGATCGAAACGATCGAGGGACTCACTGTTCCTGGAGAGATGCATCCGATCCAACAGGCATTCATCGATACCGGTGCGATCCAATCGGGATATTCAACGCCAGCGACGATCCTTGCCGCGAAAGCGCTCATCGCGTCGAACCCGAATCCGTCAGAGCTCGACGTGAGGGACGCGTTGTCAGGAATCCTCGATCGTGAGACGGGCTACCTCCGCCCCGTTCATGCCGTGTTGCGCATCGCGGCGTTGATGCGTGGAGAGCAGCCGGAGAACATCGAGGTGACCCACCTGGATGCGCTCGTCGGATCGGATGGTATCCACGACGACCGCGAGGGCCTCACGGCTATTGCACCTCGAGTGGTGCTCAGTGATGACGTTCCTAAGACACGAGTTGTCGGCCAGCCAGAGGCGAAAACGGACGCCATCAAGTTGGCAAAGGGAAACCCGGCGTTCACAGATGACGTCGACCTCACAGGGACGCTGATCGCAAAGGTGCTCTACAGCCCCCACGCACACGCCCACATCGTCAAGATCGACGACACGCTGGCAGCAGCGTTGCCCGGTGTTCACGCGGTGCTTCATCACGGCAACGTCCTAAGAGTGCGTTACGCCTCGGGCGGGCAGAGTTATCCGAACCCGCTCCCCTACGACCAGGTCAGTTTCGACAACAAAGTGAGATATGTCGGAGACCGGGTGGCGGCCGTCGCGGCAGAGACAGAGGAGATAGCACTCGAAGCGATCCGCCTGATCGATGTGACATATGACGTTCTGCCGGCTGTGTTCGATGAGAACGAGGCAATCCTCGACGGCGCACCCATCATCCACGACGAGCCTGACATGGAAGGCGCGCACGACGCCTCGCACAACATCGTGCACCACCTCAAGGCCGAAACCGGGGACGTCGAATCAGGTTTTTCTGTGGCGGACCGGGTATTCGAGCAGACCTTCCGGGTTCACCAGGTGCAACAGACCCCCATCGAACCTCACATCGCGATCGCAGCCTGGGACAGCGACGAACGTCTCGTGATCACATCTTCTACCCAGGTGCCATTCCACGTGCGCCGGATGGTTGC
>BTQP01000074.1:0-8876 GCA_036985935.1 Acidimicrobiia bacterium | reverse complement strand
AGACCATCGGAGACGGCGGTCCAGGAGGCATCAATGATGTTCTGGTGCACCCCTATGCACCCCCACGTCGACTCGACATCCGAGTGTGTTGTCAGCACGCGAACCCGCGCACTCGAGCCCTCGGAGCTGTCGAGGTCACGTACGCGATAGTCGGTGAGCTTGATCGTTTCGATCTCGGGATACGACCCTGCCAGCGCAGCCCGCAGTGCCCGATCCATTGCCGAGACAGGTCCATCTCCTTCGCGGGTGGACACGATCCGGTCGTCGCCTATGTGTACCTTGACTGTTGCTTCGGCGACCACCTCACCCTCCCTCTGCTCGACGAAGACGCGATAGGACTCAACGTCGAACAGGTCCTGTTCCCAGCCAAGCGCTCTTCTTGTCAACAATTCGAAGGATCCGCCGGCCGCCTCGTACTGATAGCCACGATGTTCGGCCTCCTTGATCGAGTCGACGATGCGTTGTGCCTGATCGGGGGTTAGCTCGAGTCCGAACTCAGCTGCTTTCGCCACAACTGTCGATCGCCCTGCGAGTTCGGACACGACAACGCGTGTCGCATTGCCGACCGTTGCGGGGTCGAGGTGTTCGTATGCATCAGCCCTTTTCGCGAGGGCGGATGTGTGAAGACCGGCCTTGTGTGTGAACGCCGACGAGCCGACATACGGCAGATGTGGGTCGAGAGTGAGGTTCACGATCTCCGCGATGTGATGCGATATCGCTGTCAACCTGCTCAGCTTTTCTTCCGGGATCGATTCGATTCCCATCTTGAGCGAGAGGTTCGGGATCACCGAGCAGAGATCGGCGTTTCCTGTGCGCTCGCCGTATCCGTTGATGCATCCCTGCACCTGGAACACGCCCATAGTCGCTGCGGTGAGGGAGTTGCCGACGGCGAGACCTGAGTCGTTGTGAAAGTGGCACCCGAAGGTAGCGTCCGGGAACCGTTCGGTGACTTCCCCGATAGTTCGTTCGACCTCGTCGCTGAGGAACCCACCGTTCGTATCACACAGGACCAGGCGTGCCGCACCAGCTTCATGTGCTGCCTGGAGGACCGCGATGGCCAGTTCGGGCTTTGATCGGTATCCATCGAAGAAGTGCTCAGCATCAAAGAAGACCTCGCGTCCTTTGGAGCGGAAGAACTCGACCGTGTCGCCAACCATTGCCACCGCTTCGTCGTGGCTGATGCCGAGGGCGTGATCGATGTGGTAGTCCCAGGCTTTTCCGACAAGGCATACCGTTGAGGTGCCGGCGTCGAGCAGTCTTTGCACCTGATCGTCTTCACTCGCGGCGACACCGGCCCTTCGTGTTGCACCGAAGGCAACCAGTTTCGCCGTCATCAGATCCAACTCGGTCTGGGCGAGGGAAAAGAATTCGTCATCTTTGGGATTTGCCCCTGGCCAGCCGCCTTCTATGTAGGACACACCGAGGTCATCGAGAAGGCCACAGATCGCAAGTTTGTCCTTGGCGGTGAGCGAGATGCCTTCTTGCTGCGTGCCGTCGCGTAGGGTGGTGTCGTAGATCTCAACAGATTTCTTCATGTTTACAGCCTGGGTCATGTGGGTCCTTCAACGGAAGAACCCTCCGCTTGGGAGGGTTCGGCAGCACACACGTCGTTGTACGTGTGTGCTTAGGTGATAATGATGGTCGCGGCCGAATGTGTGTTCATGTCCTGTTGAGTATGCATCACGGACGTGGATTGGTCAAAGGAAGGAGCAAGATCGATGTGGATTGGTGGAGAAGCTCGACGGGTCGGCATGGTGATTTCGCAGTGACGCCAGATTCACCATCAGCACAAGCAGACGTGCACTCGATCGTATTCCTTCCCGGATCCAAGCGATCGGACTCGGTCAACGTTGCGCTTGCAAACGAGGCAGCGGAGGTCGCCGGGGCGCACGGCCTGCACGCAAGCGTCGTCGACCTCAACGAATACGACATGCCGATCTACGACGGCGACTGTGAGGTCGAGGTAGGCATTCCGGAGTCTGCGGTCCGTCTTCACGATGTCCTCGTCGCCGCCGACGTCGTCGTGTTCGTAAGCCCCGAGTACAACGGAGGCCCGACGCCGCTGCTCAAGAACGCCATCGACTGGGTAACACGCGTCACGAAGAGACCATTGGAGGCAAAGCCTGTGGGACTCATGTGTGCCACACCCGGAAGCGGAGGCGGGGTGACAGGACTGTCGGTGATGAGTGTCATCATGCAATCGATCCGCGCCGACGAATCCGTTGATGCGCTCCCGGTCGGAAACGCACGGACGCGGCTCGCAGAGCAGGACCCTGTTTTACACAGCGAGCTCGACGAATTCATCGGGTCGCTGGTCACCGCACTACCAGGCAATGTCCCGGCATGATCGGCCGCCATCGTGAGTGACACTGCTCGACAACGTATCTTCTCCGGCGTCCAGCCGACCGGCAACATCCATCTCGGTAACTATCTCGGTGCTTTTCGCAACTGGGTAGAGCTTCAGGAGAGTTTCGACACGATCTATTGCATCGTCGACCTGCATGCGATGACGACGGACTACGACCCTGTCGAACTCGAGAAGGCACGCATCGAGACTGCAAAAGTCCTGATCGCGCTCGGCGTTGATCCGGAACGTTCGCTTCTGTACACACAATCTCAAGTACGAGAGCATGCCGAGCTCGCCTGGATCCTTGGCACGATGACACCGATGGGCACTTTGAACAGGATGACCCAATTCAAGGACAAAACTGCGGCGGGCTCGTCATCGAACCTCGGGTTGTACTCGTACCCCGTGCTCATGGCTGCCGACATCCTGCTGTACCGTGCCAACCTGGTGCCCGTCGGTGACGATCAGCGTCAGCACATCGAGATGACCCGCGATCTCGCCGAGCGGTTCAACAACAGGTTCGGGGAGGTGTTCCCGATCCCCGACGGGTACATCCCCGAAACGTCCGCTCGTGTGATGTCGCTGACAGAACCGACCGCGAAAATGGCGAAGTCCGATTCCCAGGCGAAAAGCAGGATCCTCATGCTCGACGATGCCGATGTCATCCGAAAACGCATTCGTTCAGCGGTGACCGATAGTGACCCGGAGGTCCGTTTCGACCGCGAAACGAAACCGGGGATATCGAACCTGCTCGAGATCATGTCAGCGTGTACGGGACAATCGGTCGAGGATCTCGCATCGCAGTACGGCGGCAGCGGCTACGGCGTGTTCAAGGACGCAGTCGCGGATGCCGTCATCGAAGAACTCGCACCGTTCAAGCCCCGCTACCAGGCCCTGTCGAACGGCGACATACGCGAAGTACTCAAGCACGGCGGCGAGAAGGCCCACGAACTCGCCCAGCCCTACCAACGAGAAGTCCGGAAGGCAGTAGGCATCAAAGGGTTCTGAAGAAGCCACCGTTCTCCGTCCTCCCTTCGGGACCGAAGAGAGGTCGCGGTGAGCTACTCTCCCGAGTGCTGGCGCCTATACGGAGGGTTCTCGTGGAGATCGAGATTGGAAGAGCGAAGTCGGGTCGTCGCGCGTGGGGATTCGACGATATTGCCATCGTCCCGTCACGGCGAACGCGGGATCCACAAGACGTTGACCTCTCATGGGAGCTCGACGCATTCACGTTCGACCTGCCGATGATGGCTTCGGCTATGGATTCGGCTGTGACACCGGACAATGCGATTGCGATCGGACGCCTCGGCGGGCTGGCGTGTCTGAATCTCGAGGGTCTGTGGACCCGATACGAAGACCCGATCCCCGTGTACGAAGAGATCGCCGGACTGGATGCAGAGAAGGCAACCCGCCGCATGCAGGAGCTGTATGCGGCGCCGATCATCCCGGAGCTCATCACACAACGCATCAAAGAGATCAAAGATGGCGGAGTTGTTACGTCCGGCAGTCTCACACCCCAGAATGTCGCGAAGTACATCGGGTTCGCCAAGGCAGGCGGGATCGACGTACTCGTCATCCAGGGGACGGTGGTTTCGGCCGAGCATGTGTCATCAACGGTGGAGCCACTCGACCTCTTCGAGTTCATCCGCGGAGTCGAATTGCCGGTGATCGTTGGTGGCTGCGCCTCGTATTCCGGCGCACTGCACCTCATGCGCACCGGCGCCGTCGCCGTACTTGTAGGTGTAGGCCCAGGTGCGGCGTGCACCACGCGAGGCGTGCTCGGCATCGGTGTGCCGCAGGCAACGGCAATTGCCGACGCAGCAGGTGCGCGTACCGCGTACCTCGAGGAAACCGGTCGGTACGTGCACGTCATCGCCGATGGCGGAATGCGGACCGGTGGTGACATATCCAAAGCGATCGCCTGCGGAGCCGATGCGGTGATGTTGGGGTCACCTATGGCTGCCGCTGCGGAATCGCCCTCAGGAGGTTTCCACTGGGGCATGGCGACGTTCCATCCGACGTTGCCGAGAGGCTCGAGGGTGAAAACCGGGGTCCTTGGAACCATCGAGGAGATACTCGTCGGTCCGGCACATGAGAACGATGGACGCAGGAACCTGTTTGGTGGCCTGCGAGGATCGATGGCAACCACGGGCTACGCAACTGTCAAAGAATTCCAAAAAGCAGAGGTCATGGTCGCACCCGCCCTTCAGACGGAGGGCAAGATTCTTCAGCGGTCCCAGGGCGTTGGGATGGGCTAAACGATGGCGAGCCCAGCCATCTCCGGTCAGGCATCTGACGGTGATTTCGACCGTATTCTCGTCGTCGATTTTGGTGCGCAGTATGCGCAGCTGATCGCACGCCGTATCCGCGAAGCGCGGGTGTTCTCGGAGATCGTCCCCCGCGACGTTTCGGCATCCGAGATCACAGACAGGTCACCGATCGGGATCGTTCTGTCCGGTGGCCCGGCGTCCGTGTACGCACCGGACGCCTACGGGCTCGACCCTGAGATCCTCCAGCTGGGCATCCCGATTCTCGGAATCTGTTATGGCCATCAGGTGCTCGCCCAGACTCTCGGGGGAACGGTCTCTGCGACAGGGACGGCGGAGTACGGCGCCGCCGAACTCACCACCGTTGGTGAGTCCGAATTGTTCGTTGGGCAGCCGGCATCCCAGCAAGTATGGATGAGCCACAACGACGCCGTCGTGGTGCCACCTCCCGGTTTCAGTGTGACGGCGCGTACACCGGAGGCTCCCGTCGCCGCGATGGAAAATCGCGAGTCTCGTATGTATGGCGTCCAGTTCCATCCAGAGGTCAAACACACGGAACACGGTCGAGAAACACTGGAACGGTTCCTCACCGACGTCTGTGGAGCACGAACGACCTGGACGAACGCTGGCATCATCGAGGAGTCCGTCGACGCGATACGCGAGTTCGTTGGCGACGGGGTCGCGATCTGCGGGCTGAGTGGGGGAGTGGATTCTTCAGTTGCTGCGGCGATCGTGCACAAGGCGATCGGCGACCAACTCGTCTGCGTTTTTGTCGACCACGGGTTGATGCGCAAGGGCGAGGGGGAGCAGGTCGAAGCCACGTTCCGTGACCACTTCAAGATGAACCTCATACACGTCAAGGCGGAGGACCGGTTCCTCAGTGCACTCGAAGGGGTAACCGACCCCGAGGAGAAGCGCAAGATCATCGGCGAGACGTTCATCAGGGTGTTCGAGGAGGTCGCTGACGGAATCGAGGGTGCGAACTTCCTCGTCCAGGGAACGTTGTACCCGGATGTCATCGAGTCCGGAACCAAGGACGCTGCGAAGATCAAGAGCCATCACAACGTCGGTGGATTGCCAGAGGACATGAAGTTCTCCCTCGTGGAACCCTTGAGAGACCTCTTCAAGGACGAGGTCCGGGCTGTCGGGGCGGAACTTGGATTACCCGATGAGATCGTGTGGCGCCAACCGTTCCCCGGACCTGGTCTGGCCGTGCGCATCATCGGTGATATCACTCAGGAACGTCTCGACATCCTGCGCGAGGCCGATGCGATCGTGCTCGACGAGATCAGAAAGGCAGGTCTGTATCACGATATCTGGCAAGCCTTCGGCATCCTGCCCGCCATCAAGACCGTGGGCGTCCAGGGAGACGGGCGCACGTACGCATATCCGCTCATTCTCCGGGCGGTGACATCCGATGACGCGATGACAGCGGACTGGGCTCGATTGCCCTACGACCTGCTTGCTTCGATCTCGTCGCGAGTCATCAACGAGGTCCCAGGCATCAACCGCGTCGCCTACGACATCTCATCCAAACCCCCCGCCACCATCGAATGGGAGTAGGGGTCGCGGGGCTCCCCCGGTACTCAGTACTCAGTACTTGGTACTTGGACTGCCGGACGAAGAGGGCGAGCGGTAAGGCTGATAGGCCCGCGATCCGCTGATCCTCCTAATACCAGATACCTACTACCAGGTACCGAGTACCGAATACCAAGTACCGCTCGGCTTCGCCGAGCAATAACTAGTCATAACCCTTAAGACTGCGGAATTTTCGTCCGATATCGCCTATGTGGAAACGACCTTCTATCTCATGGTGTCTTGATGGAATTTCAGAATGACGCGGAGCTTGAACAGCTGTTCAAGGACGAACTCGACGAGCGCGCCGCAAGTCTCGCCGAAGGTGCACAAGCGATGCTCGACGGAGAGATCACGTCCGGGGTTGCTGGGCGCATGCTTCGCGAGGGTCATACGATCAAGGGCACCGGGCGTGTCATGGGGTATGAAGGCATTGCCCGTGGTGGGGAGACCTGCGAGCTGATCTGGCGCTGGATTCAACAAGGCGACCTCGAACCATCTTCGATGCTCGCCAGGACTTTGACGCTGCTCTCGGATGCGATTCCCCAGGCTCTGAGTGGCGATGAAGAACCTGTCTCGGAGGCGATCGAAACGGTCCGGGCCCTCATAGACGACCCGGCAAAACTCGAGGAACTGCCTCGACCGCTCGGAGACGAGGGGATCGAGCAGGAGGAGGATGCGTCCGACGACGTTGAATCATCCGACGATGCCGACGAGGGAGCCGCCGATGAGGCTCCTGAGGCAATCGACGACGATGAAGAACTGACCGAGGACAGCGCCGATGAGGATGAGGCTGAGACCGAAGAGGCCGATGCCGACGTTGAGGTTGTCACCGTTGACGGTCAGGAGACCGAAGAGGCCCCTGGCAGTGGCTCAGACGAGGAAGACGATTCGGAGGCCGCCGCCGAAGCCGAAGAGATCGCTGCGGCCCTCGACAAGATCGAAGAGCAGGTCGCGGATTCCGCACCCGAGGCGGCCGATACCGAACCGGAGGCGGGAGACGAACCCGATGTGTCTGGCTCGACGGACGAAACGTTGGTATTCGAGCCCGGACCGGACGGGAAGCTTCCAACACCGGTCATCACGTATGAAATCGTCCACGATGCCTTCGACGGTGTCGAGTCGGTATCGGGCCAGGGTGGTCGTGGGCCGGCCGGGACTTTGATGGAACCACCTGGACTCGCCCTTGTTGGTGAGAAGCGCTCGATTCTGGATCCTGAGACCGCTGATGCCTACGATCTTGGTGGCCTTGTCGGCGCCGTTGAGACCTGGGCCGCAGAGGAATCTGTACCCGTCAACGCTGGTCGACTTTTCCGCATGATCAATGATGTCGCCGCTCTGCGAATCGACCTGGAGAGCACGATCCGTCAGACTGATGAAGTTCTCAATGCTGCCGAGGGTGTTTCGCTCGTTTCGGTTGAAGGGTCGATGGAAGCACTCGAAACGGTGCGGAGGGCTTCAGTCAGTCTCGAGTCTGCCGCGCTTGGACTGACGATGATGCCACTGACGAACATCACATCGACTCTGCCCCAACTCGCTCGATACCTCTCCAAACGCGTGGGGCGCGAAATCGAATTGGTGATCGAAGGTGAGGACACCGCCGTCGATCGCCAGATGGTCGACCGCGTTGGTGAGATCATTCGTCATCTCGTTGTCAATGCGCTGGCACACGGGATCGAAGATGCCGAAACGCGCATCACACGTGGCAAGTCGGAACACGGAACCGTCAAGCTCGCACTGTCACGCGACGACCAGCATCTCCAGATCGTTGTTGCTGACGATGGCTCCGGGATCGACTGGCCCCGCGTCCGAGAGATCGCCCGGCAGCGAGATCTGGTCGAAGACGATCCAACCGAGGAGCAGCTTCGGTCGGTGGTGTTCTCCGAGGGGTTCTCAACGGCACCCGGGCAGTCGGAATTCACCGGTGAAGGCGACGGCCTCGCACGAGTCACGGCGATTGTTGAGGAAGTCTTTGGAACGATGACAATGGAGTCGGCTCCGGGCCGCGGTACGACGTTTGTCGTCACGTTGCCGGCGCATCGCGCTCTCCAGCGGGCCCAGATCTTCACCGCAGGTGGCCACTCGTGGGGGATCCCGGAATCGAGCATCCTTGCGATACTCAACATTCAGGATGTTGCTATCTCTGTCACCGAGCAGGGCAGCACTATCGGCTACGAGTCTGAGACGGTCCCGTACTCTTCGTTCGCCACTGTGGCGGGTCTCGACGTCGAAGGCCTTCCGTCCCAGGTACTCGTGTTGAAGAGCTCCATGGGTCACATAGCCCTTGCTGTGGATGATGTTCTCGATCTTCACGAGGTAGCTACCAAAGATCTCGGTGCCCTGCTTAGTGGCGCTTCGGTGGTTTCTGGGGTTGCCCTGCTCGGGGCAGACGAAACGGTGATGCTGGTTGATGCGGGTCGTCTCGCGGACAATCTGCGTGATCTTGCGATTCGCCCCTCAGGCCCCGTCCACACTGTCCTCATCGTGGATGACAGCCAGGGAGTGCGCCAGGTCGTATCCGGAGTGCTCGCCTCGCACGGATTCTCTACGGTCTCCGCAGGAAGCGTGTCCGATGCGCTTGCTGCCCTGGCCAAGAACGAAATCGATGCACTCGTCGTCGACTTTTCGATGCCCCGCGCGGATGGCGTCGCACTCGTCCACATGGTCCGCCAACGGTACGGCAACAT
>BTQP01000073.1:0-8949 GCA_036985935.1 Acidimicrobiia bacterium | reverse complement strand
TGCTCATCGTCGACGCCGTCACATTCACCTTTGCAATCGCAACGCTGCTTGCCGTCCGATTTCCGAAACCACCAAAGACACAGGTTGGGGAGGAGGCCAGGGGCACGCTGTGGCAGGAATCGCTGTTCGGTTTCCGATACGTCCTCGAACGCCATGGACTATTCGCTCTGCTCATCTTCTTCGCAGGCATCAACCTCGCATTCGGCCTGATCTCGCCGATATTCATCGGATACATGCTTTCGTTCACATCACCCGGAACGATGGGGACCGCGCTGTCGCTCGGGGCGACGGGAATGCTTGCTGGTTCGATCGTTGCGTCTGTCTGGAAGGGCGCAAAGCTTCGTGTTCGAGGCCTTGTGATCATGACCTTCATCCTCGGGGCCATGCTTGCGCTTGTTGGCGCGACGACCGTCCTTTTTGTTGTCGTGTTCGCTCTGTGGGTTGGGATGTTCGTCGTACCTATCGGAAACGCGATGAGCCAGTCGATCTGGCTTGCCAAGGTCGAACCTGACGTCCAGGGAAAGGTGTTTTCTGCGCGGGCGATGATCAGCCAGGCTGCTACTCCACTGGCGCTCGTGATCGCCGGTCCTCTCGCAGACCGGGTGTTCGTTCCGCTCATGACCGGCAATTCCGCGCTTGGTCTGACCCTGCAGGGGTGGTTCGGCACGGGCGAAGGTGCCGCTCTCGGTCTCTTCTTCGTGATGATCGGCGTCTACACGATCGTCCTGTCCGTTGTGGGATATGCGTACGGCCCGATGAGGAACCTCGAACGCGATGTACCTGACGCTGACGACCAACCCGAGCGCCACTTGGATGAGAGTGTCGTCGGTGACCCTCCGGGGCAGTGATACTGTCTCGTGATGAATTCGACGGTCATCGATCGCGCAGAAGCCGTCGCGCTTCTCGGCGAGGGCACCCCAGCTGCGGATCTTCTCGCACAGGCCGCACGGCTCCGCGATGAGGGGCATGGACGAACGATCACCTACTCGCGCAAGGTATTCGTCCCGATCACCACGCTATGTCGCGACACCTGTACGTACTGCACGTTCGTCAAACCCCCGGGCGCCGGCGGCCAGTTCCTCAGCCCGGATGATGTGCTGGCGATCGTACGAGCGGGCGACGAGATGGACTGCACCGAGGCCCTCCTGACCCTCGGTGACAAGCCGGAAGCGAAGTGGCCCCAGGCGCAAGCGTTCCTCGAGGGCCAGGGGTGTGAGACGACGATCGACTATGTCGTAGAGATGTCGGAACTCATCCGGTCAGAGACCCGTCTCTTTCCCCATGCAAACCCCGGGATCATGACCGCCTCAGACATCGCTGCATTACGGCCGAGCAACGTCTCGATGGGGCTCATGCTCGAGAACATCTCGGACCGTCTGACGGAGCCCGGAATGCCGCACCACAACTGCCCTGACAAGATCCCCGCTGTGCGCGTCGAGACAATCATCGAAGCAGGGCGCCAACGTGTGCCTTTCACATCCGGCATCCTGGTTGGCATCGGGGAAACGCGAGGTGAAGTCGTCGACAGTTTGTTCGCACTCGCGGATATCCAGCGAACAACCGGCCACATTCAAGAGTTCATCATCCAGAACTTCAGGGCGAAGGCCGACACCAGGATGAGGAACGCTCCGGAACCACAAATCCCGTATTTCGTTCGGGTTGTCGCGCTGGCGCGCGTGATCCTCGGAGCTGAGGCGAACCTCCAGGTTCCCCCGAACCTCACGGAAGATTTCTCGGTGTACCTTGACGCAGGAATCAATGACTGGGGCGGTGTGAGCCCTCTCACGATCGATTGGGTGAACCCTGAAGCCCCCTGGCCGCACCTCGACAAGCTGAACGCGGTGACGGAATCTGCGGGGTTCGTGCTCCGGCCGCGGCTTCCCGTATATCCCGAGTACCTCAACTCGAACTGGATCGACGAAGAGTTGTTGCCTCACGCTGTCGAACGGGCTACAGCCGACGGGTACGCTGGCGTCCCCAACGAGCTTTCCACGATCCCCGGAGCGCCATGAGCACTGTCAGTTTTCTCCAGGTTCGCCCTGCATCGAGTGTCAACGAGATCTGGGCGTCGACACGCCGGATCGAGGGAACGCTCGTCGCGGAAGTCGAGTCACCTGCCCTGGCCGACATCGAGGGCGCCCAGCGGGGCGGACTACTACTTGCCAGCGGATCTCCCGATCTGGACGCGCCGGCATATGTCGTGGATCCTTCGATGTCATCGGCGCTCACGAAGAGAGGTGTCCCTGGGTGGCGGATCACGATCACCGACAGCGGTGATCGTATGGATGTGATGAATGCCGTGGCCTTTTCTCGTGCCGGGTTCCTTCGCACGTCGCGGAGTCGCGTTGCTCGGGCGTGCGAGATCGCGGGTTTGCCCGGCTCGAGCACCGCGGTATCGGTCTTCGTGGATACCGTTTCCGACGGGGTCGAGGCCGTTTCGAAAGGTGCAGGCGACCTGTTGCTTCGCGGCTGGGACAGCGAGAGCATCGGCGAATTGCGCGATGCCCTGCCACCGGGGGCGCTCGTAGAGCGCACAGCTTTCCCGATAGGGTTGGCCTATGACCAGGTCGCGGCGGAGCTTGGCGCAGGAGCTTTCAGCGCGTACTTGAACCAGATAGACGGCTCCGGGCGCGCCAGACCTCGCTCCGAGTGGGCTCCGGGCAAGGACATGGAGACACCCCGGTCCGAAACAAGGATGTCGGCAGCGTGGGCCGATGCCGCGTGGCGACAGCGCGACGGTTCTCAGTTCCCCGATTCCTCCGACACTATCGCCGCAATTCTCGAGCGAGCGATACGCGGCGATGCCCCAACACGCGACGAGATCGAGGTCCTGTTCGCGGCTCACGGATCTGATGTCGAGGCGATCGCAGATGCAGCCGACACGATTCGAAAGAACATCGTTGGGGACGACGTGACGTTCGTGGTCAACCGGAACATCAACTACACGAACCAGTGCTATTTCAAATGTGGTTTCTGCGCCTTCAGCAAGGGTCCCCGTTCTCTGGATCTCCGCGGAGAACCGTATCTGCTCAGCATCGACGAGGTTGTGGAACGTTCCCAGGAGGCGTGGGATAGGGGAGCGACCGAGGTGTGCCTCCAGGGTGGAATCCACCCCGAGTTCACGGGTCAGTTCTACATCGATCTCGTCTCGGCTATCAAAGCGCAACTTCCCGACCTTCACATCCACGGATACACACCACTGGAGGTGTGGCAGGGTGCCGAGACTGCAGGTATGACCGTTCGCGAATTGCTCGTTGCTCTCAAGAATGCCGGTCTTGGAACGCTGCCTGGGACCGCTGCAGAGATCCTCGACGACGACGTGCGCCTCACGCTGTGTCCCGACAAGATCCGAACAAGTCAGTGGGCAGAGGTCATGATCACCGCGCACGAGATCGGCCTCAAGACGACTTCGACGATCATGTTCGGTCATGTCGACGGCCCGCGATCGTGGGCGAACCACATCGAGGTGATACGCCAGATTCAAAGGCGGACGGCAGGTTTCACCGAGTTCGTCCCACTTCCGTTTGTACACATGGGTTCCCCGATCTGGCTGAGAGGGCAGGCCCGGCCAGGTCCAACGTGGGATGAGGTCGTTCTCATGCATGCTGTTGCCCGCATAGCGTTCGTGGGTCTCATCGACAACATCCAGGCGTCGTGGGTCAAACTCGGCCTCGAAGGGGCTGAGACGTTGCTGCGCTCTGGCTGTAACGACATGGGAGGAACCCTGATGGACGAGTCCATCTCACGGGCAGCGGGGGCATCGCACGGTACTGAGGTCACCGTTGCCGACTTCCGCGACGTCATCTCAGATCTCGATCGGCAGCCTGTGAGAAGGACGACGACCTACGAAGCCATCGAGGTCGGCCTCCGCATCGAGTGACCCGCACCTGCTAGCAAATTTCACAAGTATCCTGCGGATCATGGCTACCCGCGCTGCCCAAGGAAGCGTCCGATTGGCGATGCTCGATGCTGCCCGAGACCTGATCGCCGAGATCGGATACACCGAGATGTCACATGCCGACATCACGTCTGCGGTCGGTATCGGTCGAACGACCTTCTATGAGCACTTCGCCTCGAAAGAGGCCATGCTCGTAGAGCTCGTTCGACGGGATCTGCCTCCTATGACTGACGAGATCCTCGACTCAGTCGATACCTCACTGCCTCCCGCGGACCGCCTTTTTGCGCTCGCCGACCTCATGGTGAGATACGTCGGTACTGACCACATCGGTCTCATCCTCCACACCGAGGTACCCCGGCTGAGTCCCGAGGCACAGAAGTCGATTTCTGAGGCCCATGAGGGGCTGGCATCCGAGTTTGCGATCGTCTACCGGCAGGGAGTGCAGGACGGAACCTTCCGATCAATACCACCACGCCTTGCTGGACGGATGATGGAACAGATCATCATGACCGGCGGGAAGGTCGTGATGGATTCAAAAGACCCGGTTGGCGAAGCTGACATGATTGCGCATCAGACAGCTGTTCTGCTGGTCGCCGCGCTGCGTCCCGAAACTCTGGAGAGATGACGCTCTCCGTCAACATCGTCACGCTCTTTCCCGAGTATTTCGAGTCTCCGCTGCGTGTGTCGCTCGTCGGCCGAGCGATAGAGGGTGGCCAACTCGAGGTGGTCCTCCACAACCCGAGGGACCACGGCAAGGGTGTGCATCGCCAGGTGGACGATGCACCGTTTGGTGGTGGAGCCGGGATGGTCATGATGGTCGAACCCCTCGCACGAACTCTTGAGCCGCTCGCCGATACCCACCGCGTCTTCTTCTCACCGACGGGGAGACCACTCGACCAGGCAACCCTTGATCGGTTTGCTGCCCTGCCCGCGATCACCTTCGTGTGTGGCAGATACGAGGGGGTTGATCAGCGCCTGATCGACAACTACATCGACGAAGAAATTTCACTCGGCGACTACGTACTTCTCGGCGGAGAGGTCGCCGCTGCCGCGGTCATCGAGGGCGTGACCCGCTTGCTGCCAGGAGTCATCGGCAACCCATCGTCAACCGAGTCCGAAAGTTTCCGAAACAGCCAGCTCGAGGAACCTCAGTACACCCGCCCCGCCGAATTCGCTGGTTGGCGTGTGCCCGAAGTGCTGCTTTCAGGAGATCACGGTGCGATCGAGACCTGGCGAGCGGAGCAGAGGGTCGACCGAACCAGAAAGCGACGACCCGATCTCATCGGTGAGGATTGATGGACCGATCGCAGGGGGTTGTTAGACAACGTAGCTGACTAGAATGCTGGGTCCTACCACCGTTTTTCTTTTCGGAGGATCCCGTGAATACGATCGAAGAGATCGAGGCAGCACAGCTGCGCGACGACATCCCGAACTTCAGCCCGGGTGACACCGTGCGTGTGCACGTGCGAGTCATCGAAGGCAACCGAGAGCGGGTGCAGGTGTTCGAGGGAGTGGTCATCGCTCGCAACGGCGGAAGTGGAGCTCGCGCAACGTTTACGGTCCGCAAGTTGAGTTTCGGTGTCGGAGTCGAGCGCATCTTCCCACTCCACTCGCCGACAATTCAGGAAGTCGAAATCACAAGGCGAGGCGATGTGCGCCGTGCCAAGCTGTACTACCTTCGAGATCGTGTCGGCAAGGCGACCAGGATCAAAGAAAAGCGCGACTGATCCCTCTCATGGTTTCGTGAGACCCTGTGGCCGTCATAGATAACGTCTCTGGCCTCTGCGCTCAAGACGAGCTGTTCGACAAGCTTCTGTCCCGCAACGGACCGCCGCCCGTATGGCGAAGACCTCCAACCTTCGGCACCCTCGTGCGTTTCATCCTCGAGCAACAGGTGTCCCTTGCATCAGCTCAGGCCGCCTATGACAAGCTCGAGGCTGCCATCGGAGACGCGAATCCCGTGTCGTTCCTCGAACTCGATGATGCCGAGTTGAGGGCGATCGGATTCTCACGCCAGAAGGCGGGGTATGTGCGGGGTATCGCTGGCCAGATCCTTGCGGGCGATCTCGATCTCGATCGAATAGTTGGTGGCGGCGACGTCGGAAGCGCAGAGCTGCTCGCCGTTCGTGGCATCGGTCCGTGGACAGTTGCATGTTTCGAGCTCTTTGTCGCCGGTAGACCCGATGTTTGGCCAACGGGGGACCGGGCGCTCTATGTGTCGCTTTCTCGCAACCTCGGACACGAGCACGTTCTCGCCAAGAAGGAGTGCGACGGTATCGCTGCCCGCTGGTCTCCCTACCGCTCGACCGCCGCGCGGATGCTGTGGCACGACTATCTCGGGGGTAGAAGGTACGTGTTCGACACTCGGGCTGGTTTTCTCGTCGATACGGGTAATGTTTCGGCGTGACTCAGGAAGACAACACCGGGTTCCCTGACGCGCCGGATGCACAGACGCCGGCCGATTCTGGTTCCCCTGAAGGCAAGAAACAATTGCCATTCTGGCTGGAACTTCCCCTGCTCATCGGGATCGCGCTGGTCGTGGCGGTCATCATCAAGACGTTCTTCTTTCAGGCTTTCTACATCCCCTCGTCGTCGATGGAAGACACGTTGATGATCAACGATCGCGTCCTTGTCAACAAGATCACCTACGAGATCGGCGACATATCACGCAAGGATGTCATCGTTTTCGACGACCCTCGTGGCGGTTTTGAACAGCCTCAAGAGGGTGCTGTCGACAGTGCGGTGAGGAACCTGTTCGAATCGATCGGTCTGGCGGCTCCGCAATCAGAGTTCATCAAACGGGTGATCGGTCTGCCAGGCGACGTAGTCGAGGCCGTTGACGGAGAACTGCTTGTGAATGGCGTCGTGCAGGTCGAGCCTTACCGCAAGAACCCCGAGCGTCCGATTCCAGACTTCGGTCCCGTCCTCATCCCCGAAGGCGACCTGTTCGTCATGGGGGACAACCGTTCGGCGAGCCAGGACTCCCGGTTCTTTGGGCCGATACCCATCGACACCGTCGTCGGCAAGGCGTTTGTGATCATCTGGCCAATGGACCGCTGGGGCGGAATCTAGAAGAGCGTCGGCCAGCCGCGCGCCGTCCACGTATCTGTCATAGCCACGCCGTATGTTTGAAGCATGGAACGCCACACGTCAGCGCATCGCATGGACGTAGGCCGGTACGGCGAGTCCGTTGCGGCACGTTTTCTTGTCGAGCGCGGGTTGACCGTTATCGAGAGGAACGTGTTTGTCGACGGTGACGAACTCGATCTCATCGTGCTCGAGGGTTCTCGCCGGATAGTGGTCGAGGTCAAGACGAGCGCCAACGGCGACGACCCGATGGAGGCGGTCGACGACGTCAAGGCTCATCGGATCCGTCGGGCTGTCCACGGCTACGGACTGCCGGTTCATCGAATCGATGCTATCGCGGTGCGGCTTACGCCTGGTGGCGCTTCCGTCAGGTGGCTCAAGGCTGCGCTGTAGCCCTTCTCTGACCGCCAGGTGACGCCGACGGGCCGGACGGTGTTACTTGCCAGACTTGCCTCGTCCGTTCTTGGACTTGGCTGAGTCTTTTCTGGATGTGTCCGACGGGTTCTGTTTGCCTGGTCTATTCGTAGCGGTGTCTTTGGAGACTTCGCTTGTGCCGTTGCCGTCCGGAGCCTTGACGCTTGTGCATTCGAATTCGTCGGCGAAGGTCGGCGACAGCGTTGTATTGGTTGTGTCGGTTTGATCCCGTTGGTTGCCCTTGCCCAGGTCCGAGCGGGCGACCGCGCTCGTGAGACATCCGGAAGCTGGACCGTCTGTGAGTTCCTGAAGCTGCTTCATGACCTGTCCGTGGTTGATCGGACCGTCTGGAACTTCAGCACTGTTACCAGGAAAGTCGGTTGTGCTATCTGGAACTTCAGCGCTGTTACCGGGAAGGTCGGTTGTGCCGTCTGGAACCTCGGTGGCGTCACGAGGAGCGTTGCTTCCCTCCGTTGTGGGTGTGTTCAGTGGATCGGCATCATCCTGAGCGTCATACGTGGTCGTGACCGCCGCTTCAGGTGTGTCCTGCGCGAGGTACCTGGGTACTGCAAAAGCGATTTGCGCGACGAGGACAGGACTCATGATCGCGATCGCGATCCATGTCCCTCGCAGCGGTGTCAGTCCTCGCACGTCGTGTCCCTTCCTGAGGTCGGGCTCCATGCAGCCGTCACCGCGTCGCCGACTGCGGTCAAAGAACGTGGGTCCCACGACCGATACCGGCGGCATACGCCATATCTATGTCACAAGCTGTAGTTGAGATTCCGCCTTTGAGACAACAGCCTGATACAGCAATTATCGGCGCGATCAACGCGGATAGAGAGGGTGGTTTGCATAACAACGAACTGGCTAGTCACGCGCACGCGATCCTTTGCGCTGGATCGAGGTGGCTCGACGCGAACCTCATATCACGCCACAGCCGCCCATATTTGAGGATATAGGGGCAATCCGTCCGTGGTTTGGCGGACGGGCGGTGGAAGTGCCGATGATCGAGTCCGTCGCTCCTGAATGTGACTCTCCACGGTGCTGTACTGTAAGAGCAACGAAACGATGGCGTTCGAGTATCGGAGTTTGGCGTGGAGACTGATCGAGAAAGTGCCGAACGCTACGAGCGGGAACGCAAGGAAGCCCACGATGCGGCAGAGCGTGAGCGTAAGGAAGAGCGTTTGAGGGCCGACCTCAGGCGCAAGGAAGCACGAGAGCGACGCGATCAAGAGCGAAACAACAACTAGCTTCGGTTGAACGATTCCTCACTCCCGAGGGAGCAGTTCTTGTTCGGCAACACCTCCGAGGAGGATTTCTGATGAAGCCCAAACCGATCATCGATGGTGGAAGGCAGCGTTGTACGTATTGTGGCCACCCTCGCAAGGAACACAGTGATCATCACAAATGCACCGTGCCGAAGTGTGAGTGCGGTGAATACCAGTTGCCTGAGCAGGATTGAGTTCGGGAATTGGCACGGTGAGGCCAGCCTTGACCGGCGATAGGTGCGGTTTGTCCTACTTGGATGGTCACCCATATGTGCCGTTATG
>BTQP01000072.1:0-9177 GCA_036985935.1 Acidimicrobiia bacterium | reverse complement strand
TGGTCGGTGTCGTCGACGATGAGGCGTGCGAAGACAATCGCTAGCTGTCCGTGGGCGGCTGCGTTTCCGATGTAGTCCTTGCGGGCGAGATCGTTCGGGGTTGTGATGATCAGCTCGTCCGTTCCCTGGTCATATCGCGCAGTCGTCTCGAGGTCCCTGACGTTTGAACCATGCCCGGTCTCGGTCATCGCAAAACACCCCGGCAACACGAGTGATCCGGCACGATCGAGATACTGCTCGTGATGCTTGGCGGTCCCCAACCTGGCGATGGAACCACCGAATAGCCCGAATTGCACCCCGAACTTGGTGAGCAGGCTGAGATCGTGATGAGCAAGCGTCGTGAAACCTGCGATGAATGCGCCGATGTCATCCTCGCCGTATGGCTCGGGGTACCCGAGCGAGCCAAAACCCTCGGCGGCGATGCTCTTTGCCCAGTCGAGAACCTGCTCGCGATACGTGTGGGTATCGACGCCGTACCGATACGCGAAGTCGGGTTGGCTGAGAAGCGCTCTCATACGCCTTCGGGTTGGTGCATCGCGTCCGTCGAGGGCCTCGGTCAGTACATTGACATCGAACGGTGCTTCCGGGACGACGATGTCGCGCAGCGAGATGTCGCCGCCAAGGGCTTCCGGAACGGGTCCGAATGGCCCGTAACGATCCTCGATATCGTCGAGCGCTTGTCTCTCATCTGGCGATACTTTGCCGTCGCGTCTTGTCGCCTGAGCGATTGCCAAACCCAGATCTGTCACGGTCGCGCTGGCAGGCAGCTCGACATCTGCTGCCCAGGCCACAACCTGGGCGGCAAGATTGCCGAACTCTGTCGGCGTCGGCGGGCGCTCGGGGTCGAGCCATCGGCGTAGCGCTACCTGGCAATCGATATCGATGCCGTTGTGTCTGGCGATCTCGGTGCAGATGCCTTCTAACTCGTCTGGTGATAGCTGGGCATCTGACCACGCGAGATACACGAGGGGCAGAAATGGACGCACGCGTTCGTCGGTGAGCGTCGTGTCGAGGTTCGGTTGTCGACTGTCCATATGGCGATGAACCGACGGATCGTCGCGTCCATTCCGAATGGGGCGCTAGATGAGCTGGTACAACCGGAACTGTTCATGCTCGATAGCCAGATCCTCCACGCGGTCGAATCCGGCGCTCCGTGCGTAACCGTCGAGGGTGCTTTTGCGCATCACCGTGCCCGTTCCGACCGAGGGTTCGTGGGAGAGCCCGTCCGGCAGGCAGGTCGTCACAGAGAATCCGTAGAGAAAACGCTCCATGTCACCAGCATCGATGGTGAACTCGTCGTGCGTGCGCTCGTCGAGGATCAGCACCGCTCCACCCGGTTTCACCATCTTTCGGGCGCCAGCGAGGACCGACACCGGATCTGACATATCGTGAAGACACTCGCATGCGATCACAACGTCGTAGACGTCCTCCTCTGCTTCTTCGCCAGGATCAACGCGCTCGAACGTAACCCGGTCGGAAACGCCGAGTTCAGCGGCATTCGCGTTCGCGGCATCGACCGAAGGCTGGTCGACATCGAAACCGGTGACTCGAACGTTGGGATAGTGCTTGGCGATCCCGATGGCCGACCAGCCGAGACCGGAACCGATGTCGGCGACTGTCGCGCCTTCCCGCCTTAGCAGGGCGTGAATCTCGGCGTGCGATGCGAGCCAGTCCGGCGCGAGAACCTGGAGAAACAGGGGTCGATTGATCTCGCCCTGAGCGATTCGCATGTCCTCGCCGAACTGTTCCCATGACACGCCACCACCCGATCGAAACGCCTGCGCGAGAGCCGGCAATTGCACACCTGCCGCAGCCGTCATCGATGTTGCGGGTCCGAAGTACCACAGGCTGTCACGATCGGTCAGTACCTCGGCGTACCCCTCGGGTAGCGTGTATGTTCGCTCGTCCGCATTCGCCGAATGATCGTCGACCTCCAGGATCCCTGTCACGGCCTGCTGTTCGAGCCACTCACGGATGTATCGCTCGGTTGTGCCTGTGCGATCGGCGAGCTCTCGCGATGTGAGTGACGCGGTTTTGAGAGCTTCGTAGAGGCCCAACTTCCTGCCGAGATGCATCGTGTATACATCGAACGCTGCGTTGCACGACTCGAATATGCGATCGCCTAGTTCTTCCGCCGACCATGACTTTTCCTGTGCGGCATCCAACATGAACTCCTCCTCCAAGTTGCCTTCCGTACGCTCCGCACGTTAGCCACACGTCGCGACGATTCCTCGGCTGCGGGTAGCATTGTGATCAGTCGCAACAACGTGCAGAAGAGGGACCCATGACAGCTTTAGAAACGATCGAATACGCCCAGACATCCGTTGATCAGATCCAGCATGGTCTGGAAGTTGTGCAAGGCCATCTTGGTCGGGCAGATGATCTCGCTATCAGAGTCGACGACATCGTCCTCGCCGCAGGCGATGTGGCCAAAAAGGCCAGGCGCGTGTCGCGATTCGTGCTCGTGTTCGGCGGAGTGATGTGCATCGGTGGCATCGTTGCCTTCGTGGTCTTGCGAGCTCGCCGAAAGTCAGCCGCAAACGAAGAATCGGCGGATACCCGGTCGTAGTCGCGCCGTTGGCGGTACCTCGGATGTAGAGACCGCAATGTTGTGTTGTATCGGTGACCTGGTCGAGGACATCGTCGTGTGGCTATCAGCGGATATCGCGACCGCGACGGACACTGCGGTCTCCATTCGTCGTCGTCGTGGCGGAAGTGCCGCCAACGTGGCGGTTACCGCAGCGACATCTGGGTCTACTGTGCGATTCATCGGCAGAGTCGGTGAAGATGCGATCGGGACCGCACTCATATCGGAGCTGCGCAACACTGGCATCGACGCACGGGTTCAGCAGGCCGGCCGCACCGGGACGATCATCGTGCTCGTTGACGTCGACGCGGAACGTTCCATGCTGCCAGATCGTGCTGCTGCGACCGAACTTCGCAGCGTCGATCCGGCGGATCTCGATGGCGTGACCTGGCTTCATGTCCCTGCGTACTCACTTGTCGTGGAACCGCTTGCGGCAACATCGCGCTGGGCCATACGCCAGGTTCAAAGCAACGGCGGGGCAGTGAGCATTGACGCCTCGTCGGTAGCGATCATCGATCAGATCGGTGCGGTTCGATTCTCAGAGATGATCGCGGGGCTTGCACCCGATGTCCTGTTCTGCAACGCGGATGAGGCTGCGATACTCGATGTGGATGCGTCGAACGGTCTCACCGGAGCAGAACTCACGGTGGTGAAAGCCGGAGCCGGCGATGCGGTTGCCTATCAGGCGGGACACGAGGTAGCACGTGAAGTTGCGACGCCCGTTGCTGGGGTCCGCGACACGACCGGTGCCGGGGATGCCTTTGCTGCAGGTTTCATCACCGCACGGATGTGTTCCCTCGACGCTGCTGTGGCATTGGCAACCGGCCACGAGTTTGCGGCACAGGTGCTCGAGACGCACTCTGCGTAACCTCGTGGTGGTCAACGACGATGACCGGAGATGCGAATGTCAGACATGATCTTGAGCCCGGCGGTGGCGGATGCGATCCACACCGGTCGGCCGGTCGTCGCCCTCGAGAGCACCATCTTCTCGAATCTCGGGCTGCCGTCCCCGGCGAACGAGGAGGCCCTCGAGCGAACGCTTGCAGCGGTCCGCGATTCTGGTGCTGAACCTGCTGTCACCGCCATCATGGACGGCTCGGTTCGGGTGGGTTTGGATGGCGCTGATTACGAGCGCATCCTCGGTATCGCCGTCAAGACCGCAGAGAGAGATATTCCTGCAGCGATCACCGGCCGAGTGCCCGTCGGTGCCACCACGGTATCCGCTTCGCTCGCCATCGCATCGAGGGCAGGAATCCGGGTCTTTGCAACGGGTGGAATTGGCGGGGTGCATCACGGATCGGCAGAAACTGGCGACGTGTCGGCGGACCTGGGGGCGATGGCGCGCCACCCCGTGTTAACGGTCGCCGCAGGTGCCAAGGCGTTTCTCGATATCTCCGGAACTCTCGAGTATCTCGAGACGCTGTCGGTGCCCGTCGTTGGATACCGAACGGATGAGTTTCCGATGTTCTACGCACGTTCAAGCGGTCTGCCCGTGCCGATACGACTCGACTCCCCGCAAGAGGTGGCACGTCTCGTGGTCGAGCGGCTGGCGTGGGATTCTGGAGGCGTGCTTCTTGCAGTGCCGATCCCCGAACAAGACGCGCTGTCGTCGCAGGAGATACAAGCGAGCATGGCTGACGCACTCGCCACAGCGTCGCATCAGGGAGTTGTTGGCGCTGCGATTACACCGTTCGTACTCGGCGAGATCTCGGCGGCCCTCAACGGCAGAAACATACCTGCCAACCTCGCCCTGTCGGAGAACAATGCCCGGGTCGCCGGTGAGGTCGCTGTCGTCATGGGTTCTCTGAGCTGACGAGATGCGCTGCCAGAGCCGGACTCAAGCCCAGGACGCACCCTTTCCGTCCGTCAGCGGTTTGGCTTGACTTTCGGTGAGGAATCCCATCATGAGATCGTTGAGTTGATCCGTATCGATGAGGAATGCATCGTGTCCATTGGGACTATCGAGGACCGCGAATCTCGCGTTCGGAAGTGTCGCGGCAAGCGACCGTACTTCTGCAACGGGATAAAGGACATCCGAACTGATTCCCACGACCAGGGCGCGGGTGGTGATTCTGTGAGCGATGGCCTCGGACGGACCCCGGCCACGTCCCAGATCGTGGCTATCCATGGCGTCGATCAACGTGAGGTAGGTATTGGCGTCGAAACGCGCAACCAGTTTCTCCCCCTGGTATCTCAGATACGTTTGCACGTCGAAGTCCGTGCCGTCGGTGCCCCGACCGAAACGCGATGTGAAGTTCTGGGGACTGCGATAGCTGCACATCGCGATCATCCGTGCCGTTTCGAGTCCTGTGAACGGTCCGGCGCCGATGTCGTACAGGCCGCCGTCGAAGGCAGGGTCCGAAACGATGGCATGACGTTGTGCCTCCGAGATCGCGATCGCCCAGGCAGACTGGGCCGCTCCGACGCCGATCGGGACGATGGCGCCAACTCGTTCCGGATACAGCGCCGCCCACTCGAGAGCTTGCATGCCACCCATCGACCCGCCGGTCACGAGGTCGAGGTGTTGCACGCCGAGCTGTTCCAGTGCGGACCTCTGAATGTGAACCATGTCGCGGATCGTGATTCGAGGAAACTCAGATCGATAGGCGAGCCCTGTCTCGGAATCGATGCTCGTAGGACCCGTTGTCCCTGAGGTTCCGCCGAGCACGTTGGTAGCGACTATGAACGATGTGGCTGGATCGAACACGCGATCCGCGCCGAACAATCCGTGCCACCAGTCATCCGCGTCAGCGTTGCCGGTGAGGGCGTGGCAGATGAGTACGGCTTTCGACCTGTGTTTGCCCCATGTACGAATCTCTACCTCGACATCGCGGAGTGTTCCACCCCCTTCGGGATGGAACACACCGTCGATCGTTACCCGGTGTCTCATGAGGCGACTGCGCGAGCCGGTTGTATCGCTGCGAACGCCCGCTTGAAATCGCTGACGATGTCATCGATGTGCTCGATTCCGACCGATACGCGGACCAGGTCGTCGGTGACACCTGCCGCACGCTGCTCGACTACATCGAGTTGTTGATGCGTCGTCGATGCAGGGTGGATCACAAGCGTCTTTGCGTCGCCCACGTTGGCAAGATGTGATGCGAGCTGCACCGAGTCGATGAAACGCTCGGCCGCTTTGGCCCCGCCCTCAACGCCGAAGGACAGGACACCACCGAAGCCGTTGACCAGGATACGCTGCGCAACCTCATGGTATGGATGATCCTCGAGACCGGGATAGTTGACCCAGCAAACCGTCGGCTGCTTCTCGAGCCACCTTGCGAGCGCGAGAGCATTGTCGGCGTGACGCTGGACACGCAACGATAGCGTCTCGACACCCTGGAGGAGCAAGAAGGCATTGAAAGGTGAGAGTGCAGCTCCGATATCGCGCAGACCCTCAACTCTCGCGCGAATAGCGAATGCGATGTTGCCAAACGGTCCGTCCGGTCCGAACGTCTCAGCGAACTTCAACCCGTGGTACCCGGGAGACGGTTCCGTGAACGCAGGGAAACGTCCGTTCGCCCAGTCGAATTTTCCCGAGTCAACGATGATACCTCCGATCGACGTTCCGTGTCCTCCGATCCATTTCGTTGCAGAAGCCACGACGATGTCGGCACCGTGGTCGATGGGTCTGCACAGGTACCCGGCAGCGCCGAACGTGTTGTCAACGACGAGCGGCACTCCTGCGTCATGGGCGATGCCTGCCAGAGCAGGCAGATCAGCGACATTGAACCGGGGGTTGCCGATCGACTCGACATACAGCGCCTTCGTACGATCATCGATTCGTGACGCGAAGTCTTCCGGGCTGTCACCCGTGACGAACCGAACGTCTATCCCGAGGCGTTGGAAAGTGACCTTGAACTGGTTGTACGTGCCACCGTAGAGGAACGAGGAGGAAACGATGTTGTCGCCAGACTCGGCCAGTGTGGTCAGCGCCGTGAACTGGGCTGCCTGGCCGCTTGCGGTCGCCACTGCCGCGATGCCTCCCTCGAGAGCCGCGATGCGCTGCTCGAACACGTCTGTGGTCGGGTTCATGATCCGCGTGTAGATGTTGCCGAACTCCTCGAGCGCAAAGAGTCGTGCACCATGTGCCGAATCATCGAACGTGTATGACGTTGTCTGATATATGGGAACAGCTCTGGCGTTGGTGCCGGCTGCGGGTTCCTGCCCTGCGTGTACTTGCAAGGTCTCGTAGCGATAGTTGTCCGTCATGTTCCCTCCAGGGATCACAGAGGTCTGTCCGGGTAACGGAGGGCTCAAAAGAAAAGGACCCGCCCGTGTGCCGGTGCAGATCCTCGTTGGTGTCTATGTCGTTGCGACGCGGGTTATCTGCACGGCTTTCTACTGGCCATGCACATCATCTCGCGGTTGGATGCAACGTTCATTGGCGGCGAATCTACGTGAAGCTGCCACGGTTGTCAAGACGAGGTCGGCGGTCGAGAGTCTGTGACACGACATTCAGCGCGTGTTCGTGCGGTCGCACGGGTTGGAACAAGACGAAAGGAGCCATCATGTGTCGTCTCTACGGTTTTCTTGCAACCCAACCAACGAGGCTCGAGTGCAGCCTCGTTACCGCCCAGAACGCCCTTCAGGTTCAAAGCGACAGGGATGGTCGCGGGATTCGCAACGCTGATGGCTGGGGCATAGCCCATTGGGTTGGTGACGAGAGGGAGGTCATCAAGAGCACGATGCCCGCATTCGCTGACGACCAGTTTGCGGAAGTCGCATCCGAGATCTGGTCTGATGCAGCTATCGCCCACGTCAGGGCCGCCACGATCGGATCTGTGTCTGAGGACAATACGCACCCATTCACATTCGGGAACTGGGCGTTTGCACACAACGGGACGTTGAGCGCTTTCGACCACGTGTCGACGCGGCTCGACATCGGCGAATACGGCCCTCCAGGTGGCGAAACAGATAGCGAACTGGTGTTCCTCTGGCTGCTCAACCGGATGAAGGATTACGGTCTCGATTCCCACGAGCAAGCTGTCAGCCTCGAACCGCTGGTGGACCTCCTGTCTGACTCGGTGCTCGAATTGGTTGACATTTCAGTCCTCTCGGGCGGATCGCAAGTGCCGAAGCTCAATTTCATCTTGAGTGACGGCAAACATCTCGCCGCAAGCCGATGGGGCAACTCGCTCTACTGGACCTTCAGGCGTGGCATCAGGGACTGCGCTGTGTGCGGTTCGTCGCACTGCCCTTCGGCCGATGATGACTACCGGTCCGTCGTAATCGCATCGGAACCGATCACGGATGAGCGCTGGATAGAGGTTCCTGAGGGCACGATCATCGGTGTGGAGCCAGGCGTTCACACGCTCACTCGCGATCTTCTGCAAGTCTCCGCTGTCTCGTAGGCTCTGGCACATGTGGCGGTGGGCCGCGTCATCGATGTTGTACGGTACGCGTATGTTGAGATTCGTCGTCATCGCTGACTCACACATTCGGCCCTCTGATCAAGAGGTCGAGGCGTATCCCTCGAACGCACTGTTGCTGCCCCGCAACGAGTTTGTAGTAGATCTGTGCAATCAAATCGCTCCTGCGTTCGTCGTGCACCTCGGAGACATCGTGCATCCTCTACCCGTAGAAGAATCACACCACGTCGCGCTCGAGCTTGCCAGGACGGTGTACGGAAAGCTCGAGGTTCCGATTCATTTCGTTCCCGGCAACCACGACGTTGGTGACAAGCCGAACGCACACGTCGCGGTCCCGTCGGTTGCTGATGAGAACTACGGGCCGTTCGAATCAAGCTGGGGTTCCGCCTATTCATCGTTCGATAGTGACGGTTGCCATTTCGTGACCATCGATGCTCAGGTGATGAACTCGGGGTTCTTGCGTGAAACCGATCAACGTGTGTGGCTTGAATCGGACCTGTCAAACGCCTACACGTCCGGCAAACGAATCTTCCTGTTCACCCACTACCCGCCGTTCGTGCGCGACCCTGCCGAGAACGAGCACTACGACAACCTCGGCGAGCCAGCGCGGTCCTGGTTCCTGGGACTGCTCGAGGCATATGACGTCGAGGCGGTGTTCTCCGGTCACGTGCACAACTTTCTGTTCAACACCTACGGCACAACCGACATGTACGTCGCTCCATCGACCGGGTTCGTCAGACCGGACTATGCAGAACTCGCCGCTGTTGCACCGCTCGGCGAAAACGGACGTGACGACCCAGCCAAGCTTGGCGTGTTCGTTGTGGATATCACAGACGATGGCCACATCGTTCACCCCGTACGTTCGTTCGGGGAAACGGTGCGAGTGTCGGCCCTTCCCGTCGATCTGCCAACGTTCCTCGAACCGGAGTGGTCCAATCCCGTTGGCGTGACGTTGTCGCACAACTGGACGGGCGTTGTCGACTTTCCGACGGCGGGGCTCGACGAGTTCGCCCGTAAACGGATTCGAAATGACGCGACGTTGTTGGCTCTGTGGGAGGCGCGGATTACGAACGTTCGGATTCCGCTTGACGACCTCAAAACGCAAGAAGTGTTCGACAGGGTGATGGCGTTGTCCGAGCACGGAATCCGGTTCACGGTGTTCTCAGCCGGTGTTCCTACGGCAGCCGACTTCGACGCGATCCGTGCATCACGAGACCTTGC
>BTQP01000071.1:0-9340 GCA_036985935.1 Acidimicrobiia bacterium | reverse complement strand
GAGGATCAGAACCGAAAGACCGACCACAGTGGTAGCGACGAGCCGATGTCCCTTGCGGAAGGGGATTCCGACGAGTGTGATCGGCCAGCCCTTTGCAAGAATCCCGAGAAACGCCCATATCGATCCACGGTTGTATCGTCGTGCTCCAAACTCCGCGAGCGCCAGTACTACCAGGAGCACAACGTAGATCTCAAGCCGGTAGATGATCAGCGGCAGCATCGGGAGAACGGCGAACGCAAAACGGCGCTGATAGTCGCGGACAAGGGTGATTCTTCCGGAAATGAACACGGTGAACACGACGACGCCGATCGTGATCAAGGGCCACAAGGCTGCGTAGGACGACGACACGACCCGGGTTGCCAGTCCGACAAGCAGGATCGGGACCAGAAGTACTGGAAGGTGCTCGACCGTGACATCCACGTACGGAACGCTGCCATTGAGGATCGACTCTGCGATCTCTCCATATAACGTGGGATCTCCGGCGATGGGTGTCGGCTTCGGCCAATCGCGACTGAGTTCGATCAGTATGATCGACACGAGCAGACTGAGAACACTTCCAATCGCGACGAGAGCGACCGGACGCTTCAGGAGCATCGTCGTCTGCTTCTGCGGGGTATTGTCACGCGATACAAGGTAGATATCAATCGAACGATCCGGAAGGACCATGAGCGATTCCTGGGACGACCTTGCCTCGTGGTGGCTGTCGGAGGTCGACAACGATCCGGCGTACGAACACGACGTGCATCCAGTGTTGACGACTCTTCTCGGGTCGACGTCGGGACGCACGATCGATCTCGGCTGCGGTGAAGGTCAGGGTTTGCGACTCGTCGGCGGAGAGGTGTACGGCACAGACCTCTCATTGAGCCTTCTTCAGCACGCCGCGGTATCCGCACCCGTGGTGCAGGCTCGGCTACCAGACCTCGGTTGGGTGAGATCCAACAGCTTCGATCGTGCCTTCAGCGTGTACCTCGTGGATCTCATCGCCGACCATCGGTCGTTCTTTGCTGAGACGGCGCGCATCGTCAAGGAAGGAGGTCACCTGGTGCTCGTCATGAACCATCCGGTGTATACAGCTCCAGGGTCGGCACCTTTCGTTGACCCCGACGGTGAGATTCTGTGGCGTTGGGGCGCATATTTCGTCAACGGATCGATGTCCGAACCCGCTGGAAGTCGCGAGATCGAGTTCTTTCACAGATCGGTCGGGGAACTCGTGTCGGCCGCCGCGGATGAAGGTTGGTCGCTTGACCGGCTGATCGAGTTCGGTCTCAGCCCGGAGACGATCGCCCGCTTCCCCGAGTACGTCGGACAGCAGAACATACCGCGTCTCGCGGGCTTTCGATGGACGAACAGGCTGTAAGGCGGCAGCGAATCTGTCGTACCATGGAGCCGATGCTGAACCGTCCTCCCCCGTCAACCGTCCCGGATTCTCCCGGTGTGTACATCTTCAGAGACGAGCACGGTCGGCCGCTCTACGTCGGCAAGGCAAAGTCCCTGCGCAAACGAACTGCCAACTACTTTGCACGGGACCTCGCCCCGCGAACGCGTGCCATGGTCGAGACTGCGACAGACCTCGAATGGATAGTCACAGACTCCGAGGTTGCGGCGTTGATGCTCGAGTTCTCGCTCGTCCAGGAATACCAGCCGCAATTCAATGTCCGCCTCAAAGACGACAAGAGTTTTCCGTATCTAGCCATCACGTCCTCAGATGACTGGCCGCGGGCGCGGGTTGTCCGCGGCCGCAAACGAAAGGGAACAGACTATTTCGGGCCATACGCTCGCGCGTATTCAATTCGTCACACACTCGACGGGTTGCTCAGACTGTTCCCGGTCCGCACATGCACAGACGCGAAATTCCGACGTCACGAGACGACAGGCAAACCGTGCCTGCTGTTCCACATCGAGAAGTGTTCAGGTCCCTGTGTTGGCGAGGTATCACAAGAGGACTATCAGGGCCACCTGGCCGGTCTCGCCGCGTTCTTGCGAGGTGAGAGTGAGGAGCTCATCGCCGACATGGAGTCCGAGATGCGTGATGCGGCTGCGAGCCAACGGTTCGAGCAGGCCGCACGCTACCGCGACCAGGCGTCCGCCATGCGCACGGCCCTGGAGAGGCAGGAGCTCGTCACGGAGACGAAAGAGGACTTCGATGTTCTGGCCGTGGACGAAGACGATCTCGAGTTCGTACTCGTCGTACTGAACGTTCGCAGAGGACGCGTCACAGGTCGCAAGACGATGGTCGTTGATCGGGTAGAGGACATCGACACTCCGGCGTTCATCGGCAAGATGATCGGTGACCTCTACCGCGACGAGCCGCCGCCGAAACAGGTGCTGGTCCCGGTGTTGCCGCCTGACGTCTCGCTGTGGCACGAGTGGCTCGAGATCCTTCGGGGGTCGAGCGTGTCGCTGCGCGTACCTCGCAGGGGTGCCAAACGGCGCATCATGGAGACGGCCCAGGCGAACGCGCGGGAGGAGTTCTCGCGTCACCGCCTCAAGCGCCACTCGGACCACAATGCAAGGGCGAGGGCCCTGCGCAGTCTCCAAGAGGCGCTGTCCCTGCCCTCACCTCCTTTGAGGATCGAGTGTTACGACATCTCGACGATCCAGGGTCGTTTCACTGTCGCTTCAATGGTGGTATTCGAGGATGGATTGCCAAAGAAATCGCAATACCGTCGTTTCAAGATCCGGACCATCGACGGTCAGGACGACTTTGCATCGATGGAGGAGGTCATCCGCCGACGGTTCGTCGCCTACCTTGCAGAGAAGGACAAACCGCAGGATGAAAGGGGACGTTTCTCGTATCCCCCCGGTCTCGTGGTGATCGACGGCGGTAAGGGTCAGCTTGGAAGAGCTGCGATGGTACTCGACGAATTAGGCCTCGAGATTCCGTCGATCGGTCTTGCGAAGAGACTTGAAGAGGTGTTTGTCCCCGGGCGCAGCGAACCGATCGTCATCCCGCGTGGTGAGGAATCGCTGTACTTGCTCCAACGCGTCCGTGACGAGGCTCACCGATTCGCTATCACGTATCACCGCAGTATTAGGGACAAGTCGATGCTCACGTCGGTCCTCGATGATGTCGAGGGTGTCGGTCCGGTGAGGAGAGCGGCGCTCAATCGACGGTTCGGATCGATCAAGAAGATGCGCGAAGCGGAGATAAGGGACCTCGCGACCGTTGTTCCCGATAAGGTTGCTCACGCGGTGTATGAGACTCTCCACGAGGTGACCTAACGATGACTGATTCGCCCGACATTGCGCAGGTCGTGATCATCACCGGCCTCTCGGGCGCTGGACGATCTCAAGCCGCCAACGTCCTCGAAGATATCGGATATTTCGTCGTGGACAATCTGCCTACGGAAATGATCGCGGGGCTTGTATCGACGGTGGGCGCTGCCGAGGGAGCACGGTCGCGAATCGCCGTCGTGGTGGACACGCGTGCGGGAATGAGTGCACAGAGCCTCGACAGCGCTCTGATGGATCTCCACCGCGATGGGATACGTACGACCGTTCTGTTCCTCACGGCCGAGGATCGTGTCCTTGCCCGGCGATTCGAAGAAACACGCAGACCGCATCCGGTCGATGCGTCTTCTCTCGGAGTGTCCATCGCGATAGAACGGTCGGACTTCGAAGAAGTTCGTGCGGTTTCAGATGTGATCATCGATACGACGGACTTCAGCGTGCACGAGCTGAGGGACAAGCTGAGAGATGCCTTCACAGACTCCGTCGCACACGCTTCGATGCGCGTTGACGTGACATCGTTCGGATTCAAGCGCGGTGTGCCGCGTGTCGTTGACCTGGTCTTTGATGTGCGGTTCTTGCCAAATCCACACTGGATTCCTGAGTTGCGTGAACTCACCGGCAAGGACGAGGATGTTCGTCGGTACGTATTCGAACACGCGGAGGCTGACGAGTTTCTCGTGCGTGTCACGGACATGCTCGATTTTTTGATTCCGCACTACGAAGCCGAAGGCAAGTCGTACTTGACGATCGGAATAGGCTGCACCGGCGGCAGACACCGAAGCGTCGCTCTCACTGAGGCGATTGGCGCCTATCTCCGCGATCAGGGTGTGTCCACGACGATCCACCACAGAGATATCGGCGAATAGTGGAGCCCCTCGGGACGGAGCCCCAGGCGCTCCTCAAAGAGCTCGACATGTCCTTTGATGGGCCACGGGTCGTGGCGATTGGTGGTGGTCATGGGTTGTCGAAAGTCCTGAAGGCGGCGTTGAGCTACGCCGGTCGCGTTGACGCCGTCGTCTCGGTTTCAGATGACGGCGGCTCGAGCGGTCGACTCGCACCGCATCTTGACATTCCACCCCCCGGCGATATACGTAAGTGTCTCGTCGCCCTGACTCCGGACGAGTCCATATGGAAGCGACTTTTCGAATACAGGTTCGAGAGTGCAGATGTTGCGGGGCACTCGCTCGGTAACCTGATCCTCGCCGGGTTGGCGGATATCGATGGCTCGTTCGAACAGGCTCTGATCCGTTCTGAGCGCCTGCTCGGCGCCTCGGGATCTGTTATTCCCGCGTGTCGTGACCACCTGGTTCTGGTTGCGGAAAGTGAAGGCGCAGAACTGCGCGGTCAGGTCAGGATCGCTGAACATCGAGGCCGCATCGACGCTCTCTCGGTCATCCCGGAAACCGCCGCGGCGACCCCACGCGCCGTTGCAGCCATCGAGGACGCAGACCAGATCGTGCTCGGGCCCGGGAGTCTCATGACGTCAACCATCGCGGCCATGCGGGTGCCAGGAATTACCGAAGCCGTCAACCGCTCATCCGCTCAGCTCGTCTACGTCGCGAATCTGACCACGCAGGACGGTGAGACCCTTGGAATGGACGGAATCGACCATCTCGATGCCCTCGTGCGCCTGTCGGGTGTGCGTCCGCCCGGTGCTATTGTCGGGAACGACCAAGTGTTAGAGATAGCTCCACCGCTTCAGGGGGTTCGATTCGACCCGGAGATCGCCGCGACTTTCGGAGCCGACCTCGTCACCGCCGACGTCGTCGATACCGGTGCGGAATGGCCGAGTCACGATCCCGGGAAGCTTGGGGGAGTTTTGGACGCGATATCGCGTCAGATCTTCAGGAGTGATCCATGAAAGTAGCGATCAATGGTTTCGGCCGCATCGGCCGGAATTTCTTCCGAGCAGCTAAAGGCACGAACGTTGCCACGGACCTGCGCAAAGTCGTTCTTGACCTGGACCTCACTGACATAGATTCCGTTGGTGAGGCCGTCGGGAATGTCGCTGCGGCGCTGCGGGGGATCGACATCGTCGCGATCAACGATCTTGGCGATGTGTACGCGAATGCGAACCTCTTGAAGTACGACTCCGTACATGGTCGATACCCCGGCACTGTCGAAGTGGTGGATGGAGACATGGTTGTTGACGGTGATCGTTTCAAGGTGTTCGCCGAGCGTGATCCCGAGCAACTTCCCTGGGGCGAGCTCGGAGTCGATGTCGTAATCGAATCGACAGGTGTGTTCCGCACCCACGAGGCCGCATCGAAGCACCTCAGAGCCGGCGCAAAGTACGTGATCGTCACGGCACCGATGGGCGATCCCGATGTGTCGGTGGTTCTGGGTGTGAACGACGACGACCTCGATCTCGAATCAGACCGGATCATCTCCAACGCGTCCTGCACAACGAACTGTGTGGCGCCCATGGCGAAAGTGCTCAACGATGCCCTCGGTATCGACAGCGGAATGTTCACTACGATCCATGCGTATACGAACGATCAGTCGTTGTCCGATGTCATTCACTCCGATCCACGGCGAGCGAGATCTGCAGCTCAGAACATCATCCCGACGAGCACCGGAGCCGGCAGCGCCGTCGGCAAGGTCCTACCGGAACTCGAAGGCAAACTGCAAGCCAAGGCGCTGCGCGTGCCGGTTGCTGACGGTTCGATCACGGACCTCGTCGTCAACGTTGGCAGGGAAACCACGGTCGAAGAGGTGAATGCCATACTCAAGGCCGCCGCCGAAGGGCCGCTCATGGGAATCATGAGCTACACCGAGGACCCGATCGTTTCGTCGGACATCGTCGGCGACAGCCATTCGTGCATCATCGATGGAGACTCAACGATGGTTCTCGGCAACGTCGTCAAGGTGTTCGGCTGGTACGACAACGAGTGGGGCTACGCGAGCCGGCTCGTGGATCTCACCCGTAAGCTTGGTTGACGCAGTTCTCCCAGGGCTCGATTCGATCGAGCTGTCGGGACGCACCGTGTTGGTGCGTTCAGACCTCAACGTCCCGCTGGTCAACGGGCGCGTGTCGGATGCCTTTCGAATAGACGCGAGCCTCGAGACCATCAACGAGGTCCGGTCTCTTGCAAAGCGCACGATCGTTGCAAGCCACCTCGGCCGCCCCGACGGCGTAGACCCCTCACTGTCCATGGCGCCCGTCGCAAAGGCGCTGGGGGAGCGGGGCGGGTTTGAAACGGTTCTCGCTCCGGGCGTTTTCGGACCCGAGGTCGTGTCGATGATCTCCGATACAAGACTGGACTCGGTGATCGTGCTCGAGAATACCCGCTTCGAGCCAGGGGAGACGACGAACGATCCACAGATGGCGGAAGGATTGGCCGCGCTCGCTGATGTGTTCGTGAGTGATGCCTTCGGGACTGCCCACAGGGCACATGCGTCGAACGTCGGGGTTGCGACCAGGTTGCCGTCGGTGGCCGGGCGGCTGCTGGCCTCTGAGATATCTGCCTTCACGCGACTTCTTGCGGACGTCGATCGACCGTATGTTGTCGTGATGGGTGGTGCAAAGATCTCGGACAAGCTTGCGGCGATCGAGCACCTGCTCCCAAAGGTCGACCTGATGTTGGTCGGTGGAGGAATGTGTTTCACGCTTCTGCGCGCCGCGGGGTTCCACGTTGGCGAATCTCTCGTCGAGGAATCGATGATCAAGACGGTCGGGCGGCTTCTCGATTCCGAGCTTGGAGACAAGATCGTGTTACCGACCGATATCGTCGTTGCCGATTCGTTCGCGCCTGACGCCCCGTTTGTGGTTGCCCCTATCCATGCGATGCCGGGTGGTGGAATAGGTCTTGACATCGGACCAGAAACCATCAGTCGGTTCGCCGGCGCCGTGGTCGAAGCCGAGGCGGTGTTCTGGAACGGGCCGATGGGCGTGTTCGAATGGGAATCGTTTCGTGCTGGCACTGAAGGCGTTGCCGAGGCGGTGGCCTCGGCCGACGGTTACACCGTCGTCGGCGGAGGCGATAGTGTTGCAGCTATCAGGCTTCTCGGTCTCCAGAACGATGTGACGCACGTGTCGAGTGGAGGGGGCGCCAGTCTCGCCATGCTGGAAGGCGCGGAACTTCCGGGGATATCTGTACTCGAAAGGAAGACAGAAGATGCGTAAGAACCTCATCGCTGGTAACTGGAAGATGAACAAGACCCATCTCGAGGCGATCCAGATGGTCCAGAAGCTGAGCTATCGGCTCGATGTCAACGACTACGACCGTGTCGACGTGGTCGTATGCCCACCTTTCACCTCGCTTCGATCCGTCCAGACGGTGATCGAGACAGATCATCTCAGCATCCGTCTCGGAGCCCAGAATGCGGAGTGGCACGATGACGGCGCCTTCACCGGTGAGATCTCTCCATCGATGCTTGCCAAGCTGAGTGTTTCGTATGTGATCGTTGGCCACTCTGAACGACGCCAGCTATTCGGGGAGACCGACGAAACCGTGAATCTGAAGGCCAAGGCGGTTCTCGCCGCTGGTATGACCCCCATCGTCGCTGTCGGGGAAACGGAGAGCGAGCGTGACCAGGGCAGAGCAGAACAGGTTGTGGCGGGTCAACTGGCAGGCAGCCTCGTCGGGATCCCAAACGATGTACTGCGATCCATCGTCGTTGCGTACGAGCCGATCTGGGCAATCGGCACCGGTCGCACAGCAAGCGCCGAGGACGCGGGGACGATGTGCACGTTCGTTCGTGACGAGCTTCGTACATTCGCTGGAGGGGCGGCAGACGAGGTCCGCGTTCTGTATGGCGGCTCGGTGAATCCCGGAAATATCGCTGGTCTGATGGCGAAGCGCGATATCGATGGCGGTCTCGTTGGAGGCGCTTCGCTCGACCCGGATACCTTCGCAAGCATCATTCGGTATTGGGTGTAAGTCCTGCGAGATTTCTCTATGGTTCGGCTATGGAACGATTCCTTCTGACGTTCGAGTTCGATGTTATTCGCAGAATCGGCTGGAGCGACGAGGAACTCGGGGAACACATCGACACGGTCATCGATCGCCTACGCCAGGCGGACGGCGTACGGTCGATGGACGCTGAAGCGAATCTCGACACAGGTCGTACAACTCTGGAACTGCGGTATCTCACTTTCTCAGAGGAACCTGAACATCACGGCAGGGTCCTCACGAGTGTGGCTATTCGTTCGTGCGGCGCCGCACACAACGGACTGCTCTCGTTTGCTGAAGAGGCGAAGGTCAAACCGGACCGAAACCAGTGGTCCGGTCTTCGCACACCTTCATGGAATACCCGTCAGGTCAACTTCGGACTGGACCCGGGTGTCGGTTAATGACAGTTGGCTGATGCCGCTCTTGTAGATCCTCACCCGCATCTACGGTGCCACTACGCTGCGTCTCATGAACGCACCTCTAACACTCGTACTTCTGCGCCACGGAGAGAGTGTTTGGAATCTCGAGAACATCTTTACCGGATGGACCGATGTTCCGCTGTCTGATCGCGGGCGAGACGAGGCAACTGCTTCAGGGCTGCTGATGAAGGACGAATCGATCGGGTTCGACGTCGTACACACGTCCTTGCTCGCAAGAGCGATCATGACGGCTGACATCGCACTCGATGTGATGGGCCTCGGATGGGTGCCCGTCGCGCGGCATTGGAGGCTGAATGAACGACACTACGGCGCTCTTCAGGGACTGAACAAGAAGGCAACAGCCGACAAGTACGGGATCGACCAGGTCAAGATCTGGCGTAGGTCATACGCTGTTCCCCCTCCTCCCGTCGAGATCACCGACGAGCGGCACCCCTCCCACGACATCCGCTATGACGCTCTCGCGCCCGATTTGTTGCCGGCAACGGAATGTCTCGCCGACGTGGTCGATCGGATGATGCCGTACTGGCATGATGCGATTGTGCCAGATCTCAAGTCGGGTAAAGGTGTCCTTGTTGTGGCCCACGGAAACTCGTTGCGAGCGCTCGTGAAGCATCTCGATGGGATCTCCGACGAGGAGATCCCCGAGCTGAATATTCCAACAGGTGTGCCTCTCTTGTACCAATTCGACTCAAACCTTAACACTCTTAGCAAGAAATATCTCGGCGACCAGTCAGCGATTAGTGCGGCAGCTAAAAGGGTTGCCGAGCAAGCCGG
>BTQP01000070.1:0-9508 GCA_036985935.1 Acidimicrobiia bacterium | reverse complement strand
TGATTCGCTTCGCGCGCTGCCGCCGCTTTGTCGTCTGCCGTGGCTGAAAGGTCAAGCGCTTCAACCCGCTTCGCCACGACGTATTCGGACATCGTGAAAGGTGTCTTGGGGGCGTCGTCGTTTTCAACCGGGTTGGTCGCAATCCAGGCATCAAAAGCAGGCAGGAATTCGTCCCGGAACCGGTTGTACAGGAATCCGGTGACCGTTCCATCGGTCGGTACGTAGGTGGTGCCAGGGATGTAGGTGATCTCGCCCGACTTTGTTTCGTTGCTGAAGGCGTTGACCCAATCTATGTACATCGCGACATCGATCTGGATGAGTTGGCCGCCGGCGGTGTCGGCCCGGGTTGACTCGGTACGGGCAGCGCCCGCCTCAGAGAAGTTGATCGCCTGGGTTCCGCCCCACTTGCCGGCTTCGAATGCCGACCACGCGGTGAGGATGGTGGCAATCGCCAACGCGACTGTAGCTACCAGTTCGAGACGGTCGTTCGTTTTGAACAAACCCCTGGGGTCGTCGTGTACTGCTGTGTCACCTGAATCTGGCATGACGGGGATACTAGGTTGGCCTGGCTTCCTGCGGGACGCATGGGGCCATTCGGTCAGGAACCGGAGGTGACCACGCCGAGGTGTCGTTCGAGCACGCTCCACACGGATGGCCTGGCGAGTTCGAACTTCATCGCACGAAGTGTGGTGAGGAACGCGGGGATCGCCGCACCCACTGACATGGGATTGGGTCTTGCAATGTCGAGTACCTGCTCGTCGGGTCGCAATACGAGGATCTCGGTTTCGGGCCAGGCCTCACGGATCATCGCGAGTTCCTGTGCCAGAGCGGTGCGACCTGCCCGATCGAAAATGTCTTCGTAGAACCGCCCGCGCTTCCGCGACTCAGTGGCGGCGAGGGGGGCCACGATGAGGACGAGGTCGAGTGGTTCGGGGTGAGCGAGGACGAGGTCCGCTGAGGTCCCGGAACCCAACCCACCGTCTGCGTACCAGCGGTCGTGGATCTTTACGGGTTCGTACACGAACGGCATGGCGCTCGATGCCGCGACTGCGTCGGCAAGGCCAACGTCGGGCGCACCTTCAGTTCCAAAGGGTGCGCGGGTGCGCGACTCGAGATCGTATGCAACCACGGCGGTCGGTTTCTCAGGCCATGACGCGGCGAGGTCACCCGCCACATGGGTTACCCACTCAGATATTCCGTCCGTGCGGTACAGACCGGGACTCCCGAGCGTGAAATACAGGTTCGGCCGCCGGATCGCTGGTGCAAGACCCTTCTTCAGCCAGCGAATCGCACCTCGCGGCGTTCCGCGCCGGTAGAGGTATCCGCTCAACCACTCATGGATCTCTTCCTCGGTTTCGCCGGTTCCCGTGAAGGCATCGATGTGGAGCGCATTGGATCGCACAGCAGCGACAACGAAGGCACCAGACGACGTGCCGATGACCACCTCAGCGTCGTTCGGGTCCCAACCTGTGGCCATCTCGATCGCGAGAAGCGTGCCGAAATGGAAGGCTGCGCCCGTGATTCCACCGCCACCAAGAACTAGTCCTACCTTGCTCACGGACGGCAGACTATCCGACTCGGCGCGCATTCGTGGGACACAGCACCGAGGTTGACTCCTATGGTCATCGCAATGACCGCTCGACCCGTCCATGAGTTTCTCCTCCGTCTTGCTCGACATGACGGTTTCGAGCCCCTCAGCGATGCAAAGATGGTCTCGCTTGGAGCTCGCGATCATCACGTCGTCATCGCGGAGGATGACGCGGTGGTTGCGGTGGGCTCTGTTGCCTCCCATACGCACATCGGGGGAAGACACTTCGCTATGGAAATAGCTGTGGATCCCTCGATGCGCTTCCAGGCCTTCGAGATAGCGGTTCTCGAGGCCACAACGACGTTGGTGCCGGTGGGCGAAAGGATGTCGGTATGGTCGCAACAGAGTTCGACAGACCGAGCACTCGACCAGATCGGGTACGAAGTGAGACGATCCCTCCACTACATGTCGGTTGTCTTGCCGTTGTCCGCCGAAAGGACTCCGCTTGCGGGTTCGACAGTTCTGCGTTCGTACATCCCGAACGATGACACATCGATCGTTACGGTGAACAACGATGCCTTTCGTGCGCACCGCGAAGCTGGCCAACTATCGGTTGACGAGATGAAGGGACTGACGTCTGAGAGCTGGTTCGACCCACCGGGGCTGTTGGTTGCCGAGACCGAGTCTGGGATCTCCGGGTTCTGCTGGACACGGATTCATCCGAACGGGGATGGGGAGATCTTCAGAATCGCCGTTGACCCGTCGAATCAGAGCGACGGCCTCGGAAGAACGCTCGTGGAGGCCGGCTTCGCATATCTGTCAGACGTTCGTGGGATCAAACGGGGGACGCTGTGGGTGGACGCGGACAACGATCACGCGACAGCGCTGTATCGGTCACTTGGCATGCAGATCGAGCGAACGAACCGGGAGTTTGAACCGGTCGGTCAGCCGAAACGTTGACCACAGGTCGGACAATGGTGGTCTACCTCACGAGTTTGGGCGCCACACCATGGGCAGGGAAGGTCGCTCGAATCGTCGATCGCCACGCGAACCATTGCCGTGGGGTCGCCGGTAGCGAGCTTTCGGCCACCGATTGCAACCAGTGCAACAGCGGCGAAAACCCCAGCGAGTGCCATCTCCAACATCGCGCTCCCTCCATCGGTTGCTGCAATGTAGGCCAAGGGCGCGAAAAACCGCGGTATTTACCGTGCCCCGGCGCCGAGAACGGCCCGGTTGAACTCATGCACCAGATCTGATGGCGCATCGGTCGGGCGAGACAGAAGGTTCCTCTCGGCATAAGTCACAAGGGACTGCGCGGCGTGATAGACGATCCACCTATCAAGCTGGATGGGATCGATAGGGCGCCCGTAACCTTCGACAACAGCCTCGGCTGCAGATGGCCCGGCGTGCATTCCGATACTCCACACGGCCCGTGACAGATCCCACTCCGGAGGTGCGAGTGTCGCCCATTCCCAGCTGATGAGCGTGATGTTGCCGGCGTCGTCGACGACGAAGTTTCGAGGCGTGGCGTCTGTATGTGCGACGCCGGGCTCGGAGGCAAATGGTGGGTTCACGTCCATCGCAGCAGCGATGAGATCCGCGGACAATCCCACACGGACACGAAACCGGTCGAGGCGCCGCAAGGTCGATACGAAGTCGACGGATACCCACTCCTGGTCGATTCCGCGCGTGAGGTTGGTCACGGCGAAAGTGTCGTGCCGGTGCAGGTCGCGCAGAATCGATCCGGCTGCCCGGCCGAGGCCCGGATTCTCAGGGAGGCTCTGAAGATTCCACTGACCGGCGTCGGCGAACAGAATCCAATGTCGCTCGCCATCGACGCCTCTGTCCTTGATCAACGGAAGATGGTCGAGGTCCTCCAGAGCGTTCAGCGCGTGGTGTTCGCGTCGTTCCCGCGCATCTGATCCGTATACCTTCACGACCGCGGTCTGGCCCGATCTCCAGATGCGAAAAACCTGGTTTGCGCCCACGAGCGAGGTGGCAGCCGTCAATTGCTGTACGGCGCCTCCGCCGGCGAGTCGCTGTGCGATGTCTCCCGGTTCCAGTTCGGATCCCTCCCTCGGTGTCGCATTGTTACAGGTCGTGGAACCCACGGCTACCCGTGCGCGGTAGCCTTGTCGTCCCGACCTGAAAGAAAGCGAACACCGTGGCCATACGCATCACTCTCCCAGACGGATCCGATAGGGAAATGCCGGAAGGCGTGACGGGTTACGACATCGCTACCGACATCGGTCCACGGCTCGCAAAGGCGGCCGTCGCTGTCACCGTCGATAGCGCGATGTACGACTTGCACAGACCGATCGACAGCGATGCGGCTGTTTCGATCGTCACGGCGAACACCGAAGCCGGTCGTCACGTGATCCGTCATTCCGCTGCTCACATCATGGCCCAGGCGGTACTCGACCTGTTTCCAGGATCTACGTACGCGATCGGCCCTGCGATCCAGGACGGCTTTTACTACGACTTCGAGGTCGAGTCGCCGTTCACCCCGGAAGATCTCGAGCGGATCGAGGCACGAATGCGTGAGATCGTCGCCGCGGACCAACCCTTCGAACGTGGTGAGCTGTCGATCGACGATGCACTGAAGGAGTTCGCGGACCATCCGTTCAAGCGGGAGATAATCGAGGGCGTCGACGCAGATGAGGGTGTTGACGGGGACACAGTGAGCACCTATCGCAATGATGCGTTCCTCGACCTCTGTCGTGGTCCGCACCTGCCCTCGACCGGTCGCCTCAAGGCGTTTCAACTCATGCGATCGGCAGGGGCGTACTGGCGCGGGGATGATTCCAAGGCTCAGCTACAGCGCATATACGGAACAGCGTGGGAGTCGAGCAAGGCGCTTGACGAGTACCTCGTGCGGCTCGAAGAGGCTGCGAAGCGAGACCATCGAAAACTCGGGAACGATCTCGACCTCTACTCGTTTCCATCCGAGCTCGGCAGTGGTCTCGCGGTGTGGCATCCCAAAGGCGGAATTCTGCGCCGCACCGTTGAGGACTATTCGCGGCGCACACACATGACACACGGGTACGAATACGTCGTGTCGCCTCACGTCGCAAAGGCCGAACTATGGCAAACGTCCGGTCACCTCAACTTCTATCGCGAGGGCATGTACCCGGTGATGGAGCTCGACGGGGGAGAGGGCAAACCCGGTCAGGAGTACTTCGTCAAGCCGATGAACTGTCCGTTCCACATTTTGATCTACCGATCTCGAAGCCGTTCGTACCGCGAACTGCCGTTGAGGCTTTTCGAGCTGGGCACTGTGTACCGCTACGAACGCAGCGGAGTGCTGCACGGTTTGATGCGCGCCCGCGGCTTCACCCAGGACGACAGCCACATCTTCACGACCGAAGCCGACCTTGCAGGCGAGTTGCAGCGCCTTCTCGATTTCGTACTCATGGTGTTGCGCGATTTCGGCTTCGAGGAGTTCGAAGCCGACCTCTCCACGCGCCCCGACAAGTTCGTCGGCGACGTTGATGCATGGAAACGAGCAGAGGAATACCTCGCCTCAGCACTCGATGGCGCCGACCTCCCGTACCAGATTGCACCAGGCGAGGGCGCCTTCTATGGTCCCAAAATCGACATTCATATCAAGGATGCGATCGGGCGACGGTGGCAGTTGAGCACTTTGCAGCTCGACTTTGCACAACCCGAGAACTTCGACCTCGAATATGCGACAAATGAGAACACGAGAGAGCGACCCGTGATGATTCACAGGGCGCTGCTCGGCTCAATCGAACGGTTCATCGGCATCCTCGTCGAGCACTACGCCGGTGCGTTTCCCATGTGGCTTGCACCCGTGCAAACAACGGTTGTCCCCGTTGCAGATCGACATCACGACTATGCGCACTCTGTCGGAGACAAACTCGTGGATGCGGGGGTTCGAGCGGTCGTCGACGATGCCGACGAGACCGTCGGAGAGAAGGTTCGCAGAGCCATCACCCAGAAGCATCCTGCCGTCGTCGTTGTTGGCGACAAAGACATCGAGGACGAAACCGTAGGGCTGAGGCTCCGTGGCGAGGATTCGGAGGAGCGCGGAATACCTCTCTCCGATGCCGTGGACCGTCTCCGCGAAATGGCGAAACCTCCGCGCTGATGCCGTCGAGTGTCCTCGTGGACCGATTCCGTTCGTAGATGAATGAACGCGGGATCTGCCCGTACACACACGAGGAGCGCTCATGAGACAGGGCTTACCGTCCCGGAATCGGCGGTCGTTATCTTGGAAGCCGTCCGTCGGTAACCTGACCGCCGGAAGGCAGATCGAGCTCTGTGAGTCGGAGGACCCCAAGTGAAGACACTCGTCAACGCCCTGGCAGCTGCTGTGCGGAAAGCACCGTGGGTCGTCATTGCAGTCACCATCGTTCTGACGTTGATCCTCGGTGGTTTTGCGAGCAAGTTCCTACCGGCGGAAGATCAGAACGCATCGTTTGCGCCTGAAGCGCCTGAACTGACGGCGGCAACGTACATCAATGACACCTTTGGTGCGGTATCTCGAATGCAGGTCCTTGCGACCTCGTCGACGGGCGACGTTATCACCCTTGATGCGTTGAACGCCGCACTAGCCCTCGATGAGACCGTGCGCGCCAGCGAGTTCGCTGATCTACTCGTCGATCTCGACCAGGCGCCTGCCGTGCTCAGCTATCTTGCGCCGGTCTTTCTCGCTGTCGAGGGTGGTGCCCCGTTCCCGACGAACGATGCAGAGGTAAAGGCGCTCTACACCGAAGGATTCGCCGAAATACCGCCGGAGTTCCGTTCTTTCCTGGTTGCGTTGTTGTCGGAGGATGCGAACCTCGAAGCCGCCACCGCCGAGCTTGGTCTGAGCGCGATAACGTATCGATCGACGGATGATCTCGATGAACAGGCTACCCGGGCGCTGGGGTTCGCCGAAGCCGTGAATCTTGCTCCGACCCCTGACTCGATGACTCTGGATCCGTTCAGTGTGGAACTGATCTTCGGCGATTCTGCGGAGTTCGAGAAGGAGATCGGACGACTCTTCGCGGCGGCCGCCTTGATAATCCTGCTTGTCCTCGCCACCATTTTCCTTGTGAAACCAAAGGGCAGTCGCGACCGCATCGTGTACTACCTCGGGCTTGGCCTCATGGTTATCGGTGCGGGGATCGCGGTCGTGCCGGGCCTGGCGCAGATCTTCCCTGATCTGTTTCCTGAGTCGTGGGGTGACCTGGACGTTGGACCGGTGCTGCTGGCTGCACTCGCGTTCTACGCCGTTGCTTTCATCATGTGGACGTTCACGTCGCGCCGTTTGCGTCGCACTACAGCCGACACGGTTCTGACGTTCGTCACCATCCTCGTAGGAATCCAGTGGATGAACGGTTACGGGTACCTGCGCTTCGAGGACGCATCACCAATGGCACAGATACTCCCGATTCTTCTCATCGGATTGGGGGTCGACTACTCGATCCATATGACGAGCCGATATCGTCAAGAGCTCGTTGAGGGCAAATCGGTGGACGAGTCGATGAGGACCGCGATACGCACAGTCGGTGTCGCGCTTGTTCTTGCAACGCTCACAACGGCGGTCGGTTTCCTCACGAACGTGACGAACGACCTGCCGGCTCTGGCGGAGTTCGGCGAACTCGCGGCTATCGGCATCGGAGCGTCGTTCTTGCTCATGCTGACCTTCGTACCAGCCGTGCGTGAGCTGCTCGACCGCAAAGCAGAAAGACGCGAACGCCTCGACATCGGTGGTCTTGAGACGGGAGAGTCCCGGATCCTGCCCAAGATCGTGGGAAAGTCTGCGATCCTGCCACGCCGGTTCGCCACAGCCACGCTTGTCGTCGCCCTGGCGGTCACCGGTCTCGGAGCATACGCGATGACCGGTCTCTCGACCGAGTTCTCGTTCCTCGATTTCGTGCCGACCAATTCGCCGCTTCGCGACACAGCCGTGACCGTCAGCGATCGATTCGATTTCCCCGAGACGACATCCGTGCTCGTGCAGGGGGACGTCGCAACCGGCGAAGCCTGGAACGCGATGGTCGCGGCGTACTCCGACGCGGGCAGCGTCCCCGACGTACAGACGATCGACTTGCCAGACGGCCAGACTGTGGCAACAGGACAAACTTTCGTCAGTGTCATGTTCGGGTTGTTGGACCCGGACTCGCCGGTCGCCGACCCGGATTTGCTTGCGGCAGCCGACGCCGCTGGTTTCCAGCAGCGCACGTTCCCACCGGATGCGGACCTCGTTTCCTTCTACGACGCGGCTGTGAGCGCAAACCCGGGACTTATGGCGAGCGTGCTCGCATCGGATGCGGATGGATATTCGGCAACGCTCTTCAACTTCGACACCGTGGCCGGTGAGGCGCGCGCCGCGGAGCTTTCCACAGGTCTCAATCAGGCCTTCGCCGGCACAGCTTCAGTCGGTCTTGCCTCGGTGTCGACATCGACCTTCATCATCAACAACCTTGTCATCCAGAGCCTCACAGACTCGCAACTCTCATCGTTGCTCCTGACGATGGGCGCTGCCCTGTTGCTCCTGGTGATCAACTTCTTCTTCGAGTCTCGTCGTCCGATGCTCGGAGTGATTACGACCGTTCCCGTCGTAGTCGTCGTCATCCTGGTGTTCGGGATCATGGCGGCGCTGGGGATCCCATTCGGCCCTGTCACCGCGACAATATCGGCGCTGGGTATCGGCATCGGTATTCCGTACATGATCCACGTAACGCACAGGTATCTCGAGGAACGGCTCGTATGGCCGGATGAAAACGAGGCCATCGAGCAGACGCTTACTCACACCGGCGGGGCACTCGCAGGATCGGCCGTGACGACGATGCTCGGGTTCGGGATCCTGATCACGTCCACCACGATTCCTTTCCGACAGTTCGGATTCGTGTTGGCGTACACCATCCTGCTTGCGCTTCTCGCTGCGGTGCTGGTCCTACCTTCGATGTTGGTCCTTTGGGACCGCTGGCATCGTCGGCGCGGGGATGCTGAGATCGGGCAGCTCGTCGCATCAGGTGCTTCCGTCGACGAAAGCTGAGTTGTGGTGTCCGCATCCATTGGACCCGCTGGCGTCCCTGAAGAGGTAGTTCCGTATCGCAGGCTTGACACGGCCAAGAGGCGCCGTGCCGCGGTCGTTTATCTGGTGATGGCAGCGCTCGCTGGCTGGCTTGCGGTGGTCTCAGGTGTGGGACTGATGTGGCTCATGGCTGTTGTGCCGCTTGTCGCGATCGCGATATACCAGTTTGCGGGTGGGTGGCAGATCAAGGTCTCCGACATGGAGGCGATTTCACTCGCCGCGAATGCGGCGTCATTCAGCTTTGGCCACGGGTCGGCGACGCTTGGATACCGCGGTCCACTCGCCAAGCCCGTGTGGCAGGTCCTCATCTTCGCAGATGGGCCGAGTCCCGACCACCAGGCGCTCGTCACGATCGATGGTCTCTCGGGAGAGGTGACAGGAATCTTCGAGCAGGATGTTGAGATTCCCTAGGAGATTTACCGGTCGTCGAGCGCTGGGAACGGACGCTCCGGTGCGCCGATGTAGAGCTGGCGTGGGCGCATGATGCGTGTCTCGGGATCGAGATTCATTTCCATCCAATGCGCAATCCATCCCGGCAGGCGGCCGATCGCGAACAGCACGGTGAACATTCGAAGTGGGAAGCCGAGGGCCCGGAAGATTATTCCTGAATAGAAATCGACGTTCGGGAACAGCTTTCGATCGACAAAGTAGTCATCGGCCAGTGCCGCCGCCTCGAGCTCCCGGGCGATCTCGAGAAGTGGATCATCTTGCCCCATGCGGGCAAGTACCTCTTCGGCGAAGCCCGCAAGAACCCGTGCCCTGGGGTCGTAGTTGGTGTATACGCGGTGTCCGAAACCCATCAGCCTGAAATCATCGTCTTTATCCTTGGCCCGTGCGATCGTGGTCTCGATCGTCGCGTCCGGGTCGTCGTGGATGGCCTGCAGCATCTCGATAACCGACTGGTTTGCACCACCATGGAGAGGTCCCCAGAG
>BTQP01000069.1:0-9662 GCA_036985935.1 Acidimicrobiia bacterium | reverse complement strand
CTCACGTATTCCTGTGATACGCCAGGATGCCGAGTTCGGTAGTGAGGTCGACCCTTCGGACAAATGCCTTGTCCGGGGCCTGCAAGATCGTCGGAGCGAGATTGAGGATCGATGTGAGACCAGCCTCAGCGAGGCGGTTAGCGACACTCTGTGCCGCAGACGCCGGGGTCGCGATGATCCCGATCTCGATGCCGCGTTCCTTGACGATGTCGACAAGGTTGTTCATCGACTCGACCTTCAGGCCGTCAACGGGCCTTCCGATCTTCTCGGCATCGATGTCGACGACGGCAACGACGTCGAAACCCCAGGAGTCGAAACCCTTGTAGTTGGCGAGGGCTGAACCCAGGTTTCCTGCGCCGACGACGACGACCGGGTACGTGCGTGTGAGACCGAGCACCTTCCGGATCTGATTCTTGAGGTCGGTGATGTCGTACCCAACGCCACGCGTTCCGTAACTTCCGAGGTACGAGAAGTCCTTCCGAACCTGCGCTCCGTTGACCCCTGCCGCATCGGCGATCTGCTCTGAGGAACACTTCGGCTCCGCTTCGGCCATCTCGCTCAGGCAGTGGAGATATCGCGGCAGTCGGGCGACGGTCGCTTCGGGTATCGAGTCCTTCATCTGCGCAAGCCTACGAAGGGCCGAGACCTGACCACCTTTCGAGAGGGACGGCGTAGAGATCGATCCGTCGGGATTTCTAATGGGTACGAGGGGCCAGTATCCTGAAGTGCTATGGAGCTCGTCGACTACCTTCCCATCGCTCTTCTCACGTTGGTAGGTCTCGCCTTTGCAGGGGGGTCCCTCTTTCTCTCTCGGTTCGTCGCTCCATCGAACCCGTCACCTGAGAAGCTGGCTCCCTACGAATGCGGCATCGTTCCCCTCCAGGAACCGGTCCAGCGCTTCCCCGTCAAGTTCTATCTCGTTGCGATGCTCTTCGTCATTTTCGATGTTGAGATCATCTTTCTGTTCCTGTGGGCCGTTCGTATGGACCAGTTCGGGTGGGCAGGTATTGCAGCGATCGTCGTGTTCATGCTGATGCTCATCGAGACCCTTGCGTATGCGTGGAAACGCGGCGCACTCGACTGGAATGTTTCCCATAGAGCCCGTGTGCGCACGATCGTCGCTCCTGATGCATCGATCGAGGAAGCTGCTTGATGGCTGGAGTCTCATCCGATCCAGGGTTCCTTGTGTCCACACTCGAAAAGGGCGTCAACTGGGCCCGTACTCGCTCGATGTGGCCCGCAACGTTTGGTCTCGCGTGCTGTGCGATCGAGATGATGGGCACAGGCGCTGCACACAACGACCTATCGCGGTTCGGGATGGAGGTATTCCGAGCGTCTCCTCGCCAGGCCGATCTGATGATCGTCGCCGGCCGGGTATCACAGAAGATGGCTCCCGTCCTTCGTCAGGTGTATGACCAGATGGCGGAGCCGAAGTGGGTCATCTCGATGGGGGCATGTGCATCATCCGGCGGCATGTTCAACAACTACGCACTCGTACAGGGTGTGGATGAGGTCGTACCCGTCGACATATACGTCCCCGGCTGTCCGCCAGGTCCTCAGTCATTGATGCACGGCATCCTGACGCTTCACGAGCAGATCATGTCGGGCGAGTCCCAGCGCTCGAGCGGACGGCTGTGACATGACGCAAGACACAAACGGGGCTGAGGGACCAGTGACCGAGAACGCTGAGCTAGCGGTGGGCCCCGTGCCGGAGGTCGAAAGCATCAAGACGCTTCTGGAGGCTTTCGAAGACGCGACCTTCGAAGTGCGGTCGTACGCGTCGAGCGACGTCACGTATCATGCGATCTCTGTGCCCGTTGGCGACTGGGTAGCGTTTGCTGAAACCGCCAAAGCGGCTGGTTATGACCTGTTCGTCGACCTTGCCGGCATCGATCACTTCTCGGAGGCACCTCGATTCGAGGTTGTACTCAACCTCGTGTCGATGACCGAAAGCCAGCGCATCATCGTCTCGACGCGGGTTCCCTACGACGATCCGACTGTTCCTACCGTCACCGGAGTGTTTGTCGGGGCGAATTTCTACGAACGTGAGGCGTACGACCTGGTCGGGATCGACTTTCCAGGACACCCTGATCTGACTCGAATCTTGATGCCAGACGACTGGGAAGGTCACCCTTTGCGCAAGGACTACGACATAGGAGCAATCCCTGTCGAATTCAAGTCAGGCAGTGTCGACCTATGACAGACGGCCCTGAAGCGAGCGATACGAACCAGGCGCTTGTCCCGGACGACGTGGCCCCGGACGACGTGGTGTCGCCAGACACCATCTCGCCAGAGTCGTTGAGTGTTTCAGAGGAACGCCTCAAGCAACACGAGATCTGGGTGTCGGGAACCGAGGAACGCATGCCGTTCGCAAAAACGACCGACGAGGGAGCTCAAGAGATTCTTCCACGCGACCTGGACCCTGCCCTCTCCATTCAGAGAGGCACCGCTGTCGAGGACGACTTTGTTCATCCGATTCCTGTGGTCGACGACGAACGGCAGATCATCAATATCGGTCCGCAGCATCCCTCGACGCATGGAGTTCTCCGGCTCCAGGTAGAGCTGGAGGGCGAAACGGTGCGCAGAGTCAAACCGATCATCGGGTATCTGCACACGGGGATGGAAAAAACAGCCGAGACGCTCACCTATGCCCAGGGATCGACAAACGTCACTCGTATGGACTATCTCTCACCGTTCCACAACGAGCTGGCATATTCGCTGGCTGTGGAGCAGATCCTCGGTATCGGCGTGCCAGAACGAGCGGATGCGATCAGGATCCTGATGACCGAACTGAATCGTGTTGCGAGCCACCTCCTGTCGACGGCGACGATGGGTATGGACATCGGTGCCGTTTCGATGTTGATCTATGGCTGGCGCGAAAGGGAGATCTGCCTCGATTTCTTCGAGAAGACGACTGGCCTTCGGATGAATCACAACTACATACGTCCAGGTGGAGTCGCTGCGGACCTTCCAGATGGATGGCGGGACGATGTGGTCCAACTGATCGAAACGGTGAATGGCGGAGTTGACGAATACGAGGAACTCCTGAACGAGAATCCGATATTCCTCGATCGGACGATCGGCGTTGGTGTGCTGACCCCCCAGGAAGTGAAGCAGTATGGAATCACGGGGCCGGTGGCGCGGGCATCGGGAATCGATTGGGATCTGCGCAAGTCCATGCCGTACTCGGGCATCGAGAAATATGACTTTGAGGTTCCAACAGGGCTTCACGGGGACGTGAACGATCGATATCACATCCGTATCGCGGAGATCCGCGAGTCGCTGAAGATCTGTCAGCAGGTGCTCGAAACGATACCTGGGGGCGACTACCGCAATCCCGATCCGAAAGTGACGCCTCCCCCACGAAAGCGGATCGATGAGTCGATGGAAGCGCTGATCCACCACTTCAAGCTGTTCACGTCAGGAATTGAAGTCCCTCCCGGAACGGCGTACCAGTCCGTTGAGGGACCGCGAGGAGAGATCGGATGTTATCTGGTGTCAAAGGGGGGGACGAAACCGTGGCGGATGCATTGGCGTGCCCCGTCGTTTGCGGTCGTGCAATCTCTTCCGGCCATGGTGTCTGACTCGCTGATCGCCGACCTGATCGCCGCTCTTTCCTCTACGGACCCCGTATTGGGAGATGTGGATCGATGAGTTCTCCCATCAAGAAATGGTCGCACAGCAACCAGGAACGCGCTCAGCGCCTCCTCGAGTCCTACCCGGACCGACGATCGGCGATGATGCCTTTGTTGTATATCGCCAGCCTCGAGCACGACCATGTATCGCAAGACGCGATGCGTGAAGTCGCGGCCCTGATCGGGCTGACCGCGGCACAGGTCGAATCGGTTGCTTCTTTCTACACGATGTTCAAGCGTGAGGAGGTGGGTGACTATCTCGTGTCTGTATGCACATCGATCTCGTGTTTCCTGCGTGGTGCCGATGACGTTCTCGATGCGGTGGAGCAGGCCTGCGATGCCCGTCACGGCTCCACATCCCCCGACGGACGATTCACCGTTGAACACGTTGAATGCATCGGCGCATGCGGCGGGGCCCCCGCTGTCCAGGTGAACTACGAACTCATCGAAGGTCTCACGGGCGCCAAGGCGCAGCAGCTCATCGAATGGTTGAAAGACACCCGGCCACAGGTTGTCCTTGCCGATGAAATGCAGCAGCTGTTCGGCGGCCAGCGTTCCTTTGATTGGGGTGGTCCAGAACCAGACGGTGCTGTTGCACCGGTTCCCGCTTTTGCGCCCTACGGATCGACGGCGGAGGGGCGATGAGTGATCTCATTCTGACCTCGCGAATGACGGAGCACCCGACCGACAGCCACACGATCGGTCGTTTCATCGAGACCGGAGGATACGAAGCCTTGCGCAAGGCTCTCGGCGAGATGAGTCCGGATGAGATCAAGGCAGAAGTCAAGCTTTCGAACATGAGGGGCAGGGGTGGTGCCGGCTTCCCAACGGGCGTCAAGTGGGGCTTCCTCGCGCCGGCCGAGCCGCGGTATCTCGTCGTCAACGGTGACGAGTCCGAGCCCGGCACGTTCAACGACCGTCAGCTCATGGAGCGAGACCCACATCAGCTCATCGAGGGCATGGTGATCTCGAGTTATGCACTGGGGGTTGACCGCGCGTTCGTGTACATCCGCGGTGAGTACGCTCGGTCAGCTCGCAGAGTCCAACGAGCGATCGACGAGGCATACGAGGCCGGCTACCTCGGCGAGAACATTCTCGGCAGCGGTTTCTCCCTGGATATAACTGTGCATCTCGGCGGCGGCGCCTACATCTGCGGTGAGGAGACGGCGCTGCTCAACAGCCTCGAGGGGCGCAGGGGCGAACCGAGGTTGAAGCCTCCATTTCCAGCCGTCGAGGGGCTGTACGCAAAACCGACCATCGTCAACAACGTTGAATCGATCTCCAACATCCCATGGATCGTGAGCAACGGAGGGTCGAGTTATGCCGCGATCGGGCCGGAGAGATCGGCCGGGACGAAGATGCTCAGCATCTCGGGCCATATCAAAAGACCCGGTAACCACGAGATCATCATGGGGATGACGTGGCGGGACCTGATATTCGATCTAGGAGGGGGGATCCCTGAAGGTCGTGCCCTCAAGGCCTGGATTCCCGGAGGAGCATCTTCCCCATGGTTCGTTCCCGAGGAACATCTCGACACGATCGTGTCGATCGACGATGTTGCCGCGAGCGGTTCAATGCTTGGCGCCGGCGCCGTAGTGGTGATGGACGAGACAACGAACGTGGTCGCCGCCGCACACCGCATCGTTCGCTTTTTTGCCCACGAGTCGTGCGGTCAGTGCACACCTTGTCGTGAGGGAACACGCTGGTTGGAGGATGTGCTCAAGAGGATCCTCGACGGGGACGGAAGACCACAGGACGTCGACCTTCTCCTTGACATTTCTGACAATATCTCTCCCGGGCTGCTCTGGCCGCCTGCGATGACAACGATCTGTCCCCTCGGCCCATCCGCGGTGTCTCCCGTGACGTCTATCACCCGATGGTTCATGCCGGAGGTTGAAGCGATGATCGCAGCAAAGGAACTGGCTCATGGCTGACCCGACGCAGGTAACGATCACGATCAACGGCGTCGAACACGATGTTCCTGCCGGTGAATGGTTGATTACGGCCGCCGAGAATGTTGGGGACTACATCCCACGATTCTGTTTCCATGAGAAACTCGTGCCCGTTGGAAAGTGCCGGGCGTGCCTGGTTGAAGTTGAGGGGCCCCGGGGAAAATCACTCGTGCCGTCGTGCACGATGCCTGTGAGCGACGGAATGGTCGTCGAAACTGAGTCCGCTGTGGCTACGAAGGCTCAGAAGGGTGTTCTTGAGTTCCTTCTCATCAACCACCCGCTCGACTGCCCCGTGTGTGACAAAGGTGGCGAGTGCCCACTTCAGGACCAGGCCTACGCATTCGGTCCAGGCGAGAGCCGTTTCATCGAGGAAAAGCGAACATACCTCAAGCCCCTACCAGTTTCGGATCTCGTTTTGCTTGATCGGGAACGATGCGTTCTGTGTGATCGGTGTGTCAGGGTTGCCGACGATATCGCCGGGGATCCGCTGCTCGTATTCTCCGAGCGAGGCAATTCCGTCCAGATTCGAACGTTCCCTGATGAACCATTTGCATCGTACTTTTCGGGGAACACCGTGCAACTCTGTCCGGTCGGTGCGCTTACGTCTGTTGACTATCGCTTCAAGGCTCGCCCATGGGATCTGAGCCACACCACGTCGGTATCTCTCGTCGACACCGTCCATTCGACAGTGGATGTTCAGACGTCCCGCGGGAGGATCGTTCGTGTCTACGGGATCGAGAACGACGCCGTCAACGAGGGTTGGCTCTCGGACAAGGACCGCTTCGCCTTTTCTGCCATCCACGCCGACACCAGGGTCTCAGTTCCGATGATTCGCAAGGATGACCGCTTCGAGGAGGCGACCTGGAACGAGGCGCTCCAGCTCATCGCCTCGCGGTTGGGTGGCTATATGGGATCAGAAGTAGCTGCTATCGGCGGAGCGCACAACACAAACGAAGAGGCATTCGTCCTCGGCAAGTTCATGCGGACCGTGATCGGCTCCGCACACATCGACTCTCAGATCGGTGACGGAATCAACCCGCATCTCGCAGCCGCCGTGATACCCAGGGCCGTCATCGATGATCTCGATTCCGCTTCCACGATCTTTGTTTGGGGACCCGACCTCAAGGAGTCGCTGCCGGTTCTGTACCTCCGAGTTCGCAAGGCGGTGAGGCAAGGTGCAACACTCGTTGTCGTCAATCCAGCACCGACCGGTCTGGACTCGATCGCAACACACGTGGTGTCGTACAGGGCCGGCACAGGTTCTGATGCATTGCGAAAGCTCTCCTCAGGTGACGGGGATATGGCCGCGGTGCGACAGGCACTCGGCGTCGGCCCGGTTGTCGCGCTCGTCGGACGAACCTCGGTCGCCGAGGACCCGGACCTGACGGAATGCCTTGCAGCGTTTGCACGATCGTTGCCTGATGCGAAGATCCTTCCGATTCTCGAAAGATCCAACATTTTCGGTGCTCTCGACATGGGGCTTGCGCCGACGCTCCTGCCTGGCCGAATCTCAATCGATTCGCGGCACGGTTCCGATGCGCTCGAAGCTGCCTGGGGGCCCTTGCCGGACCACCACGGCAGGGACACGATGTCGATTCTTCAGAACACGATCGATGGTGACACGGCCGCTCTTCTCCTCGTCGGGACGGATCCCGTGGCGGATTGTCCCGATCCAGCGGTTGCGCTCGCAGCACTCGAGGCTGCTGATTTCGTCGTGGCAGTGGACGCCTTCATCACGGAGTCCAGCGTGCACGCAGATGTCATTCTTCCGGCCGCAGTGTGGGGAGAGGTCGACGGAACGGTCACGAACCTCGAAGGTCGCGTCCAACGTATTCGCCCGTCCGTTCAGGCCACCGGCCAAACACGGACGCTGTACAGCGTCCTTGATGACCTTGCTCACCACATGGGCGTCGAACTCGGTGCGTCGAACCTTTCGATGATCTCGAAGGAGATCGCTGACATCGCACCGACCTACGAGGGAGTAACGGTCGACTTTCTCACGTTTGAGGGCGATCCAAACGGCGTCGTTGTGCCACTGGACAATGCCACCCAGCCACTCGGGTATATCCCGGTAGACATTCCGGTGCCGGTCGTGACGGGCGAGTTCACGCTGCACTTCGCTGGTTCCCTGTACGACGACGGTGTCTGGGTACGAAACACGGAGGTTCTGAAGAACCTGCCAAGGAAGGCGTATGTTCGAATGCATCCGTCAGACGCCTCTCGCCGGGCAATCACAGCCGGCGAAACAGTTGTTGTTGCAGGTTCGCACCAGCTCCCCGTTGCGCTGGACGACACGGTGGCAAAGGGAACCGTCGTCGTACCGTTCAATGTGCGTGAAACGAAGGGCCTCGTTGCCGCTGCAGATGTCACGGTCGACACTCTGGCGGTCGGCGAATGAGTATCTTCATTGAAGCCGTCATCCGCGCCGTGTTCGTGCTCGTCTTCCTCCTCGTGACCGTGATATTGCTCGTATGGGTCGAGCGCAAGTTCGTTTCCGACCTTCAGAATCGTGTTGGCCCGGATCGCGCCGGCCCGTGGGGGATACTCCAGACGCTCGCAGATGGGGCCAAGAGCCTGCTCAAGGAATCCATCTTGCCCACAAACGCACAGGTCGGTCTCTTCATGGCTGCTCCGATAATCGCGATGATGACTGCTCTGCTCATCTTCCTCGTGATTCCGATCGGTGCTCCCGTCGTGATCAACGGCACCGAGTACGCACTTGCCGGGGTTGACCTCAACATCGGACTGCTCTACTTTCTCGCGCTGTCCTCGTTGGCGGTGTACGCGATCACGTTCGCCGGCTGGGCGTCAGGTTCCAAATATCCACTGCTCGGCTCGGTCAGAGCGTCGGCTCAGATGATCTCGTATGAGGCTGCGATGGGTCTGGCACTCGTACCCGTGGTTCTGTTCGCCGGTTCGACATCGATCACCACCATCGTCGAGCAACAGCAAGGGACGTTCTTCGGGTTCCTACCGGCGTGGAACGTCGTTCTCGTGCCGTCGCTTGTGATCTTCCTCATAGCGGGATTTGCGGAAACGAACCGCGCTCCGTTCGATCTTGTCGAAGCGGAGCAAGAGATCGTTGGTGGTTACCACACCGAGTATTCGGGATTCCAGTTCTCGATGTTCTTCCTCGCTGAATACATTGCAGTTTTCAACATCTCGGCTCTGACCGCGACCCTGTTCTTCGGCGGATGGGCTGGACCGGTGTTCGGACCAGCGTGGATCGCCTGGGTGTGGCCGATCGGTTGGTTCCTCATCAAGACATGGGCGATCGTCCTGTTCTTCATCTGGGTGCGAGCATCACTTCCCCGAATGCGATACGACCATCTCATGAGTTTCGGATGGAAAACGCTTATACCTGTTTCTCTGGCATGGATAATCGTGGTCGCCATTGCGATCGGACTACGAGATTTCGGATTGCCATGGTCGTGAGGATGTCCCGATGAGCCTGTTCGCTGATCTTCTTGGTCCCTTCCGAGGGTTCGCTGTGACGTTGCGTCAGGTGACCAGGCCGCGGGTGACGCGAAAATACCCTGCTGAGAAACGCGTCAAACCACCCCGTTTTCATGGCAGACACGTATTGAACCGCTATCCGGATGGCATGGAAAAATGCATCGGGTGCGAACTGTGCGCCGGTGTATGCCCTGCCAACTGCATTTACGTGCGTGGGGCAGACAACCCGCCGGACCAGCCGGTAAGCCCGGGCGAGCGGTTCGGTTTCGTGTATGAGATCAACATGTTGCGCTGCATCTTCTGTGCGATGTGTGTTGAGGCGTGCCCGACTCAAGCGATCACGATGACTCATCTCTTTGAGATGTCGGTAACGGATCGCAACGACGCGATCTACACGAAGGACGACTTGCTCGTTGAGCCGGATGGCACGCCGAACCATCCCCAACCAGCGTCGAACCTGATCGACCTTGACGAGTTGCGTCTCGGTGACGGCTGGATGAGAGCGACCTCTTCTGCCGGACACGCTGAGTATGAGGGCGTTGTTGCATGGACGCCGTCTGCACGCGAGGGCAATCCTTTCACCGAGCAGGGTCAGGCCGAGCAGGGTCAGGCCGAGCAG
>BTQP01000068.1:0-9667 GCA_036985935.1 Acidimicrobiia bacterium | reverse complement strand
ATCATCGACGCCATCCAGGGCGCCGACGGCAAATTCAACGGAATCGTTCTCAACGCAGGAGCCCTCAGCCACTACAGCTATGCGATCTACGACGCGCTCATCGCCGTCGGACTTCCCGTTGCCGAGATCCACATCTCGAACATCCACGAACGCGAACCGTGGAGACACCACAGCGTGACGGGCGAGGCTGCCATAGCCATTGTGCAAGGCAGAGGGACCATCGGGTATATCAACGCCATCGACCATCTCGCTGCACACATCGCGATGCCACCTGACTCGAGGGCCTACGGTGATCCCGACGACCCCGATCGCGTCATGGACATCCGCACACCGTCACATTCTGAGGACGCAGCTGTGGCCCTGCTCATACACGGCGGATTCTGGCGCAACCAGTGGAAACGCGACCTGATGTCTCCGATGGCAACAGCCCTTGTTCGCCAGGGCTGGGCGACCGCGAACATGGAATACAGCCGCGGGCCCGAATCGTTGGCGGCCGCCACCGCGGACGTCGAGTCCGCTGTAGATTGGATCCGCGCAAATGGTCACAGCCGCGGTCTCGACGCCTCCCGTATCGCACTCGTCGGCCACTCCGCCGGCGGATATCTCGCCCTCAAGCGTGCCCACGGCGATGCGGGTCTTCTTGGTGTCGTGGCACTTGCACCGATCACTGACCTCGAAGCCATGTCCGATGCACGACCCGAGGACGATCCGGTGGCCGTTGCGATTGGAGCGAAGCGCGACGAGGCTGCACGTGATTGGAGCAATGCGGCGCTTACCGGCAAACCGCTCTCCACCGTTCACATGATTCACGGTGCGGGCGACTCGAACGTTCCGCCAGCCCAATCGACCAGCTATGCGTCAGCCCATCCAGAAGTCGTCTTGGAACATCAACTGCCAGGGGTTGACCATATGCAGCTCATCGACCCCCACGACGGATCCTTCGGCACACTGTTGAGTGCGCTCGAGACGTTCAGGATGAGTTGACGAGCTCGCCTATGCGCGTCAGTCCCTCGACGAGATCATCGTCGCCGAGCGCAAACGACAGCCTCGCATATCCCGGGGCACCGAACGCCTCACCAGGCACGATCGCGACGTTGGCGAGATCGAGAATGATGTCCGCGAGCTCCAGCGTCGTTTCGGCCGATCTCCCGCGAATAGGACGGTGAAGGAGCCCGCCCATGTTGGGAAAGGCATAGAACGCCCCCTGCGGTTCGACGCACTCCACTCCAGGAATCCGGTTGAGGAGCTCATGCATCGTCCTGCGTCTGCGGTCGAACGCCGATCGCATGGCCTCGACTGCATCGAGGGGCCCCGTGACTGCTTCGAGCGCCGCCATCTGCGCGGTGTTGTTGACATTCGACGTCAAGTGAGACTGGATCCTGGTCGCACCCTGTGCAACCGCGTCGGGTCCGATCATCCAGCCGACCCGCCATCCTGTCATCGCGTACGTCTTGGCCACCCCGTTGACCACGACACAGCGCTCGGCAAGGTCGGGCACAAGCACAGGCATCGAATGAAATGAAGCATCGCCATACACAAGGTGCTCATAGATCTCGTCGGTCATCACCCAGATTCCGCGCTCGACGGCCCACTCACCAATCTCACGTATCTGGTCCGACGTGTATACCGCACCCGTGGGGTTCGATGGGCTGACAAAGATCAGCATCTTGGTGCGTTCGGTCGTGGCGGCATCGAGCGCATCCACGGTGACCGTGAAATTCGAGTCCTCGTCCGTTGTAATCGGGACCGTCGTCGCGCCTGCCAGCTCTATGGCACTCGGATACGTGACCCAGTACGGGGCGGGCAACAGCACCTCGTCACCGGGGTCGAGCAGAACCTGGCACGTCTGGTACACGGCCTGCTTTCCACCGTTCGTGATAACGACGGAGGCCGCATCGACCCGGAAGCCGGAGTCTCGTTCCGTCTTCTTCGCGACCGCGTCGCGGAGCTGCGGGAGACCTGCTGGTGGGGAGTACTTGTGCATGACCGGGTCCGCAGCCGCTTCGATCGCCGCAGCAACGATTCGGTCAGGCGTCGCAAAATCGGGTTCCCCCGCGCCAAATCCGATAACGGGCACACCCTGCGCCTTCAATGCCTTTGCCTTGCTCGAAATGGCAAGGGTCGCCGAGGGACGCACGTTGATCGCCCGTTGCGAGATAGATCCGCGGTTCGTCACCGGCACTACGCTCCCTGTGTACATGAATTCGACAGGCAGACGATAGGCATGACCGGGTACTCGGCTGTCACAATCCCTGTGGAGATGCTCCCGGGCGACGGCCGGTTCGGCTCGGGGCCGAGCCGAATCAACACTGAGTTCGTCGCAGATCTCGCAGACATCGGCTCTACGTACCTTGGAACGAGCCATCGTCGGCCAGGTGTCCAGGATGTGGTCGGACGTATCCGAAGTGGCCTCTCGAGCATGTATTCGCTGCCCGATGGATGGGAGATCGTCCTTGGTGTGGGTGGTGCAACAGCGTTCTGGGACGCGGCGGTGTTCTGCCTCATCGGTGAGCGGTCCGCCCATTTCGTATGCGGAGAGTTCTCTGAAAAGTTCGCCTCGGTAGCGGCTTCGGCGCCACACCTGAAAGACCCCGTGGTGATCAGGGCGGACTACGGCTCAGCGCCCGAACCTCGGGACATTCCCGAAGCCGATGTCTCCTCATTCATCCACAACGAAACCTCCACAGGTGTCCTTGCGCCTTTTCGTCGAACGGGGAACGCTCTCGTCGTGGTCGACGGCACCTCCGCCGCCGGTGCGATACCCGTCGAAACCGACCAGGTCGATGCGTACTACTTCTCGCCTCAAAAGGCCCTCGGATCCGAAGGAGGGCTCTGGGTGTCGCTCCTCAGCCCCGCAGCCGTCGAGCGGATTGAATCCCTGTCGGCGTCTGGTCGGTGGATTCCTCCATCTCTGTCTCTACACACGGCGCTTGAGAACAGCCGAAAGAACCAGACGTACAACACACCATCGCTTTCCACGCTCTACCTGCTTGATCGACAGATTGCCGCGACCAACGACACAGGCGGTGTTGCAGGTGCCTTGGAGAGGAGCAGCCGATCCTCCGATCATCTGTATTCGTGGGCTGAGCGCTCCGAGTTCGCACGTCCCTTCGTGAACGAAGTTCGTTTTCGATCGCCTACGGTCGTCACGATCGATATCGACGACTCGCTATCGGCGGACGAGATCGCATCCACATTGCGGGCCAACGGGATTCTCGACACCGAGGGGTATCGAAAGCTCGGCAGGAACCAACTACGGGTCGCGACGTTTCCGAACATCCCGACCGGCGATGTCATCGCTCTCACCCGTTGCATCGACTTCGTAGTGGAAAGGCTGGACGCTGCCGGGAAGTAGGGCCGTGTTCTGTGCCCTAACGGAACGCAACAACCTCGACGTGTGGAACGAGAAAGAACGCGTCGTCTTGAACACTCCACCATCGAAACGCCTCTGAGATCTCTTTCAGGTCGTCACGTGTGCAGTAGCCGTATTCAACCGCCTGATGTGCAAAGGAGGACTCGAGAGCCCGAACCGCCCAGCCTTCTCCCCACCACCGTCGTGCTGCGGGATCGGCGTAGTGCCAGTTGGATGTGGAAACCACGGTCTCATCGAACCCTGCTTTGTGGAACCATCGAACCAGGTGCCGACCAGCGTCTGCCTGCGCTCCGTTGTGTTCCGTGACACGGTGATAGATCTCAAGCCAGCGGGTCAACGCCGGATGCTCTGGAGTCCACACGAACGCGCCGTAGTCCGCATCTCTCACACCAACGACACCGCCGGAACGCACGACTCTTCGCATCTCTGTGAGTGCAACTACGGGTTCGGTCAGGTGTTGCAGCACCTGGTGTGCATACACGACATCGAACTCCGCATCCTCGAAGGGCAGGGCGTACACGTCGCCAACCCTGAATTCGACGTTCTCAACCCCCGCCGCCTGCGTCTCGCGTGCGGCGATCTCGATCACATCTGGCGACACATCGACACCTACCACATCACCAGGTTCGACGAGAGAAACGAACCCCCGTGTTACGGAGCCTGGCCCGCAACCGACGTCGAGAAGGCGAGCACCCGCAACGAGATGTGGAATCAGAAACGCCGCGCTGTTCTCGACCGTTCTTGTCGCATGATGAGCGACGACGGAGGCGTGATGCCCGTGTGTATATCTGTCTTTCATTGTGTTGGCCAGGGTCTCGAGAAACGCTGATGCTACAACGGGTACGCTTGAGGTCATGCTCAACCTCATGGTCATGCGTCACGGAAAGTCCGATTGGGAGGCCGACGCTCCCGACGACCATGCAAGACCGCTTACGAAACGCGGGGTCGCCTCGGCCGAACGAATGGGGGAGGTCATCCGAGATCTGGGTCTCGCTCCCGACCTCGTGGTCTCATCCACCGCTCAACGCGCCAGGGCGACGGCGGAACTCGCCCGTTTGTCCGGCGGATGGAGCAGCCGATTGGTCCTGGCCGATGAGCTCTACGGCGCATCGGTTCAAGACACTCTCGACGTTGTGAGCCGCTTCGGCGAAGAGCATGAACGGCTGATGGTTGTCGGACACCAGCCGACGTGGTCGATGCTGGTGCAGCACCTCACCGGAGCGCGCTGCGCTATGCGCACCGCATCGGTCGCCGACATCGAGATGCTGTCCGACCGTTGGACGTCTGTAGCGTCATCATCGGGTACGCTCGTGACCCTGCTCCAGCCGCGACCCTTCATGTCGTCGTAACACAGACACCGCAACCCTGCTGGAATCATTTCAACACACGGAAAACAAGGACGCCATGATCGATTTACGTAGCGACACCGTAACGAGACCTTCACCAGCGATGAGGGAGGCGATCGCCAAGGCACCGGTGGGAGACGATCTGTACGGAGACGACCCATCGGTCAACGCGTTAGAGGAACGCGTTGCCGCGCTGCTCGGCAAACAAGAAGCGATGTACGTCCCGACGGGCACGATGTCCAACATGATCGCAGTACGTCTGCATACACAGCCGGGTGACTCCGTCGTACTCGAGGAGTCAGGGCACATCGGGACCCACGAGATGGGCGGCGCTGCACATCATTCCGGCGTGACCCTGAAACGAATCCAGGGCAACCTCGGCGTCTTCAGCGCCGACGACCTGCGATCCCGGGTTCCTACTCCACACCCCTCACTCCCCTCGCACCTGTACGAACCACACACCCTTGTCGCTCTCGAAAACACGCACAACGCAGCTGGAGGCACGATCTGGCCGCTAGAGACGATGGATGAAGTGGTCGTGGCAGCACGTGAGCTGTCCATGGCAACGCATCTCGATGGTGCACGGATCTGGAATGCGTCGGCGGCAACGGGGATTCCCCTCGATCGATATGCGGCACAGTTCGACACGGTCAGCGTGTGTTTCTCGAAGGGCCTCGGTGCCCCCGTCGGTTCAGCGCTCGCGGGCGACCACGCCCTCATTTCGGTGGCGCGCCGGTTCAAACAGCTCTTCGGCGGTGGCTTCCGACAGGCAGGCATCATCGCAGCGGGCGCTCTCTACGCCCTCGAGAACAACCAGGAACGGGTAGCGGAGGACCACGCCAACGCCCGAACGTTCGCCGGGTACCTGGCCGACAGAGAAGGCATCGCCGTCGACCTCGAAACCGTTCAGACGAACATGGTCTACTTCACGGTGTCGGATCCCGCATTCGTCGTCGATAGGTGCCTCGAAAACGGCGTGGCCATGCTCGTCGACGATGGCCGAATTCGAGTCGTCTTCCACCTCGACGTATCAAAAGAGGACACCGCGGTAGCCATGGAGACTGTCGCAAGCGCCGTGGCGGAGGCCCGATGACGGATGAACATGCGGGTTATCCGCAAGCGAAGCGGTCCGCTATCCGTCATCCGTCATCTCTTGTCCAGGTACCCTTTGGCTATGGATGAAAACAACACCACTGAGGATGTTCGTTCGCGGCTCACGTCTGAGCAGTTCCATGTCACACAGGAGTCCGGCACTGAACGGGCGTTCTCGGGTGAGTACTGGGATGAGAAACGATCGGGTACCTACGCGTGCGTCGTGTGTGGCGAGCCTCTGTTCTCCTCGGACACGAAGTTCGACTCGGGCTCAGGATGGCCAAGCTTCACTGCACCTCTCGATGCAGCCAACATCTCGGAGCACTCGGACACGTCCTTCGGGATGGTGCGTACTGAGGGACAGTGCGGAAACTGCGGAGCCCACCTGGGTCACGTATTCCCGGATGGTCCTGGTCCAACGGGGTTGCGGTATTGCATCAACTCGGCGTCACTCAAACTCGAAGCAGATGACGACGGCGCGGTCTAGAGAATCAGCGACATCCCGACAAGACCCGTCATGAGAACAGCCGCAGTTCCCACGATGCCAAAGAGCAGTGGTTTGGAGAGAATGTCGTCCTCATCGAGGGCACCGCTCGACGACGAAACTTGAGCGACCACATCGTCGATCGCAGCGTCGAAGTCATATTTCGGTCGATCCGACTGAGTCTTTTTCTGTTGTGGCTCGGGCTGGAGCGGCACTGTGACCGCTTCTGCGAATGCGGACGGCGATGAGGGGGTGAAGAGAACATGCTCACTGCCGAGCTTTACCTCGAAGGTGCCCTTGCCGACGGGGTCTACATGGTATTCGCGGTCACTCCACGTCCCGAGGTCACCTGATCCGGTGAAAAGACGAACGAAGTCTGGTCCGAGTTCGAAGGATGCATCCAGACCAGGACCACTTTCCCCTGGCAGGAGCACCGAACCTGTAAATACCTGGCTGATAGTTGCTCTCCCGTGCTACCCCCGTATATCGACCGATATTTCGGACATCTGAAGCGCCCGGGACAAACAAGGTCGCTCGACCCATGGAAGACACTGGAATGACTAGTGCGCGCTCAGCGAAAGTCCCTCGAGGCCAATTCGACGACGGGCCAAGCTTCGAGACGCTGGGCCACCAGATTCGTGACACCGTTGCGATACTCGAGTGTCCCGGTGATCACCATGCCAACCGCCTTTCGCGCAACCTCGTAGTTCGCATCCCAGGTCGAGGGCATCAGGACGACGTTCAACATGCCCGTTTCGTCCTCGAGATTGAAGAACCTCACACCGTTCGCTGTCTCAGGTCGTTGCCGGTGGGTGACAACACCAGCGACCTTGACCCTGGTGTTGTTCTTCCGGAGCCGCAAGGCAGCAGCCGTTGTGAGGACACCTTCGTCGATCAACCGGTCCCGGATCAACGACACAGGGTGGATGAGCGAGATACCCGTCGACCACAGCTCTGCCTGCATCTCGTCCGGTTCCTTCATCGGCTCGAGTGCGGGGGTCGCCGTTGCATCCTCGAGCGGGAGACGATCAGGGCCGAGTCCGCCAAGAGATCCAGCTGCCCACATACCCTCACGCTTTGCAAGTCCGATCGAGCCAAACGCACCTGCCGCGGCAAGTCCCTCATGTGCGGCAACGGACAGGCCAGTGCGTTGAGCGAAATCATCGGCGGAAGCAAATCGGCCACCTGTCAGACGCGCAGCCTCGATTCGCGTTATGTCAGAATCGCCGAGGTTCCGAACGTATCGAAGCCCGATACGCAGTCCGACAGCCTGACGGACGGGGTCATCTGCGGCACCCATGCCCCTCCTCCACGCCATACCGAGGTACTCGGCAAGATCGTGCTCATCGGTCTGGACCGGTTCAACGGTGCAGTCGTACACCGATTCGTTTATGTCGGGGTTGAGCACGACAACACCATGGTGCACAGCGTCGGCAACGAGGGAGTTCGGTGAATAGAACCCCATCGGTTGTGCATTCAAGAGCCCAAGGAAGAACTCTGCGGGCCAGTGATACTTCAGCCACGAGGCCGCGTACACGATGTAGGCGAACGAAACCGAATGCGACTCGGGGAAACCGAATGAAGCGAAGCCCTGAAGTTTCTCCCACAATTCATCGGCGGCTGGCCCTGTGATCCCTTTCGATGCCATGCCATCGAAGACCTCGTCACGCAACTTCGCCATCTCGTCACCCGATCGTTTGTGCGTCATTGCCTGGCGAAGACGGTCGGACTGACCCGGTGTGAAACCGGCACACACCCGGGCTATCTCCATGAGCTGTTCCTGGAAGATCGGGATGCCAAGCGTCTTGCTCAAGATGGGCTCTGCCGCGGGGTGGATATAGCGCACAGGCTCCTCACCGCTTCGTCTGCGCAGATACGGGTGCACTGACTGACCCTGGATCGGACCGGGGCGAATGAGGGCGACCTCGATGGCAAGATCGTAGAAAGTCCTTGGTTTCATACGCGGAAGCGTTGCCATCTGTGCGCGCGACTCGACCTGGAACACACCAACGGTGTCGGCCCTGGTGAGCATCTCGTAGATCACCGGTTCCTGGGCAATGGTGGCAAGGTCGATGTCGATGCCGTGAGCCTCAGCGATCGCATCGACGGAGAGGTGGAGACCGTTCAGCGCGCCGAGTGCGAGCAGGTCGAACTTGACGAGCCCCATCGCCGCGGTGTCGTTCTTGTCCCATTGGAGTACCGAGCGATCAGCCATCCTCCCCCACTCCATGGGTACCGTCTTCCACAGCGGGGTACGTGCAACCACGAGACCCCCCGAGTGGATACCGAGATGGCGAGGGAATCCGTCGAGTCGGTGGCACACGTCATAGATGTGGTCAGCCGTCATACCCGTTGGTAGATCAACAACGTCCTGTAGATCCTTCGGGCTTCTTGTGTCGAGATACTTGGTGAGGCCGTTCACCTGGGCCTGTGTGAGGCCGAACGACTTGCCAACGTCCTGAAGCACAGATCGTGCGCGATAGGTGATCACATTCGCAACCATCGCTGAGCGCTCTCTGCCATATCGCCGATAGCAGTACTGGATGACTTCCTCTCTGCGCTCAGCTTCGAAGTCGATATCGATGTCCGGCGGTCTCCCGCGTTCGTGAGACAGGAAACGCTCGAATGGCAGACCGAGCCGGATCGGATCGACTCTCGTGAGGTTGATACATCGGCACACGGCAGAATCCGCCCCCGACCCACGGATCTGGCAGTAGATGTCACGTGACCGTGCAAAGTTCACGATGTCCCACGCAACGAGGAAGTACCCGGCGAAACCGAGTTCGGCGATCACACCGAGTTCGTGTTCGATACGACGTCTTGCACGTTGATCCAGGCCATCGTCGGAACCCGGATACACGGTGCGAGCGCCTTCATATACGAGATGCGCGAGGTATTCGTCTTCGGTTGTAAAGGACCCCGGCATGGGGTAGTCGGGAAGTTCGGGTGTTAGCAGGTCGAGGTCGAACGCAAGTGAGCTGCCAAGATCAGCTGCCCGTTCGACCGCCCCCGGATAACGCGAGAACCTGACATCCATCTCATCAGGTGTGCGCATGTGCCGCAGATCTGTTGCAGGGCGAAACGCATCTGCCGCTTCGAGAGATCTGCGACCACCGATGGCTGCGAGCACCTCGGACAGATCGGCATCGTGGCGGTAGGTGTAGTGGACATTGTTCGTAGCAACGGTCTCGATGTTCAACCGCATGGCGATATCAGCGAGAACATCGTTTCGGGCGTCGTCACCCGGCATCCCATGATGTGTCAGCTCGATATAGAAACGGCCCTCGAAGAGTTCCTTCAGCTTGCTTGCAGCTCGGAGTGCCTCCGGGATCTTGCCTGCCTGAGCTGCGCGAGGGACGGCGCCTTGCCAGC
>BTQP01000067.1:0-9725 GCA_036985935.1 Acidimicrobiia bacterium | reverse complement strand
GTCACGGTCACCGAGTGGTCGGTGCTCGAGGTTCTGATGATCACCGGAGCGTTTGAGTCGTTCTTGAATGCCACATCGGGGGTCGGGTAGCTCAAGGTCGCCTCGCGGCCCTCGGGATACTTCGAGAAATAGATGCTGTGAGGCTGATGCACGACGTCTTCGTAACAGCCGAAATAGATGGCGTTGAATATCGTGGTACCGAACTGGCTGACGCCACCACCGACGTTCACGGTGTCCTGTTCGCACGAAAGCTCGCCGCTCACGATTGCGCAGTCGTACTTGAATCCTTTTTCTATCGTCCTCGGGCCGATGAACTCGTTCACCGAGAAGGTGTCGCCTGGCCACACCACCGTTCCATCGATCAGATCAGCCATCAACGCGATGTTGAAAGCCCTGTTGACACCTGGCATGCGTGTCGTGAACTCCGCCACCTCGTAGAGCTCTCCGAACTCTTCTGCGTCGGCGGTCGTGAATTCCGGTTCCGAATTGAGATCGAGCGGGAGAGGGCCGGTTCCGTCTCCGACGAGAGCCGCCTTTTCTATCTCGGCGAAGACCTTGGCAGCATCGACCGTTGTACCGAGCAGCGACGGCACGAGACGTATCGTGTCGTCCTCGGGAAGACCGTCAGAACCGGGCACCCGTTCTTGTTCATCGGCCGGGATCGGATAGTTTTCATCCCAGTCGGCTGTGTCGTCGACGATGACGGTGTCCCACCATGCGTCCGTCGGAGGTATCTCGAGACCCGGCCGTGCGTTCTCGATGACGGGATCCATTGAGGCACGGTTGATGGAAAAGTCGACCCCGTCTGTGCCGTCGGTGGCAACTTCGACTCGAAGGCCAAGGGCGAGGCTGAACGGGTTCACGGTGAGGTTGAACCCGTATTCCGGGTTGGACAGAGTGACGCCACGCGAGATTATTTCCTCAGCAGTCGAGGCAGCGGATGCAAGGCCCTCGATCGTGTGCGTGGGTGTTGCGATGACCGTTGGAAGAACCACAATCTCGCTCGATCCCGTTCGTAGGGCAGCCTCGACGAGCGGGACGGCAACCGTTCGATCGAGCGCCTCACCGGACTTTGGCTCGGCGACAACGGCCTTCTGGTTTCGAATCTCGATCGAACCCTCGAAAGCAGGGTTGGGAATCGCCGCGATCTCCCACTCCAGGAATTTGTCGTTCAACAGTTGCTGGTCGATGGTCGAGTTGACCGGTACATCGATCACGTCGGAGAAGGATGTGATCCATTCACCGATTCCTGCCTTGTACTGGGACATGGCATCGTCGACCGCTCCCGATGTGTCGAAAGTGAGTGCGACTTCGGCCGGGTCGAGTGCGAAGGTCTGACCGTTGACTTCGACTGTCACCGTGTTGTTGACGATCTCTGTGGTGTACCCCTCGATTGCCGCAATCGCTTCCGCCTCCGTGTAGCGGGCGACGTCGACTCCTGCGATCGACACGTTGCGAGCGACCTTGTCTGACGCAGCTGCGCTATCGATGAAATAGACACTCAAAGGCAGCAGAAGAATCAGCGCTGGTATCGCGATGAGGAGAAATAGTCGTGATTTCGGGGTGGCCAATTCCCAGCTCCAGGTTGGTCGTTCTCGAGGTGCACGAGAGTATATGAGCGGCCTTCGAATAGCAGTGCCATTTCGCGCGCAGCGTGTGCGATACGATGCGCTATGGCATCGTTCGATGATCTCGCTCCTGGTGAGCCCCTCACGGTTTCAGCAACGCTGTACACGACCTATCGCCAGTGTCCCCAGCAAGCACTCGGCCGGCTGCAAGGGTTGTATCCCCCGACGACCCGGGCATCGTTCAAGGGCAGTCTTGCTCACCGCATTTTCGCACGACATCTCCAGTCAGGTCCGATCGAGACCGACGAGTTCGAATTGGTTTGTCGTCGCGAAGCAGGATCCAATCTCGGGGAGGCGATGGCCTCACTCCACATGAAACCATCAGAATTTCGGGCCGTGGTCGCCGAGATCGCCGATCTGTACGAACAGTTCGATGCGATCCCGCTTGACGGGTTCGTGGAGGCCGAAGCACCTTTGGAGGTCATGCCAGCGCCGGGTGTGCGACTGCGGGGGCGCGTTGATGCTGTGTTTCAGGAGGATCCCAACGCAGGTGTCCGAATCGTGGATTGGAAGACCGGTGTGGATCTGAGCGGGGCTGGTCCACAGCTCGACTTCTATGCAATGGCATGGGCCGAGGTTCATGGCTCACAACCCGCTTTGCTCGAGGCGTTATCGATCCGGACCGGGGAGAAGGTCGTGAGAACACCGACAGATACGGAGGTCGACCGGGTCCGAGATGATGTGGTGTCCATGATCGCCGAGTTACGAGCCGCGATCGAAACCGGAGTCGACTTGCAACGGACGGCAGGCCCGCATTGTCGATGGTGTCCGTTGCTCGATGATTGCGTCGAAGGGTCGACAGCGATGCAAATCCTCGCGTAGCGGGCTCCGTATGCGTTGATGAGCGCTCCTGTTAGTTCGCAACTCCCGCCATACTCGCCCAGATGTCACGAACCATCCTGTCGCTGCACGCCCATCCAGATGACGAGTCCTCAAAGGGCGCCGGAACTGTTGCCAGGCTCGTTTCAGAAGGGGTACGAGCGGTTCTGGTCACCGCGACCGGCGGCGAGGCCGGTGAGATCCTCAACTCAGCCATGGATCGCCCGGACGTCGTCGAGAGCCTCGCGAAGGTTCGCAAACAGGAACTCGCCGAGGCCGCCAGCATCATCGGTTACGACGAAGTCGTCATGCTCGGGTATAGAGATTCCGGCATGCCTGACTCTGCGGACAACGCCCACGATGACGCTTTCTGCAACCAGCCCCTTGACGCGATCCTCGAGCGTGTTGTCGAAATCGTGCGTCATGAGCAACCCGACGTCGTCCTTGGATACGACGCCCACGAGTTCTATCCGCATCCAGACCATCTGCGCGTGCACGAGCTGTCGATGCGTCTCGTCGATGCTGCTGCAGATCCGACTCGATTCCCGACCGCGGGCGAGCCATGGCAGGTGAAGAAGCTGTATGCGCCGCTGTTCACAGGAGCAAGGCTCAGGGCGTTGCATGACGCAATGGTGGAACTGACAGGCGAATCGCCATATGCGAGTTGGATCGACCGTCTCGAACAGCTGCCGCAACCGGAAAGGCGCATCATGCAGTTCGACACAACCGGCTTTGTTCAACAGGGCAGGGACGCCCTCCGAGCACACCGCACGCAGGTCGACCCCGACGGGTTCTGGTTCGCTGTTCCGACGCATCTCGTCGAGTCTGTGTATCCGTGGGAAGACTTCGAGGTACTTTCTACCGAGCAGCCCTGGGATCCGAACGAGACGCATCTCTTCGAGGGCATCGAATAGGTTCGCGCTCCATCCTTGCCGAACCGCACTACATTCGGATAGTGGACGGCGAGAGCGAACTTCGAGAAGCATTGATTCGAGTACCTGGTCTGCTCCTGAGTACTGATGACGAGGCAGTGCGTGCTGACGCGCTGTTTTCCCTGGATGTACACAAGAGGTTGACCGAGGATGTGGCTGTGGTAGCCCTCGTCGGTCCCTCGGGTGCCGGCAGGTCATGGCTTTTCAACCGTCTCGTGAAAGCGGCGGTATCTCCGGTTGGGCCCATACGGCCCACCACGACCGGTCTCGTGGCCGCCAGCACGCAGGATGTTGTTGTCACCGAGGTAGAGGTCGAGGTTCAGATAGCGCCAGCAGGCCCCGATGGCATCGTATTGATCGACACACCTGCATGGGAGCACCAACCAGATGTGGTGAGGTCGGTTGTCGCGCGTGCGGATGCAGCGGTGGTTGTCGTATCTCCCTCGAGATACGCTGACGCGTCCGTCGCTGAACTCTGGGCAGAAGTGAGCGACAAGGCCTTGCTCGTGCTCAACCGGGCGGATCCGGATCCATCGATGTTGGAATTGCTCCACGAATCGGTAACAGGGATATTTGGATGCGAACCCGTCGTCATACATGACGGTCAGGCCGAGATCAGCGATCTCGAGGATCTGCTTTCGGCTCGTACGTCACAGGACAACACGCCCATGCGAGCGATCACACTCGCGGCAGCCCGCTCGGCCGCCACCTACCTCGCTCGTGCCACCGCGAAAATGGCGACCGACGTCCAGGACGTGTCGCTCGCCGTGAGGCAGGAGGAACCGTTTGCCGTACCACCCGCTGTGCTCAGCGTGAGTGAGAGTTGGCTTGCCACCAAACAATCAATGGTCGAGGCGGTAGCAAAGGAGATCCGTGATAGCGACGATCGGATCGTGTCTCGCGCTCGCAGTGCGCTCGGCGATCGGCTGCTCGCTGATATGGGGCTCTGGGGCGAGAAAGTCCTCGACGTTGACCTCGACTTGTGGAGAGAGCGTTGCCGTGAGCTGTTCGTTGACGAAGCCTCCATTCGGTGGCGCCGTGGCCCAGCAGAACACCTCATCGACAACTACTCGTGGAAGATCGCTATCAATTCGAACGTGGTCGCTCCTCGGAGATTTAATAAGATCCTGGGCAGACGTCGAGACGATGTCGCCGCCGTCGCACATGACGAGCTCGAGATACTGCTCGCCGGGTCAGTGGAAGAGCGACGCCGGCGATGGTCGGAGACACTCGACACACTCGGGGCCTATCAGCCGGGGATCCTGTTGGCGCTCGCCGGGTCGGCTCCAGGCGCGGAGGCCGGCAATGGCTGAACTCACCGAACTGCTGGATCTTGCGGACGTAGCAGTTGTCAGATCACAAGGGATACTCAGCGAACCGGACCGCGCCTCGGTCGCTGAGGTGTGTCGGAGGGTCCGCATGCGGGCCGGTTATCTCGGTGAGGGCCTGGTAATCGCACTCGCAGGGGGAACGGGTTCAGGGAAGTCGTCCTTGCTGAACGCCCTCGTCGGTGCAGATGTCGTGAATGTGGGCATCGTGAGGCCAACGACCAAGATCGCGGTGGCCGCGGTTCCCAAAGGGGACATCCCCCTTAGCAGGCTCATCGACGACCTGGACATTGGCTCCGTGGTTACCACGGAGTCGAAAGATCGGATCGTCTATGTCGATCTCCCGGACTTCGATAGCATCGAACACGCCCATCGCCACATCGTCGAGAAGGTGCTGCCCGTAGTCGATGCCGTCGTGTGGGTGTTGGACCCTGAGAAGTACGCGGATCCTGTGGTCCACGACGACTTCCTCGTTTCGCTCAGCGCATATGGCGAGCAATTTGTTTTCGCCCTGAACCAGGCTGACAGGCTGACAGAGGGAGCATCGGACGCGGCCGATGACCTGCAACGGCGCCTCATTGCCGATGGGATTGCGAACCCTGCCGTGGTTCTTACGGTGGCCAGGGACGACGTGGACACCGAAGATCTCCGCGCAGCGATCGAACACAGACTGCAAACGAAACGTACAGCGTTGTCGAAGCTTGTTGTCGACCTGCGGAGTGTTGCAAACGAGTCCTGGTCACGGTGTGACGCGCAGATCGACGACCGCTCTGGGGCCGACGCCACGGACGCAGCGCTTGCGGCTGCGACGTTCATATCTTTGGGCGTAGAGGCATACGACTTTTACGTCTCGATCGAATCGAGGGGCTGATACGCATGGGCGACGCATTGAGCAGCATTTGGGACAATTGGGGATTCGAGATCTCCGCGACAATCGCATCGATCATCATCGCGTTCATCCTCATTGCGCTCGTGCGCAGATCCGTGGATCGGTGGAACAGGAGGATCGAGAAACAACTGATGTCCTCGCAGGAGCACCACAACAGAGAGCGCGGCCAGCGCCTTGCCACGCTTGCGGACGTTGCGAGACTTGTCCTGTCTCTCGTCGTCTGGGCGATCGTGATCGTGACGATCATGGGAATATGGGGAATCCCCATGGCGCCATTCGTTGCGATTGGCGCCACGATCGGACTCGCGGTCGGGTTCGGCGCGCAGGACGCTGTGAGGGACGTCATCGCTGGTTTTCTCATTCTGCTCGAGGATCAATATGCGATCGGAGACGTGGTCTCCATTGCTGGTGTCAGCGGAACCGTCGAATCGATCAAGCTCCGGACCACGGTTCTCCGAGACCTGTCGGGGTACGCCCACCACGTTCCCAACGGACAGATCAAAGTTGCGTCCAACAAGACGGCCGACTTTGCTCGGTATGTCGCGGACATCCCGATTGGGTACGACGAGGACGTGGACCGAGCCATGGCGGTGATCCTGGATGAGGCGATGCTGATGTTCGCCGACCCCGATTGGGTGGAATCCTTCCTCGGTGAACCCGAGATGCTCGGGGTCAACGAACTTGGAGACTCGGCAGTGGTTGTCAGACTGCTCATGACCACAACAACCGAACAGCGCTGGGCGGTCAAACGCGAGTTTCTACGACGCCTCAAGCGTCGACTCGACGACGAACACATCGAGATCCCCTATGCGTACATGAACGTCATCCTCGACCAACGTGGCGACGATCCAGGTTCAGCGACACACCACTAGGGCGTCTGTGGCCGCAGGACGTTGATCGCGTTCTTGACAGGACGGATCACCAGTCGAGATGCATAACCGAGTAGCTCTCCGTCTGCCTGGAAGGGTGTTTTGGGTTCTGCGTCGATGACGAGTTCGTCGTACTCGGTCCACAATCTTGTGCCCGTCCCCTCTCGGTGTCGGCGGCGCAATACGGCTCTTCCGAAGATCTCTGCAGCTTTGAAGATGCCGAGGTCGTTCGCGGCGAGCGTCGCTATTCCGTCTGGCGGATCATCGGTGAGGTGGAGTGGCATCCGTCCGAAATAGGTGTACGGGTTGTGTACCTGGGTGAGAGCTACCACAGCGTCGAAGCGGTCCCCGTCACATTCGACTCGCAGGTTCGGATACTGCGTGCGCCAGCTCGTCAGCAACCTTCCTACTGCGGTGGTCGCGTAGTGCACGCCACCGAACCGTGATTTTGCAAAGGGGCGGGTCTCGGCGGCCTCGACGACATCAGCGTCGAATCCGACACCCAGCGAAAACGTTGCGTATCGCTCGCTCACACCGAATTCGGTCGTGGACTCGACCCGCACCATGTCGGTGGGAACCGGAGAGAAGTCGGGAGCGGACCGAGCCGCGACGATGGGCTTTTGGTGGATGCCCAGAATCCTCGAGAGGACATTCGTAGTGCCAGCCGGTATCAGGCCGAGAGCTGTCTCAGATCCGACAAGCGAATTCGCCACATGGTGCGCAACACCGTCTCCACCCATGGCGAACACCACGTCGATTCCCGCTTTGACCGCCGCATGCGTGGCGACACCGGTCTCAAGCGCTGATATCGGCCACTCCGTCGAGAGCTCGAAGCCGGGTTTCAATGCGGATACGACCTCACGATACAAACCACCTGTGAACTGGGACGCAGAGGGGTTCGCTATGAGTAGTGCCGTTGGCATACGACAAGCCTACGAAGGCTGCGGGCAGACCGGACGGTGCGATCAGCCTGCGCTAGGAGTGAGCGAGAAGCTTTTCGACCTGAACTCGAAGATCCAGGGGACGAAACGGTTTCGTCATGAATGAGTCCGCTCCACCCTGTGCGGCCCTGTCCGCCATCTCAGGTTGAGCATGGGCTGTTAGGACGAGCACCTTGAGGTCGGCCGTGTCCGGGTCGTCTCTCAGTCGCCGGAGAACTTCCCATCCGTCGAGCCCTGGCAGACCGATGTCAAGAACGACGGCGTCGGGTCGTTCTTGCTGGATCGCTTCGAGGCCCGATGTGCCATCGTTCGCCGACCTGACGTCGACACCGAGCACGCGGAGACACACCTCGATCAGCCTTCTAACCGAGGCAGAGTCCTCGATGACGAGTACGCGTTGTTCCACATTGTTGTTATCGGCGGATCCATCGGCTACTTCACTGATTCATATCGTCGGATCGCATGCGAGGATTGTGCGCAGACAGGACGGATAGAATCGGATATGACGGAGGAGACAGAATGTTGAGCCCCTATCGCAGCGAGCCCTATTCCGACTTTTCGGACGCGGTGATCTCTCGAAAGTACCGCGTCGCACTCGAAGGCGTGGAACGCCGGCTGGGCGAGCGGGCGCTGCTCGTAATCGGTGGCGAGCACACGGACACGTCACACTCCATGGAGTCGATAAACCCCGCGGAACCAGATCAGATCGTCGGGACGACCGCGATGGCGTCGGGGGAACACGTCGACAAGGCGCTCGATGCGGCGTGGAAAGCGTTCGGCTCGTGGTCCCGCCGGACTCCAGAGGAGCGGGCGGGCGCAATCCACCGTGTGGGGGATCTCATTGCCGAACGCACCTTCGAGTTCGCAGCATGGCAGACTTTTGAAGCGGGAAAGAATTGGGCCGAGGCCGAAGCCGACGTCGCCGAGGCAATCGATTTCTGCCGGTATTACGCACATCAGGCCCTGCGTCTGGGCGAACCAGTCGAGGTTCATTCGTATCCCAACGAAGTGAACGAGTCATGGCTTCAGCCGATCGGTGCAGGAGTTGTGATACCTCCGTGGAACTTCCCACTTGCGATCCTGGTCGGTATGGCGATCGGACCTGTCGCGGCAGGAAACACCGTTGTGATCAAACCCGCTTCCAACACCCCACTTGTCGGATGGGGTTTTATGAAAGTCCTTGAAGAGGCGGGGATTCCGGACGGCGTCGTCAACTATCTGCCTGGCTCGGGAAATGAGATAGGTGATCTGCTTGTAGACCACCCCCGAACCCGGTTCGTCAATTTCACGGGCTCGAAGGAAGTCGGACTTCGTATCGCGGAGCGTTCCTCGAAGGTGCAGGAGGGACAACGCTGGCTGAAACGCTCCTACATGGAGATGGGTGGCAAGGACGCGCTCATTGTCGACGACACCTGCGACCTCGATGCGGCCGCGGCGGACGCGGTCCGTTCGGCTTTCGGGTTCCAGGGCCAAAAGTGCTCGGCCTGTTCGCGCCTGATCGTTTTCGACTCGGTCCATGACGCCCTGGTCGACAAGGTCGTTGATATCGCATCACTTCTGAGCGTTGGGCCGCCACGGGAGAATCACGCGATGGGGCCTGTGATCTCCTCGGCCCAACAAAGCGCGATCCTCGATGAAATAGCCGCCGGTATCCACGACGCCAAGCTCGTGATGGGTGGGCGTCCCGTTGATCTGGACGGTGGGTACTACATCCAGCCCACGATCTTCGATGGCGTGTCACCGGACGACCGTCTTGCACAACACGAGATCTTCGGACCGGTGCTGTCCGTTATCACCGTTGACGACTTCGACGAAGCGATCAACGTCGCCAACGGAACGGAGTTCGCTCTAACGGGCGGCGTCTATTCGAACGATGAGCAGCGCCTCGATCGCGCAAAACGCGAGTTCCACGTCGGGAACCTGTACCTCAACCGAAAGATCACCGGCGCCCTGGTCGGGATCCAACCGTTCGGCGGTTTCAAGATGTCGGGGAGCAACGCAAAGGCCGGCGGTCCGGACTATCTGCGACTCTTCATGGAAATGAAGACCGTGGCGAGACGGGTGACGTAGAACCTACTTCGCAGACCGCTATCCGTTCCCGGAGTAGGTGAACCAGATGACGGCATTTCCGTGTGTGTCGGACACGATCACCGTGTCGCCGCCATTGGACCACACGGGGGTATCGGAGCACCAGCGGATGCTATCGGCGGGTCCGCCGTCACATCCAGTGACCAGGGTGATGGTGTCGCCGGGCGCGAGCAGCGTTCCGTTCGGGAACGTCACCCGGTTGGTGGAGCTCTCGTCCCGGACGGTCCACCC
>BTQP01000066.1:0-9732 GCA_036985935.1 Acidimicrobiia bacterium | reverse complement strand
TCCTCACGAGGAGCGTCCGATCCGCCGCTGTCAGCCGATGGTGCACCGTCCATGTCGAGACTGACCTTGCCGCGGTCGTCGATCTCACGGACGACAACCTTGACGCTGTCTCCGAGCGAGAGCACGTCCTCGACTTTGTCGATGCGTTTGCCACCACCGATCTTTGAGATGTGCAGCAGCCCATCGCGGCCAGGCAGGATGTTCACGAACGCACCGAACTTGGTGATGTTCACAACCTCACCGTCATAGACCTCACCGATCTTCGCCTCTGGTGGGAAGCCGATCGCAAGGATGCGATCCTTTGCAAGGTTCATCGATGCAGTATCAGGAGCCCCGACGCGGACCGTTCCGTCGTCGTCGATCTCGATGACTGCGCCGGTTTCCTCCTCGAGTTCACGAATCGTCTTGCCCTTCGGTCCGATGACCTCACCGATCTTGTCCTTCGGGACCATGACCGCTTCGATCTTCGGAGCCTTCGCGGCGAGCTCACTTCGTGGCTCGGCAATAACCTCAGACATCGCGTTGAGAATGAACAACCTGGCGTCGAGCGCCTGGTTCATCGCAGCGATCAGCACATCGGCAGGAAGACCTTCGATCTTCGTGTCGAGCTGGAGCGCCGTGATCATTTCGGCCGTACCGGCAACCTTGAAGTCCATGTCGCCAAGGTGATCTTCAACACCGAGGATGTCCGTGAGAGTCACGAACTTATCGTCCTGGTAGATGAGGCCCATCGCGATGCCCGCAACAGGGGCTGCGATCGGTACGCCGGCGTCCATGAGCGACAGCGACGATCCACAGACCGACGCCATCGACGACGAACCGTTCGACATCAGAACCTCGGAAACGAGGCGATACGCATACGGGAAGTCCTCCGCCGGTGGGATGACTGGATGCAACGCCTTTTCTGCGAGTGCACCATGTCCGATCTCGCGGCGTTTCGGTCCACGCATGAAGCCGGCCTCGCCAGTGGCGTACGGTGGCATGTTGTAGTGGTGCATGTACCGCTTCGAATCCTCAGGGGAAATCGTGTCGAGCATCTGCTCCATCTTCAACATGCCAAGCGTCGTGATGTTGAGAACCTGGGTCTCACCGCGCTGGAAGAGTCCAGAACCATGAACACCAGGAACCAAACCGACCTCGATTGTCAGAGGACGAATCTCGGTCAGGCTACGACCATCGACGCGAACGCCCTCGGCTACGACCCGTGAACGCATGACGTTGCTTTGGACCTTCGAGAAAGCGGCCTTTGCTTGTTTGAGACTGTCCGCGTCACCATCGTCAAGCCCAAGCGACGCGATGGTCTCTTCCTTGATCTCAGATTCGGCATTCTGACGCTCGTGTTTCTTGACGATCGTGCCAAGATCTTCGAGCTTGGACTTTGCGAACGCCTCTACCTTTTCGTAGATCTCGTCCGAGTAGTCCTTGACGACTATCCACTCGACGGGTTCGGGCTCACCGTGCTTCTCGAGCAGTTCGAGCTGGAGATCGACGAGGATCGCTATGTATTCTTTTGCAAGTTCGAGTCCCGCCGCAACGGTTGCTTCGTCGGAGGCCTGCTGGCCGTCCTGCACCATGCGGTACCCGTTCTCCGAGGCACCAGCCTCGACCATGGAAATGTCGATATTTCCCTCTGCATTGCGCTTTCCAGCGACAACGATCTCGAACACGGATTCTTCACCCTGCTCGTACGTCGGGAACGGTATCCACTCGCCATCAGCGAGCGCTAGACGTATTGCGCCTACCGGGCCCTCGAACGGGATCGGGCTGACCGTAAGAGCCGCCGATGCTCCGTTGAGCGTGATGATGTCGTGTGGATTCTCGAGGTCAGCAGCGAGGATCGTGCCAACAACGTGTGTGTCGTGGCGGTACCCTTCTGCAAAGTTCGGTCGCAGCGGACGGTCGATGAGACGGTCCGCGAGAATCGCGTTCTCAGATGCCCGTCCTTCACGCCGGAAGAACGATCCTGGGATACGGCCTACGGCATATGTGCGCTCCTCAACATCGACGGTGAGTGGAAAGAAATCCACACCTTCTCTGAGGCTGCGCTTTGCTGTTGCGGTCACGAGGACCTCTGTGTCTCCAATGCGAGCAACGACTGCTCCATCAGAGAGTTGTGCGAGCTTTCCTGTGCTCAGCGAGATTTCTACATCGCCTACACGCCCGCGAACGGTGGTCTCTGCCACTCGTTTCTCCTTCGTTTGGGGAGGAGGCCCAATTGGCAGTGCTCAGCGTTCGAACGAATCGGTCGAACAATGACCACTGACAACTGGATCGCATCCTCCATTGAATTGTCGCCGGATATGACAAAAGACGGCCGAGGCCGCCTTCCTGTCAGTGCTAGCGACGCAGTCCCAGTCTTGCGATCAGGGACCGGTAACGCTCCACGTCTTGTTCCTGGAGGTACCGGAGCAGTCGCCGACGCTTACCGACCATCATGAGCAAACCACGCCGGCTGTGATGATCCTTGGTGTGGATCTTCAGGTGCTCGGTGAGGTGGCTTATTCGCTCGGTCAACAACGCCACCTGAACCTCGGGAGATCCCGTGTCCGTGGCATGAGTGCCGTATTCTTCTACAACAGTGTTGGTGTCGTTCACGAGGTACTTTCCTACGCGAGTAAGTGGTCGGGCGATCGCCCAAGCGAGAGGATAGCACCCTGTCGATCTACACGCACCACTAAGGATCTACAGATCGTTGCTGGTCGGGACGATCGCTTCTACCTCGATCTCGACACGCCATATCGGATCGAGAAGAGCGGCAACCACGACCATCGTCGCTGCTGGCTGCGAGGGACCGAACACCTCGTTGTGTGCCCGGCCAACATCGTCGGCGTCGTGAACATCGACGATGAACATCCTGGTTCTGACGACGTCGTCCATTGACCCACCGAGTTCTTCGATCGCTTCTTGCGCGATCTCGCCGCAACGCAGCATCTGTGCATAGGCACCCGGGACCGTGTCAGTACCCGGCTTCGGAACGGGTGCAGTGCCGGCGACATGGATGACGTCGCCGACCCGGACACCTCTCGCAAAGCCGTAGCGTTCTTCGAAGGCGGATACTCCGTGCCATCGCTGTCCTTGCATCGACTCACGTTAGCGTTGTCACCGCCACAGATTCCGGCCGTTGTCACCGCCCCAGGTTTGGATCCGCCCTTTCGAATTGCCTTTCCACACGCAGCCACCGGAGTTCGCCACCTCGGCTTTGATACAGTCTGCGACTGCCCAATTCGTGAGTACAGATCTGTGCGCCTCGCGCACGCGTTTTTGGAATCCGTACATTCCGAAAGGAGCGAGAAGCGCCGATGACTTCCCGTCGTCGACGAGGTCGTACACACGGAGCCCTTCGGGATCGTCGGTGAAGTTCGTGACTACGGCATCCGGGTTGCGCACGGCGATAACCTCAACACCAGACTCCTCGCCGAGGTTCACCCGCACATCCCTACACCCATCACGCGAGCAACGAATGGGGTCAAAGTCGCCGTTGTCGGGAAGAAACGTCGCAAAACCACCGGCTCGCTGGAGCGAACCCAACCAGCCAGACGCGATCGCCGGATCGAGCAGTGCGGCCCCTCTGTAACCATCGATGGGACGGCGTGTTCCGTCGTCGAGCGAGGCGATCATCGACACTCCCACCGCGCCACCTTTTGAGTGGTGCAGCGAGTAGATGTTGCTCGAGAACACCGACAGCCGGCGAATGAGCGCGTCCAATTTCCTTGCAGCCGCTTCGGTGTCTGCGATCCTCGAGGCATCTGTGCTCGACTTCGCATCAACGACCGACCGATAGTCGAAGGCAACCGTGTCCGAACTATCAGCGCCTATCGCTGCGAGCAAGTCGTCGAAGTCTCCAGCCGAACCACCGTATCCGTGGACGAGCACGTACAACGGTTCCGCCGATCGACGCCTTCGATGTCTCCACCCAGCGAGCGACACCCCTGCAATGACGGCCGAAGCCGCAAGCCCACCGTACCCCCACGGTCCGCTGAAGGGTCGGTCCTTGATCGGCGAGCTGGGTACTGTCACCGGCAGGACCGCCGGTGCCACGGATTCGAGCCCAACAGCATCTCCCGGAGTCATGTCGATCGGATCGTCGGCGAATGTCGGAACGGCGAAGCTGATAGCCAGTAACGCGAGTGCGATCATCTCGGCTTCCTCTCCGGGAAGCGCGGGACAGTCACAGAATGCCCGAGTTGTCACTACCCCGTCAAGGGTGCTGTAGGCGCGGGATGTTCAGCCGACGGCGAGAACGATCCTGGCCTGTTCGATGTCGGCCTTGATCTGTGCCACCAACGCATCGACGGATGCGAAATGCTGTTCATTCCGAATCCGGTCGATGAACGCCACCCGCATCTCTTTGTCGTACAGGTCCACTTCGACGTCGAGCAGGTGAACCTCGATCGTTTCCGGTCCTCCACCGAACGTCGGGCGGGTACCAACGTTGCAAACGGCGTTGTACTCGACTGAATCGACCGTGCAGAACACGGCGTAGACACCGCTTGCTGGGCGTACAAGGCCTTCAGGCATCGTGATATTCGCGGTCGGGAAACCGATCGTCTTGCCCCTCGCATCTCCAGGCACGACTGTGCCATCGATCGAGAAGGGTCTGCCTAACAGCCGTGCTGCCAACTCAACAGCTCCAGACGCGATGGCAGCTCGAATCGCGGAGGAGCGAACTTCCGTTCCATACAGGTCGACGATCGGCGTTTCTATCACCGAGAACCCTCTGCTTTGGCCGAGTATTCGCAACGTGTCGACCGTCCCCTCAGCACCGAACCCGAAGCAGAACCCTGCGCCGACAGCTACGACCTTTGCGTTGAGGCCGTCTATGAGGTAGGCATCGACGAACTGCACTGGCGACATGTTGCGAACTTCGTGTGTGAAGTCAATAACCGCGACAGCATCGAAGCCTTCGGATGCGAACTGATCGAGTCGTCTGTCTAGGGACGCCAGAGCTGGTGGGCCCGGGTCCCCCGAAACCACCGCATCGGGATGGGTGCCGAACGTGAGGGCCACTGTCGGCAGATCGCCACCCGCCTCGGACAACGACTGGAACACCGCCCGATGGCCGCGATGTGCGCCATCAAATACTCCGATCGCAACCGCGTGCGGTTCGTCATCGGGATTCCACGATTCGGGTCTACCGTTGAACACCTTCAATGCAGCACCACTTCTGCGACGAGTCCCTGCTGTTGCTTCTTGTACATAGCGAGCAGATTGCCGTCTCTATCGCCAATCCGCAACACAGTGTCGAGCACAGCGTCGTCCGGGGCCATCTGATCGGGAAGATCGCGGCCATTCCGGACCCGGAACGCCATTGCATCATCGACTCGTACCTCCGGGTAACCGCTCAACACATGCTCGGGTGGCAATACGATCGAACCCAGTTCACCGTCTCGAGCGATGCTGACAACGCCGTCGACGGTGAGGGCATCGTTGACATGCATCGGGCCGTTTCTCACTCGTCGCAACGCGGATAGGTGGGCTCGCCCACCGGAAGCCCGGCCGAGGTCGTCGGCGAGCGTGCGAATGTATGTTCCGGTCGAACACACCGCGCGAAACGTGACCTCGGGATAGTCAGACGGCGCAATGTCGATCAGTTCTAGCCGGTAGATCGTAACTGCACGTGCCTCGCGCTCAACGACCTTGCCCTCACGTGCGAGCTCGTACAGACGCTTGCCCTCGACCCTACGGGCCGAGACCATCGGCGGCACTTGCATTATCTCGCCAGTGAATCTCTTCATCACCTCGACGACTTGGTCGCCCGTCACCGGGAGCGGCTCGCGTGACAGGATCGCACCGTCGGCGTCCAGCGAGTCCGTTGCGACGCCAAACTGGGCCGTCGCTATGTACTCCTTCTGTGCACCCTGGACGAACCGTAGGAGACGGGTGGCGCCTCCGATTCCGAGGACGAGCAGACCCGTCGCCATCGGATCGAGAGTTCCCGCATGCCCGACCTTGCCACCGATCTGCTTTCGGATCTTTGCCACCACATCGTGCGACGTCCAGCCCCTGGGTTTGTCGACGAGCAAGAACCCGGCAGACGGCTCGACCTTCACGACAGCTGTGCCGAGATCTTCGCGATGATCGTTTCGGGTTCTTCAGAGGACGTGAAACCGGCGGCATTGTGATGACCGCCACCTCCGAAGTTCGATGCCAGAGCGGCCACATCGACCTTGCCACGAGATCGCAGGCTCCCCTTGACCAACCCGGGCTTTTTGACCTTCAGGAGGCACGCAACTTCGGTACCCCTCGCCATCCTCACCAGGTCGATCAATCCGTCTGTCTCGTGCGACTTGATCCCAGCGGTTTCCAGGTCCTGGGGAGTAAGCACCGACCATACGAATTCACGCTTCTCGTCGAGTACCGCCCGTCCAACCACGGCCGAAATCACGTGATAGTACCCAAACGACGCCTCTTCGAATAGCTTCTGACCGACGATGTCTGGTTTCACTCCGTGCCGAATGAGGTCCGCAGCGATCTCATGGGTTCTCGACGAGGTCGAGGAGTATTGGAATCGGCCGGTGTCTGTGACGATCCCCGTGTAGAGAGCCGTTGCGACCGACTCGGTCAACTTCCAACCAAGCTCGCGGATGAGTTCGTACACCAGTTCGGTTGTCGCTGCCGCGGAACGATCGATGAGCAGATGTTCGCCCCACGCACCATCGGAGATGTGGTGGTCGATGACTACGAGACGTTTCGCTTTGTTCAGGGCACCGACCATCGAACCGACACGTTCGGGGACAGAGGTGTCGACTACCACTGCAACGTCCAGATCGTTCGGGAACGCCGATGGCGCCACGAGTGTCGATGTGTCCAGGAATGACATCTCTTCCGGAACGACAAAAGGTTCCGCGAACGATGCGCACGCTTCGATTCCGGCGGCACGCGCAGCAATAGATAGTCCGATCATCGATCCGAGGGCGTCGCCGTCGGGTCCGACATGACCAACGACACCGATCGATTTCGCGTCGCTGAGCACCGCGACGATCTGCGAGAGAGATTCGGAGCGGTCAAGCACTTTCGATCTCCCTATCGGCAACTTCGACCTCTTGGTCGCCAACTTCGACCTCTTCTTCCTCATTTTCGCTCATGTCGCTGAGAATCTGTGAGATCCGAATGCCTTCATCGATCGCTGGGTCGACCCGAAATTCAAGGACCGGTGTGTACCGAAGACGCGTCTCAGATCCAATCACCGCCTGCAACCTCGAGGCGGATCGACGAAGCGCTTCAGCCGTTTCCTGTTTCTCTTCTTCGGAACCAAGGACGGAGTAGAAGATGACCGCGTGCCTCAGGTCGGGGCTCGTCTCCGCTCCGGTGATAGTCAGGAAACCGATTCGAGGGTCCTTGAGGTCGAGCACGGCCTCGGCGATGACCTCGCGAACGAGCTCGTTCACCTTCCGCATGCGGGAGTTCTTTTGCCGTGTCATTGGGTCATCCCGTCTTCAGCATCGATACGACGTATCGATCAGGTGCGAGCGATCTCGTTGACCTCGTAGGACTCGATCGTATCGCCCTCTTTGATGTCCTTGAACTTGGCAAGGCCGATTCCGCATTCGAAGCCGGTGGCAACGGTAGCCACATCGTCCTTGAACCGGCGCAGAGACACGATCGACCCGTCGTACACGACCACGCCATCTCGCACGAGACGGGCACGCGCGTTTCGGTTGATAGAGCCTTCCGTGACGTACGATCCAGCGACGAGTCCGAGGCGAGGAGCACGGAACACTTGCCGAACCTCGGCCACTCCCAGGAAGTTCTCGATCTCTTCAGGCGATAGTTCACCGACGAGAAGCGACTCTACGTCGTCGAGCAATTCGTAGATGATCGAGAAGGTCCGAATATCGATGGCTGCCGTCTTTGCCGTCGCTCGAGCGGATGCGTCGGGCCTGGAGTTGAACCCATAGATGATCGCACCCGAGGCTTCGGCGAGGGATACGTCGTTCGTGGTTATCCCACCCACACCCGCGTGAACGATCGTGACGAACCCGTCCTCCCTGATGATCTTGCCAACAGACTCGCGTATCGCCTCTAACGACCCGTGCGTGTCTGTCTTGATGACGAGGCGCAGCTCCGAATGCTCTTGCGTCCTGAGTTGCTCGATCAATTGACCAAGACGGTCCGTAGCGGTCGGGATCGTCAACTCGAGCGCTCGAATCTCGTCGACCTTCGACTGGGCCATCTTGCGAGCCGTACGTTCGTTCTTAGCGACTTCGAACATGTCACCAGCGGTCGGGATCTCGTCCCAACCCATGACAAGAACAGGTGCCGATGGCCCGGCCTCGGTGATTCCCTCACCCGCGTCGTTGAACAGCGCGCGAACGCGGCCGGGAACGGGGCCAGCGACGATCGCATCACCCTTCTTGAGTGTGCCGCGCTGGACAATCACTGTGGCAACAGGACCACGGCCGACCTCGAGCTGAGCTTCGATCACGGTTCCAACGGCCGGTGCCTTCGGGTTCGCGGTCAACTCCTCGACCTCTGAAACAAGGGAAATCATCTCGAGTAACTCGTCGATGTTCGTGCCCTTGAGCGCTGAAATTTCGATGGCAGGAACGTCACCGCCTAGCTCCTCGACGACGATCTCGTGCTGTGTCAGGGCTGCACGGACCGCATGCGGATCGGCGGCGTCGAGGTCCATCTTGTTGATAGCCACGATGATCGGCACTTCGGCAGCCTTTGCGTGACTTATGGCCTCGGCAGTCTGGGGCATCACTGAGTCATCAGCCGCGACGACGATGATCACTATGTCCGTAATCTCGGCGCCGCGGGCACGCAACGCGGTGAACGCTTCATGCCCGGGGGTGTCGATGAACGTGATCTTGCCACTGTCGGTGGTGACCTGGTAGGCACCGATGTGCTGCGTGATACGCCCTGCTTCTCCCTCGATAACGTTTGCGTCTCGGATGGTGTCGAGCAGTTGCGTTTTCCCGTGGTCGACGTGACCCATCACAGTGACGACCGCTGGTCGGGCGACGAGGGATGCAGGATCGTCTTCGTACTCGATGATGTGCCGCTGACGACCCTCGTCCTCCTCCTCTTCGTCCGACTCGGCAACGAGGATCTCCCAGCCAAGCTCGCGTCCGAGAGGTTCGATAGCAGCGACAGGGATCTCTCCACCGCCCGGGACCATTTCACCCATGAACATCAACGTCTTGACGATCTCTGCGGTTCTGATCTTGATCAACCTGGCGAGGTCATGCACCGTGATACCCGGTTCGACCAGAAGTACACGATCTTCATCTTCTTCGCCGTCGGCCGGGCCGTCTTCGCCATCAGCTGAAGGCTCTCCGCCATCTGCCTCGTCGTCTTCGGTGTCGGCTGTCGGCTGTCGGCTGTCGGCCGCGTCGCTGTCAGCTTCTTCCGCGCCGTCGACCGTTTCTACAGTCGTCTCCGTTTCAGGCTCGAATGACATCCGCACGAGTGCGACGGCGTCCTCGTCAAGCCCCGATGATGCTGTTTTGACTTCGATGCCGAGATCGCGGGCGCGTTCGAGCACATCTTTGGACTCCTGCCCGAGCTCTCTCGCCAGTTCATATACGCGTACCTTCGCCACCGTTACCTCCGCGCGGTCTTTCCCGCTCGATCACTCGCTGCGATCAGCAGCCACTTCGTTGTCTTCTTCGGCCTCCTGGCCGCCATCTTCGGCCTCCTGGCCGCCATCTTCGGCCTCCTGGCCGCCATCTTCGGCCTCCTGGCCGCCATCTTCGGCCTCCTGGCCGCCATCTTCGGCCTCCTGGC
>BTQP01000065.1:0-9742 GCA_036985935.1 Acidimicrobiia bacterium | reverse complement strand
GGTGCGGGGTCCGGGAAAACCCGTGTCTTGACATACCGGATCGCTCACCTCGTGCGTGACCTGGGCGTCTCACCGTATGAGATCCTCGCGATCACCTTCACGAACAAGGCTGCCGGTGAGATGAAGGAGCGTGTTCGAAGCCTCATCGGACCTTTTGGATACGACATGTGGGTCTCGACATTCCACTCGGCGTGTGTGCGAATACTTCGCCAGGAGATCCATCGCCTCGGTTACCGATCGTCCTTCACTATCTACGACGAAGGTGACTCGACACGGCTCGTGACGATGTGCATCAAGGATCTCGACCTCGATTCGAAACGGTTCCCTCCGCGGCAGATCAAAGCAGCTATTTCGAAGGCAAAGAACGAGCTGGTCGACTACGAGACATATGCATCTCAAGACTCCGGTTACTTCCACGAACGCGTATCTGACGTGTACCGGCTGTATCAGCAGCGGCTGGTTGAGGCGTCCGCTGTCGACTTCGACGACATTCTGAAACTCACCGTTGAACTGTTCCAGGCGTTCCCAGAGGTTCTCGAACGCTGGCAGAACCGTTTCAAGTACGTACTCGTCGACGAGTACCAGGACACGAACAAAGCCCAGTACCTGCTGGTGAAGATGTTGAGCGCGGTTCACCACAACGTGTGTGTCGTTGGTGACTCGGACCAGTCGATCTATGCCTTTCGGGGTGCCGATATGCGAAACATCATGGAATTCGAAAAGGACTACCCGGATGCACGGATCGTGCTGCTCGAGCAGAACTACCGCTCAACCCAGACGATCCTCGATGCCGCGAACGCTGTGATCAAACACAACGTGACTCGCAAGCCGAAGCGACTCTGGACGGACGAGGGCCAGGGAGAAAAGATCGTCTTTTTCGAGGCGCAGGACGAGCTCGAGGAGGCGGCGTACATCGCCGAGGAGATCGCCCGTCTCCAGGATCTCGGCGTGACGCTCGACGATATCGCTGTCTTTTACCGGGCCAATGCCCAATCCCGTGTGATCGAGGAATTGTTCGTCCGGTTCGGAGTGACGTACCAAGTGGTCGGTGGACTGAAGTACTACGACCGCAGAGAAGTCAAGGATGCCCTCGGGTATCTGCGTGCGGTCGTAAACCCTGACGATCAGGTTGCGATCAAACGTGTCATCAACACACCAAAGCGTTCGATTGGGGATACGTCTGTTGCGCACGTCGATCGATTCGCTGAGGCCAACGACATCAATTTCATGGAAGCGCTCAGACGAGCGGACGAGATCCACACCCTCACTGCACGAGCACAAAAGGCGATACTTGAGTTCGCTGGACTCATCGACCTTCTATCTATCAAGGCAACCGATGGCCCCGAAGCTGCGCTCGAGGCGGTGCTCACTGACACGGGATATATGGACATGGTTCGCTCCGAGAGGTCAATCGAGGCGATGGGGAGAGAGGAGAACCTCAAGGAACTATTGACGGCCGCGGCAGCCTTCGAGGAATTGGGGCCGGCTTCGATGGGTCCCGAAGAGTGGAGGGCTCTCGACGGTATCGGAAAGCTCGAGATGTTTCTCGAATCGATCAGCCTTGTGACCGATCTTGATTCCGCGGAGGATTCGTCCGCTGTGACGCTCATGACGCTTCACAATGCGAAAGGGCTCGAGTATCCCGCCGTTTTTCTCACCGGTCTCGAGGATGGTGTGTTTCCTCACATGCGGTCCCTCGGGAATCCGAAGGAACTCGAGGAAGAGCGACGGCTCTGCTACGTCGGCATTACGCGTGCAGAGCAGCGCCTGTATCTCACCCGTGCGTGGAGCAGAAGTCTGTGGGGCCAGACCAACTACAACGGCGCAAGTCGTTTCTTGAGCGAGATACCCGAGCATCTTCTCGTCAAAGCGGAGAGGGTGCGCCGATCCGCCACCCTGGAGACAAGGCACCCCACGAGCACCGTGTCTGATGCGGATGTCGCCGTGGGCGACAGTGTTCGCCACTCCCATTGGGGCGTAGGTGTCGTTCGCGAGATCGTCGGCGCAGGCGATCGTGCTGAAGCTGTCGTCGACTTCTCCGAGCACGGCTCGAAGCGACTGCTTCTTGCCTGGGCGCCATTGGAGAAGGTCAGCTGATTTCATGTATTACGTAGTACGTACTACGTAATACGACCCGGACGCAGGGACCGTTGCGCTCGCTCTGCGAGGGTCCGCGCCGTCGCTAGCATTCGCTTTCATGCCTGTACGGATTCTCATTGCGAAACCTGGACTCGACGGGCACGATCGTGGTGCAAAGGTCGTCGCTCGTGCATTGCGCGACGCCGGCTGTGAAGTGATCTACACGGGACTCCACCAGACTCCGGCCCAGATCGCGGAGATTGCGGTGCAAGAGGATGTCCACGGAGTTGGTCTATCGGCACTTTCGGGTGCACATCTGACGTTGTTCCCGAGCGTGGTCGAAGAACTCGAGAAACGGGACGCAGGTGACATCGTGGTGTTCGGCGGTGGAATCATCCCTGATGCCGACCGGCCCGTGCTCGAAGCTGCAGGCATTTCACAGATATTCGGCCCCGGCACGTCACTCGACGACATTCAGAGCTGGGTACACCAACAGTTCTCAGATGATGACACCCCTGAGGAGGGCATGTGAAGATCCACGAATATCAGGCCAAGGCGCTGATGAAGGACCGGGGGATACCGGTGCCGGAAGGCGTCATGGCAACGACGGTCGAAGAGGCGGTCGGTGCTGTCAGGTCGCTCGTCGAGTCCACCGGCAATTCCGTGGTTGTCGTGAAGTCACAGATCCACGCGGGTGGTCGAGGTAAGGGCCGGTTCAAAGAACATCCCGAGCTCGGGGGAGTGACCGTGGTGCTCGACGGCATCGACGGCGGTATCGAAGCTACAGAAACGAAGGTGCGATCCCTTGCCACGGACATGCTTGGGTCGACACTCGTCACGATCCAGACCGGGGATGAAGGCAAGGTGGTGAATCGCCTCTACATCGAACAAGGGATCGATATAGCGACTGAGCTGTATCTGTCCGTCGTTCTCGACCGCTCCACGAGTCGGAACATCGTGATGGCCTCCACGGAAGGTGGCACCGAGATCGAGGTCGTCGCTGAGGAAACACCGGAGAAGATCATCAAGGTGGAGATCGATCCAGCGTTCGGTCTCACGGACTTTCAGGCGAGACGTATCGCCTATGGCCTTGGTTTCGAAGGCGACGCCTTCAAGAACGGTGTGGCATTCCTCAAGAAGCTCACCGCATTCGCTCAGGACATGGATACCGACCTCGTCGAAATCAATCCGCTTGTTGTGACAACGGATGGCCGCGTCATGGCCCTTGACGGCAAGATGGCATTCGAAGCCAACGCCCTCTACCGGCACCCTGACGTCATGGAGTTGCGCGACGAGTCCGAAGAGGATGCCGCCGAGCTTGCCGCCAAAGATTTCGGCCTCTCGTTCATCAGCCTCGACGGTTCCATCGGGTGCATGGTCAACGGTGCTGGACTCGCAATGGCGACCATGGACATCATCAAGTACGTCGGTGGCGAGCCGGCGAACTTCCTCGATGTTGGAGGGGGTGCCGAGAAGGATCAGATCGTGGCTGCCTTCAAGATCATCACGGAGGATCCGAACGTGAAGGGCATTTTCGTCAACATTTTCGGCGGCATCATGCGATGCGATGTCATAGCAAACGGTGTTGTTGCAGCGGTTGAGGAGGTCGGGCTCGAGGTTCCCCTTGTCGTTCGACTCGAGGGCACGAATGTCGAACTCGGCAAGGCGATCATCGATGAGTCGGATCTCAACGTAGTGAGTGCGACGGATATGAAAGACGGGGCGGAGAAGATCGTGGAGCTGGCCAAATGAGTGTGCTCGTCAACAAGAACACGAAACTTCTCGTTCAGGGAATGGGAAAGACGGGCACGTTCCACACGGACAAGGCGATCGCCTACGGCACGAACGTTGTAGGTGCCGTGCACCCGTCGCGGACAGGTCAGGTTGCCCGGTTCGAAGGTGAGACCGATCACTCCGGTGTCCAGGGTCGCCCCGATACGTACGACGTTGAGGTTCCGATCTTTTCGACGGTGCGTGAAGCCGTGCAAGCCACGGGGGCGAATGCAACGGTTGTATACGTGCCACCGCCCTTTGCCGCGGACGCGATCATGGAAGCGGCCGAGGCCGGCGTTCCGTTGATCATCACGATCACCGAAGGTATCCCCGTTGCGGACATGGTGATCGCAAAGCGGTATCTCGAAGGCAAGGATGTCCGTCTTGTCGGTCCGAACTGCCCCGGCGTCATCACGCCCCAGGAGTGCAAGATCGGCATCATGCCAGGGTATATCCACACACCAGGCAAGATCGGCGTCATCTCTCGCTCGGGAACGCTCACCTACGAGGCGGTTCATCAGCTGACCCTCAACGGACTTGGACAAACGACAGCCATCGGCATCGGTGGCGACCCTGTCAACGGTACGAACTTCGTAGATGCTCTGCGCGAGTTCAACGACGATCCGCAAACCGAGGGGGTCATCATGATCGGCGAGATCGGAGGTACCGCGGAGGAGGAAGCGGCAGAGTGGATCAAGGCGAACATGACGAAACCCGTTGCCGGGTTCATCGCAGGCACCTCCGCACCTCCGGGGAAGCGCATGGGGCATGCGGGTGCGATCATTTCAGGCGGTAAGGGAACGGCAGAAGCGAAGATCGAGGCCTTGCAAGGTGCAGGCGTCGTGATGGCCCCCACACCAACTGACATGGGCTCAGCCATGCTCGAAGCGATAGGCGCTTAACGTGTATGCCGAGAGCTACCAGCGTGCGCAGGGGCGGATCGTCGCGTTCATGGTCGACAAGGATCCCGATGTCATGGTGCCTGCCTGTCCCGAATGGACGGCAAGTGACGTAGTGCGCCATCTCACGGGGCTGTCCGTCGATACCACGAACGGTGTTCTCGAGGGATTCGCATCGGATGAATGGACGGCGAAGCACGTATCCGACCGTTCCGAGATGCCACTCGAGGACGTGATCGCGGAATGGAATGGCGCAATCGGTGCGGCTGCTGCAAAACTCGACGACGTGGAGTCGCTGGGTCTGCCGGACCCGATGCCGTCGGCTCTCGGCATGATGCCGCTCAAGAGCTTCGGGCCGATGGCGATCAGCGACATCCTGCACCACGAGTTCGACCTGCGGAATGCATACGGGGACCGTACGGGCCGCGATCTCATGGATATCCACTTCGCCGCTGCGGGACACGCACGATCCGTTCGAGCGAACTTCTCTGCTCGAGATCTTGCAACGATCCGTATCGAATCGACCGATTCCGGGATGGGCTGGGACATCGGTTACGAGCAACCTGTCGCCACGTTGTCTGCGTCGTCCTTCGAGATCATGCGTGCGATCGGGGGGAGGCGCACCCGTGCGGAGATCGCGGCGATGGGATGGGACGCCGATCCGACCCTGTTTATCGCCGCCATGGTGCTTCCCCATCTCTCCATGAGGGACACCTCACTCGGAGAGTAAGGACCTGGTGTCGTAGGGCTGGACCTCAGTGGTGCAGGCAGCGTACGGCACTAGAATGACACGCGATGCCAGTTGAATCGTTGCCCATCGCCGTGCTCATCTCAGGTGTGGGAAGCAACCTTCAATCGCTCATCGACAACGGGACAGGGTCAACCAGGATCGTCGCTGTCCTTTCGGATCGACCCAGAGCCGCCGGACTGCTCAAGGCAGAGGCTGCGGGGATCCCGACGGCGGTCGTGGACTGGCGTGAATTCCGCGACCGGGACAGGTTCACCGAGGTGATGTGTGAGGCTGTGGACCGCTTCGGTGCGCGGGCGATCGTGCTTGCGGGGTTCATGCGAGTGCTCGGTAGCCTCGCGATCAAAACGTTTCCCGACGCCATCATCAACGTGCATCCCTCGTTGCTTCCGTCATTTCCCGGTGCAAACGCCGTTGAACAGGCTCTGGCTCATGGCGTGACACACACGGGCGTAACGGTCCACTTCGTGGATGAGGAGGTTGACCACGGCCCGATCATTGCACAACAACCGGTTCCGATTCTCGACGACGATGACGTGGATTCCCTCCACGCTCGAATCCAGGTCGTTGAGCACCGGCTACTTCCCGAGGTTGTCGACGCATTCGGTCGGGGTGCGATAAGCGTTGCAGGCCGGCGGGTTCAGTGGAACAGCGCGGTGCTCAGCGAAGGTTTGCGATGACGAAGATCGCAGTCGAGCGGGCGCTGATATCGGTATCGGACAAGCGCGGTCTCATACCGTTCGCCGGGGCACTCGTCGAGCGTGGCATCGAGATCGTATCTTCGGGTGGCACAGCGTCGCATCTCGAGCAGGCAGGACTCGCTGTGACACCTGTCGCCGAGGTGACCGGGGCACCCGAGATGCTCGGAGGTCGGGTCAAGACTCTGCATCCTCACATCCACGGCGGCGTGCTGGCAGATCTCGGCAACGAAGACCACCGCAAAGACCTGGCCGAGCACGACATCCACCCGTTCCAGCTCGTTGTTTCGAGTCTGTACCCGTTCGAGCAGACCATCGCACAGGGCTCGGATCGCGCTCAGGCGATCGAACAGATCGACATCGGTGGACCGACCCTCATCCGCGCCGCCGCAAAGAATCACGCGTGGGTTGCCGTTGTCGTGTCGCCAGATCGATATGGCGACATCATTGAAGCGCTCGAATCCGGAGGGACCACGCTGGAGCTGCGGCTCGACCTTGCCCGCGAAGCCTTTTTCAGGACAGCCGAATACGATGCCGCGATCGTGAACTGGTTCGAGCGCGACGGTGCACAAAGGCTCGTCCTGCCGCTCACAAAGCAGGCCTCGCTGCGCTACGGAGAGAACCCTCACCAGGAGGCAGCCCTGTACTCCATCGGATCTTCGCAGGGTTGGTGGGCCGAGGGCTCCCAGCTCCAGGGAAAGAGGATGTCGTTCAACAACTATGCGGACGCCGACGCCGCGTGGAATCTGGCTGCCGATCTGCCGGCCGGGTCCGTTGCGATCCTGAAACATATGAATGCCTGTGGAGCGGCGTATGGTCGATCGATGTTCGAAGCCTTCGAGAAGGCCTGGGCATGCGACCCGCTTTCAGCGTTCGGTGGTGTCGTGGCACTCAACGCTGAACTCGATGTCGATACCGCCGAGGCCGTTGCTGAGCACTTTGTCGAGATCGTGATCGCGCCGGCGATCACCGCTGGGGCGAGAGCAGTCCTGGCGAAGAAGGAAAACGTCAGGGTCTTCGTAGCGCCCCCACCCTCCCCGTTCGACCTGGACATCCGATCCATCGACGACGGATTCCTCGTCCAGAAGTCCGATCGCGTTGAGGGACGAAGCGACAGGTGGGAGTCGATGGCTCGGCCAGCATCCGCAACCGAACTCGCCGATCTCGACATCGCGTGGGTCGTGGCTGCTCACACAAAGTCGAACGCGGTCGTGCTCGTCAAAGACGGCGCCACGGTCGGTGTCGGTGCTGGTGACCAGAGCAGGGTCGGAGCTGCCGAGCGTGCACTGGTCAAAGCCGGAGACCGGGCCAGGGGGTCGGTGTGTGCATCGGATGCGTTCTTCCCGTTCCGTGATGGACCCGACGCTCTCGCTGTGGCCGGCATCACCGCCATCGTGGAGCCCGGCGGATCGATCAGGGATAGCGAGGTCGTCGAATCGGCGAATGAACACGGCATATCTTTGTTGTTTACAGGGGAAAGGCATTTCAAACATTGAGCGCACAAATACTCTCAGGGACAGCTGTCGCCAAGACAGTCAAAGAACACGTTGCCGCCGAAGTTGAAGAACTCAAGGCTGCGGGGATCGATGTCGGCCTGGCGACTCTGCTCGTCGGTGATGACCCCGCGTCGCACGTCTATGTCGGCTACAAGCACAAAGATGCCGACGCTGTCGGCATGCGTTCATTTGACGTACAACTTCCAGCGTCCGCAAGCCAGGAAGATGTGCTCTCAGCTGTAGACGAACTCAACGCACGCAGCGATGTGACGGGGATGATCGTCCAGTTGCCCTTGCCGGAGGGTCTCGACGGCGAAGCAGCGGTCGAGCGGGTACTGCCAACCAAGGACGCAGATGGACTCCACCCCTTCAACCTCGGTCGAATGATTCTTGGCAGACCGGGGCCGCTGCCCGCCACGCCGTCGGGCATTATGACGATCCTCGACCACTACGGGATTGAGACTTCAGGTAAGACCGCAGTTGTCATCGGTCGAAGCTTCCTGGTCGGCAAGCCGATGGCTTTGCTTCTTGGCGCAAAAGGCGTGGACGCCACTGTCATCCAGGCACATTCCCGTACGCCGGGTCTCGCATCTGTGTGCGCTACGGCCGATATCCTCATCACAGCGATCGGGCGACCCGGCATGGTCGATGCGTCGTTCGTCCAGCCGGGAGCAGTCGTGATAGACGTCGGCACTACTCGCACGGCGGATGGCCTCCGTGGCGACGTGGTGTTCGATGAGGTCTCTGAGATCGCCGGGGCGATCACGCCGGTACCGGGTGGTGTAGGGCCGATGACTCGAGCATCTCTGCTCATGAACACTGTCGGGCTGGCCCGAGCTGGAATATGAACTCGAAGAATGAAACGAAGCGAATGGAGCATCCGATGGGCGAACTGATCACGAAGACTGAGGACGGACTCGTCGTACCTGACCACCCGATCATCCCGTTCGTCGAGGGTGACGGAATTGGACCCGACATCTGGGCAGCTGCCAGGAACGTGTTCGACACGGCTGTGGAGAAGGCGTACAACGGAGAGCGATCGATCGAATGGTTCGAGGTGCTTGCCGGTGAGAAGGCCTTCAACGAAACAGGCGAGTGGCTTCCGGAGGCGACGACCGCCGCGTTCAAAGAACATCTGGTTGGTATCAAAGGACCGCTCACGACGCCGATCGGCGGCGGTATCCGCAGCCTCAACGTTGCACTCCGCCAGATTCTCGATCTCTACGTCTGTCTTCGTCCCGTGCGCTGGTACGACGGGGTGCCTTCACCAGTGAAACGTCCGGAAGATGTCGACATGGTGATCTTCCGCGAGAACACGGAGGACGTCTACGCCGGTAAGGAACTCGAGGCAGGTTCCGAGGGCGCAAAGGAACTGCTGGCGTTCCTGGACGATCGTTTCGGCTGGGATATCCGCAAAGACTCGGGTCTGGGTCTCAAGCCGATCTCCGAGACCGGTTCCAAGCGGCTCGTCGCCGCCGCGATTCAGTACGCGCTCGACAACGACCGCGACTCCCTGACGCTCGTTCACAAGGGCAACATAATGAAGTTCACTGAAGGCGCTTTCCGTGAATGGGGATATGAGGTCGTGCGAGAGCAGTTCTCCGACGTGGCCGTTGGCTGGGAGGATTGCAATGGAGAACCGGGGGACAAGCTGCTCGTGAAGGATGTCATCGCAGACGCCTTCTTGCAGCAGATCCTCACCAGGCCGGCTGAGTACGACGTCATCGCAACGATGAACCTCAACGGCGATTACATGTCGGACGCACTTGCTGCCCAGGTCGGCGGGATCGGCATCGCACCAGGTGGGAACATCAACTATGCAACCGGTGTCGCGATCTTCGAGGCGACACACGGCACGGCACCCAAGTACACGGGCATGGACAAGGTCAACCCCGGGTCTGTGATCCTGTCGGGTGAGATGATGTTTCGCTACATGGGCTGGGACGAGGCCGCGGACCTCATCATCAAAGGAATGGAAGCGGCGATCACCGACAAGATCGTGACCTACGACTTCGCCCGCTTGATGGACGACGCAACGGAGGTTTCCAC
>BTQP01000064.1:0-9833 GCA_036985935.1 Acidimicrobiia bacterium | reverse complement strand
CTGTGTTGAAAGCGGCGACAGACGAACCCGACCATTCCGCTCGAAGCTACTGTTACAGCATGGAACACGACACTGCCAACACCAACGGTTCAGGCGAGTACGAGGTACTCGAAGAAGTTCGGGCGGAAACCGTCGAGATCTCGCAGGGAGGCGCTGCCCTGATCCAGGCAGATTCCGTCTCGATCACCCAGGGCGGTGCACAGGTCGTTGAGACCAAGTCGTTTGCGATCACTCAGGGTGGAGCTGTTTCGGTCTCGACGGAAACAGCGAGCCTCGATTCCAGCGCAGCGGTATTGGTCAGCGCGGACACCGTGCAACTCAATTCGGCCGGAGTCGCGATCGCCGTCGCCGACACCGTCCGGGCCGACAGAGGAAGCCGTATAGGAATCCTGCTCGCAGGGACGATCGAGGGCAACCCGAAAGTCGGGATCGACGCTCGAACAGCAGCGATCGTCGGTGTGTGCGGCGCCACCACACTGTTCGTCTTGAATAGGCTCCTTCGACGCTCGTGACGAGCATGGAAGCACCGTGGTATCGCACCGCGGTCTTTTACGAAGTAGCCATCCACTCCTTCTCTGACAGCTCCGGCGACGGAATCGGTGACCTCCGCGGCCTCACAGAACGTCTCGACTACCTGCATTGGCTGGGTATTTCAGCGATCTGGATCCTTCCGATCTTTCCATCACCGATGCGCGACGGTGGCTACGACGTGTCGGACTTTGCAAACGTCAGGTCTGATTTCGGCGACCTCGAGGACTTTCGCGCGTTGATCGACCAGGCCCATCAACGTGGCATTCGCGTGATCGCCGATTTCATTCTCAATCACTCATCTGATCGACATCCCTGGTTCCAGGAGGCGAGACAGCCGGGCTCAGAAAAGCGGGACTGGTACGTCTGGACCGACGACCCCTCCACGTACGCCGAGGCGCGGGTGATATTCGTCGATACGCACAGCTCGAACTGGGCCTGGGACGACGTGGCAGGTCAGTACTACTGGCATCGCTTCTTCGACCACCAACCTGACCTCAACTATGAACACCCGGGCGTGCGAGAAGCGATGATGGACGCCATGCGGTTCTGGTTGGATCTCGGTCTCGATGGGCTACGACTCGACGCGGTGCCGTACCTCTACGAACGTGAGGGGACGAACTGCGAGAATCTGCCCGCAACACACGCATTCCTCAAAGACATCAGAGCCATGGTCGACACGGACTACCCCGGCACTGTGCTCATCGCAGAAGCGAATCAGAGGCCAGAGGACTTGCTCGCCTACTTCGGCGACGGGGACGAGTGTCACATGGCGTTCAACTTCCCGATCATGCCGCGGATGTTTCTTGCAGCCGCATCAGGCTACGTGGGGCCGTTGGCGGAATCCCTTGCAGATCTACCCGAGATCCCGAGAGGTTGCCAGTGGATGGTTTTCCTGCGCAACCACGACGAGCTGACTCTCGAAATGGTGACCGAGGTCGATCGGGCAGCGCTCTATGAGGCGTACGCACCCGACGATCGAATGAGAAAGAACATCGGTATCCGGAGGCGTCTCTCGCCACTGCTCGCGGGAGATCGGCGCAAGGTCGAGTTGCTCCATGCGGTGCTGCTCTCCCTTCCAGGCTCCCCGGTTCTGTACTACGGAGACGAGATCGGGATGGGTGATAACTATTCCCTCGCCGACCGCGACGGCGTGCGCACACCCATGCAATGGGATGCGACACCTTCGGCTGGCTGGTCCAAAGCACAAGCTTCCGACTTCTATCTTCCTGTGATCGACGATGACGTGTACGGGCCTCCCAGGGTGAATGTCCGAGACCAACGCGAAGACGCAACTTCGCTGCTCTCATGGTTGCGCACCCTCATCCACACGCGGCCACCGCAGTTCGGTACGGCACCGTTCTCCCTGTGGGGGTCACAGAACCCCCATGTGCTTTCGTTCTCGAGAGGCGACATCACCGTGCTTGCCAATTTCTCATCCGAAACGCAGATCGTCGCCGCCGTCGCCGGGTCGATGATCGCGGGCAACGCGTTGGTCGCCGATGCGTCGACAACGCTGCCTCCGTTCGGATGGGTCTGGATTGCTGGATCATCCGGCGATCAGCCACCTACGGCGTAGCCATCGGTACGACCGTCGTCACAAAGAGTATTGAGAAACGGCTTGACCCTCACGTTACGTGAGGGTTTACCCTTGTGATATGACGACACATACGGTCGGTGAACTTGCGTCTATGGCGGGGATCACCGTGAGAACCTTGCACCACTATGACGAGATCGGTCTGCTCGAGCCCTCCTCACGAACACCCGGTGGTTACCGGCTCTACGACGAGGCTGGCGTCGAACGTCTGCGCACGATTCTGACCTACCGCGAGCTCGGACTCAGCCTGGAAGAAACGGTCGACGCTATCGACGGCGACGTCGACAGCGTTCTACGGCTCGCCCGTGATCGGGTGTTCGGCCAGATCGCACGCCTCGAAAATATCGCGGCGAACCTCTCTCGCTCGCTCACGAAGAACAACAACAACGGAGAAACCATGACAACCAATGACAAGCTCAGCGTATTCGACGGTTTCGAGCCTTCGAAATACGTTGAGGAGGCGGAGAGCAGATGGGGCGATACGAGCACGTACCGAGAGTCGATTCGTCGTACCAACTCGTACGACGAGGCTGACTGGGAGACTATCCGAGCCGAGATCGAGGAGATCTACAACGGATTCGTCAAGCTCATGGACGATGGTGTATCCAGCGATGCGCCTCAGGTTCGTTCTCTCGTCGATGACCACAGATCGCACATCTCACGCTGGTACTACGACTGCTCGCCTGAGACCCACCAGGGTCTTGGGCAGATGTATGCAGCCGACCCGAGGTTCAAGGAGAACATCGATTCGTCCGGCGAGGGTCTTGCCGACTACCTCTCCGCGGCGATAGCGGCTGCCTACGGCACTGTCTGAGGAGATTGCTCCTGCGGTGTCCAAAGAAGCACTGTCACGAGTCCTGCGATTGACGCAACCAATGCAACAATCCATGCGCCGGTGTAGTCACCCGTTGTGTCAACGATCCAACCGAACAGCGGTGGTCCGATGCCGAGGCCGACAAGGAACCCGGAGAGCACGACTCCTGAGGCACGTCCAGCTGTCTCGGGCCCCGCTATGACGATCAGGGCGACCATACCAACCGCGTTCCATGCCGATGGTCCTGCACCGGTGAGCAGCGCGGCAACCCAGATCAACCACCACGGGCCAGAGTCGGCGCCGACCAGGACGACTGATGCGGCTACTGCGATAACGGCGATAACGAGCAGGGGGAACCGATAGGCGTGGTGCCGCTCCGCGTAGCGAGCCCACAGGATCCTCGAAGGCATGGCGACGAGACCTACGACGGCCGCGACGGCACCTCCCATGACAACGGACTGCCCGAGACTCTCCGTCGTAAAGAGTGCATACAGAACAGTTGCCGACCCGCTGAAGCCGAGGATGAACCCATATGCCGTGATCCACCAAATGTCTCTCGGAAGGCGCCCGGTTCCTTGGGTGACCGATGCGGTTGGTTTCACCCTGCCGTCTGGCAGATACCACCACGCAAAGACCGCCAGGGATGCTGCGAACGCGGCAAGGGCGACGTACGCACTCGCCCGTCCCCAAATCACGGCCATCGTCGGAACGAGCAGGCCTCCTACGAACACGAAAGCTGGAACGCCCGACTGCTTTATCCCCGTCACTGTCCCGCGTGAGCCCGCTGGAATGTCCAATGCAATCAGCTTGTTCGTTGCCGGATTGGAACCCGCCTGGGCTACCGCCCCGATCATCGATCCAACCACGAGTACACCGAGCGACGGAGCAATACCGAGGACGAGGAACGCGACCGCCGCTGTTCCTGTCACGACGACAGTGGCGCTACGGCCACCAATGCGATCAGTCAGGTGCCCGAAGAACGGCGACACGGCAGCGGCGCCGAGGGTGTTGACGGCGAACACGAGACCGAGTTGTGCTCGCGTGATCCCAAGATCTTCGATGAACACGACGGCGATGACTCCGATGGACAATGCAACGAACGTGCCGACACCCATCGTTGCGAATAACAAGGACGTGAACACACCGCGGTTGCGAGAGTCAGTCGTAGTCATCGCAACAGTATGGCGTATGTAGGTCCCGGTGACGGTACCTAGAGGAGGCTTTTGCCGATCAGGATGATGGCGCTGATCGCCGCGATTGCGAGCATGGCGTTACGTGCGACGCCGTCGGAGATGAACCTCCGCCCCGTGTGAGCCAGCGTGAATCCAACCGCCAGGCCTGGTAGCAGCGTCAGGCCCGCCACCGCCTCCTCTCGTCCGAAGTGGCCGGTCGAGTACAGCGAGATCAGGGAGAGGACGCTGGCGATGACGAACACGAATGCGATCGTCGCACGCGCCCGCGCCGGCTCCGAGCTCTGGTAGACCACAGCAAGCGGCGGACCGTGGATCCCCGAGATCGTGCCCATCAGACCCGATACGAACCCGCCACTTGCATTGACGCCCGGCGAAGGTTCCGGAGCGAAACCTATTCGGCCCAGGGCAAGGGCACCCAGAACAATGAATCCAAAGACGAGTCCGAAGGCTGTGGCGCTGAGCAGTCCGAGTAACTGGGAACCGACAACGGTTCCGACAAGCAGCCCCGGCAACAGGAACCCGAACCCGTGTCTGTCGACGTCCCTCCACGATCCGATGACCATTGCGATCGCAAGGAACAGCATGACAAACAGCGAGGGTCCCGGTGCGTATATCAGATCCACCAGGACGAGCATCGGCACGGCGATCATCGAGAAACCGACGCCGGTCGTCGTCTGGACAAACCCGGCGAAAGCCACGATGGCGTTGGCGATTAGCAGCTCAATCGTCATCGGCCAACATCATCAGTTGCTCGACGCGGCATCGAGCTGGTCTGCGTATCCAAACAAGGCAGGCTGTCCACCGGTGTGCCAGAAGAGGATCCGTTCTCCCACGAGTTGGGCAGTGCGGGCAAGGTCGATCAGTCCTGCCATTGCCTTTCCCGTGTAGGCCGGGTCGAGGAAGAGGCCTTCCCGACGCGCGGCATGCAGGATCGCATCCGTCGTCGCAGCATTCAACCGACCGTACCCTGGCGCGAGAGTGCCATCGTAGAGGAGGACGTCGCCCTGCTCGATCGGCACATCCATGTCCATCAACGTGCCGAGAGCCGCGAGTCGCTCGACGATCCGTGATTCTTGCGCTTCGGCATCGCGGCGCACACAGACTCCGTGTACCGCAATGTCGATCCCAAGAGCCCGCAGTCCGAATAGCAGGCCGATGTGAGTGAGGGAGCTGCCCGAAGCGAGCACGATCTTGTCGAACCGCCCGTCTGTCTCCATCTGCTGTGCCAGTTCAACTGCGCCAAGCACGTACCCCAGGGCGCCAAGAGGTGGATGATCCGCTGCCAGCGGGATGATGAACGGCTTCCGTCCTTCCCGTCGCAAACCCTCGGCAATGACCTGCAACGCTGCATCGGCGCCCGCCTCATCCTCACCCCCTGGGAACTCGTGAATCGTCGCACCCAGCAGACGGTCAAGAAGCACGTTGCCGTTCCCGCGGTACAGATCACTGGCGTAAGGAACTCGCTCCTCAAGTTGAATATGACAATCCATATCAAGTCGCCTGGCTATCGCAGCGGCGGTTCGCGCGAAGTTCGACTGCACGGCACCCGTGATCAGAACGACGTCTGCCCCCTGTTCGAGAGCCGAACCGAAATAGAACTCCAGTTGCCTCACCTTGTTGCCACCGAACCCGATGCCGGTGTAGTCGTCACGCTTTGCCGACAGCGAAATACCCAGATCAGAGCCGAGATTGGAGAGGGGCTCGATCGGCGTCGGAGTATTCGCCAGCCGCACACGAGGAAACCGGGCGACCACTGCGATGAGTTCGTCTGGGGAAATCATGAATTGATGCCGCATGCTAGACGCTCACGTCGCGACCGCCAGGCGCGATTGGTCCGCCGGCTGGTCGACCGGGCGTCTGCGAGACAACCGTTGCTGAAACTACAGCCACGAGCGACGACCCTCGGCCTCTCAAACAAGCGGCGGCAGCAGGGCCGTGAGATGTACGAGCACAGAGTCACGCCGAACCGTCGAGGACGCTCCGAGGCTCATGAACCTGATCTGGTCGATGTCGTCGATCGAATCGCCGTACACGATCACCCTCGAACGTCCCGAAACCGAACGAACGATTTCATCGGCTCCTCGCTCATCAGCGCTCACTACGGCGACCGACACGGCGGAGTCCGACGGCAGCACCACTGTGCGATAGCTCACGCTCTCTGCCTGGCTGACGATCAACGCTCTATCAGACAGTGAGCTGAAGATTCCGAGAGACGGCCCAGCCGTCGAGTCGACAAACGCTGCTACCTCGGCAGCTTTTGCAAGACCCCAGCGGAAGTGGGCATCGTGTGCCGCTTCGCCAAGCACCTTGGACGACCCGGGAGCGAGCGCGTAACGATCCCATGGAGCGAGCGATCGAGCACCAGTGCCGGTCGTCGGGACGGGAACACCGAGCAGAGCAAGTGCACGGTCGATGGGACGCAGGGCCTCTCGGAAGAGCTCGAGCGGGCTCGAGCGTTGATCGAGCGAAGCCTCTCGGCTGAGACCGAGCAGCAACGCATTAAGGACACCTGTTCCCTCGACCACTGCATCCGCGATCGTGGTGTTGATCTCTATGCCACGGTCGATCAGAAGCTGTGAAACGTAACGCGGGTAGGCAGCGACGAATGTGCTGCGGATCCCGCTCTCGTCGTTCGTCATGTTTGCTCCCTGCTATCAACATCGAGAAGATAGCCCCTACCATCGATTGCACACGGCTGGAGAATCGATGCGCAAGTACCTTCTCATTTTCGCACTACTAGCGGTCACGCTTGCGGCGTGTCGGGTGGAGTCGAACGTCATTCTCGATATCAGGGAGGACGGCTCGGCCTCTGTCGGCACCGAGGTCGGATTCGACGACGAGTTCCGCAACATCATCGAGGGTCTCGGAGCCGTCCCCGAAGACATGCTCTCGGAACTTCCCAGCTTCGGAGGCGACGACGTCGTCCTGATCCAGCGTACCGAGGACGACCTGACCTTCTTCGGCGCAATGTCCGAGATCGAAGACCTGTCCAGCTACGACTTCGAGGGGGCGGGCGAGGACACCTTCGCGAGCTTCTCCTACGAATTCGACGGATCTTCTGCCCGCCTCAATGCCACGGTGAAGGCCGACGGGCTCGTCGGAGCCGCTGGTGAGGATCTGCCGATAGATCCATCACAGATCACTGCAGATCTGGTTTCGGCGAACGTGATGGTCACGATGCCCGGGCGGGTCAAGGAACACAATGCCGACGAGGTGCGATCCGACGGGACACTCGTTTGGAACGTGTCGCTCACCGGAGCGACCTCGATCTCTGCGACTTCGGAGCTCGGGTCCAGCACAGGTTCGCTGATGTGGTGGATCATTGGAGGCATTCTGGTCCTAGCAGTCGCCGGTGGCGTCACCGCGGCGTTCGGCACTCGCAAGAAGAAGGAAGAGAAGGCGGTCGCCGCGGCCGCCGCGGCTCACGAAGCCGGCCTCGAAGACCTCGACGACGAGGCACCGGCTACGGATCAGCCGGACACCACCTGAACCGCTATCAAGCCAAAAGGACCTTCGACCACACCGACCCCGCTGATCCGGTAGACCGGATCAGTGAGAACGTTCTCATACGCCTGAGCCGTCACGATCGCCTCCACCAACCCGTGGGGGGTCGCTGCGATCACAAGAATTTCGTCGACAATCGTTCCGGGCACACCCGCCGCCCGCAACGCTTCGACGAGTCCCTGCGCTGGATCTAGAACTCCGGAGTTGTAGACGTGTTGTGCCCGTGCCGCGGCAACGATCGCAAGATCGCTTGACCATCCCAGCGGGTCGACACCTGCGGCGATCCGCCGCTGATTCAGTTCGTCGAACACGAGCTGTGCGGACGTTTGCGAAGGAGTCAGTGGTTCGCCACCGACATCGGGAATCGGAAGTGGTAGCGTGCCCGCCGCGAGACGGTGTCCGACGGCATCTTCTACGGAGATGACCGCGCCATAGATCGACTCGCCCGTCACGGTTCCCAGGGTGCTTTGAACCAGGCCACCCGGAGCCACGACAACCGCGAATACCGGCGACTCAGCGATCGCGTTGCTCACCGAAGATCGAACCGATTCCGGAAGTGGGGCAACGGAAATGAGCGTGGTGGCAAGCGCAAGGACGACCGCAGCGTAGATACCGCCTAGAGCAGCCCCTCCCAGGCGATTGAGCGTAGTTGCGCCTGGAACCACCTTGAGGGCTCCGGCGATGACCCGAGAGACCAGGGCACCGCCAATCGTCAGAAGTACGAACATGACGATGCCACCGAGTATGCGGCCAACCTCGTACGGCACATTTGCCATGCCGGAGATCATCGCCCCTACGACGGATGACATGCGAAAGATCACGATGGCGCCAACCACCAGCACCGACACCTCAACGGCTTCTCTCACAAGACCCCGTCGCCAGCCGCGAACTACGAGGGCGAGCGCAATTCCTACGGCGATCACGTCGTATGTGCGCACGGTCAGACGCCGTCAGAGCCTTCGGAACCCACTTCGTCATGGGCCGGCTCGACGACTGGCACCTCACCGGTTCGCAACAGGCGCGACGGTTCCGGTTCCTCAAACATCGCTTCGGATGCTTCTTCCCATGTCTGATCGAGTATGCGCGTTCGCCACCAATGCCCCACGAGAATCTTGAGAGTTGCTGTCAGCGGCACCGCTACGACGACCCCCCATATCCCGGCGAACGCTCCGCCAAGCACCAGAGCGAGAAGCGTCACCGAGGGGTGCAGCCGAACCGTTGCCCTGAGCACCGTCGGTGATACGAAGTTGTTGTCGATCTGCTGCACCACGACGGCGACCACAATCGCCCAGGCCGCTGTGCCAAGGTCGGCAGTAGTTACCGCAATAAGTACGCCGAGGAATCCTCCGACCCAGGGACCCAGGAAAGGCACGATGTTGAGCAAACCACCGATGAGACCGATCAACAGCCAGAACTCCAGGCCGACAATGCGGTATCCGAGCGACAACATGATCCCGACGATCAGTGCGACCACAAGTTGACCTCGTAGAAAACCACCGAGCGCCGTGTTGAGCTGACGCCCCACATGAGCGGCTTCGGCTCTGCGCCGTTCGGGGAACACGTCGACCATCCGCGTTTGCACCGACGGAAGGTCGATCAAGAAGTAGAACGCCAGGACGGGACCGAGGAGGAAGATGAGGATGAACTCGAATATCCCCGCCGTCACAGATCCCAACCGATCGAGGGCAATTGAGATGAGGGTGTTCCGATTCTGCGGATCGTTCAGGTACCCCACGAGTTGGTCGTAGTTCCACACTCCTGTTGTCTCAAAACCTGCGGACGCCAGCAGATCCTTCACCTGGGCAACCGAGTCGTCATAGAGGGCCGGAAAGGTCTCAACGAACGACTGCGCCTGTTTCACGATGTCAGGCAGGAGGGCGATCGCAAGAAGCGTCACAGAGGAGAAGAACACCAAGAAACCAAGGATCACGCCAATGAATCGCGGGACGCCCTTGCGATGCAACCATGATACGAACGGGTTCAGAATGAATATGATCAGAATGGCGAGTAAGAGCGGTGCCAGGATTATTCGTCCTCTGACCAGCACGAAGAACGCTGCGGCTACCAGCAACATCGCGCCGATAACGGACCAGGAGAAGATCCCTATTCGTCGGACCACCGACGTTGCATCGTTGTCACCCATCCCGGCGAGTGTATCGGTGTCGAGACGAGACAGACGCCACCAAACACGCGGGCG
>BTQP01000063.1:0-9853 GCA_036985935.1 Acidimicrobiia bacterium | reverse complement strand
CGGTTGTACAAGGAGTCCGGACTCAACGAACTCACAGTCTGAGTCGCCCATTCGAGCGAACAATGCGGGAAACATCACACCACGCTACCGAGTTCGCTGTGAATTCGGGACAGCAAAACGGTTTGGTTCAGGCGAAACCCTGCCGACAAGTGAGTGAGGGCTTGACCACGGTCAGCGTTCATCGTACGGTGAACGTGGGTTCGTGGCGTGAAGAGGTTGGAAGGCGACTGACGGAAAGGTCGCCAATGCAGACACTGGCAGAACGCATACGTGCCAAGGAATTCACAAAATCGCGCCGCGGATTCGACGCGGACGATGTAGCAGCGTTCCTCACGGACGTCGCTGATCTTGTCGAGGAACTCGAAACAGAGCTGCGCAAAGAAGGTGTGCGCGCGAACGCGCTCGAGCGGCGCATGCAGTCACCTCAGCACGCCGAAGGGAACGTCGAGGCGGCATTCCTCGCAGCCGCAGAGACCAAGCAGAAGTTGATCGACGAAGCTCAAGAGCGGGCCAGACAGATCATCATCGAGGCCCGCGAGCAAGCCGACGAACTCGTGTCTGAGCCCAAAGAAGTTGCTCGTAGAGCCCAGGAAGAAAGTTCCGCCGTGCTGTTGCAGGCCAAGGAGCGCCTCGACTCGGCATCGCGCGAAGCGGCTGCCATCGAGGAACGGGCGCGGGCAGAAGCGGCCCAGCTCGAGGCCGACAGCGCGAAGCGTGGACGAAGAGCCGTCGAGGAGGCGGATCGACGTTCACAAGAGACAATCGACGCCGCCAGGCATGAGGCAGCGATCCGGATCGCTGCGGCACAAAGGGAAAGCTCGGACATCCGTGCAGCGCTTGAAGCTGAGCACACCGAGTTGATCGAGAGAGTCCGATCGCTGCAGACGGCAGTCATCGGAATGCTGGAGTACGGGGCAGCGCGATCAACCGAGCTATCAGCTGTAGCCGGCAACAACACCGTGGACGAGGAGTCCGCTGAGGGCTCGCTGGAGGAAGCGTCGTGAACGGAGAGGGCTTCGCCGCTTCGTTCGCCCGACCACAGGGACTACGTGGACATCGCTGTAGCGTTCCGGACAACTTGAGGCGCCGATGATCACAAGATCCAAGAAAAGGAGCGTGAGCGACGTGTCGAAGTACACATCAGTTCGTCCGAGCGCACCTCCCAAGTTCGGCGAACAACCGGACGATGACGGACCCATGTCCGGGATAGCGTTTGCGTTGTCCTTCTTTGTTGCGTTCTTGGTTCTTGTAGTTGTCGCGGTGCAGTTCGGCACATCCACCATCGAGGCCGACATCGAATCACGATCGAATCAGACGCTCGTCGTCGCGGGGTATCCGGACGTAGTGGCCGTAGCCACGGGCACTGCTGTTGCGCTATCAGGAAACATCGCTTCGGATCAGTCCGAGGGGGACGCGTTTGCCGCGGTCGCCTCGCTCCAAGGCGTCTCGAGCGTCGAAGGCAAGCTGTGGCCCCTGTCTGACGGCGTGCTCGACGACGTGGTCGTGAAGGGTGATGCACTCGACATCACCTGGAATGCTGGTGCCGCGACTGTCACCGGATCGGTTTCGACCCCGGACAAGACAACTTTCGTCGTTGACTCGCTCGGGCCTGCGTTTCCTCAGGGCGTTGACGTCGAAGACCTCACTGCCCTGGAGGATCTCGCCGACGAATCCGCCTGGTTAGGAACTGCACTCGGACTCGCGCAGCGAATCGCTTCCGTTCTCCCACAAGGCCGCTTGATCCTGGATCCGAACAGCCGGATTCTCACAGTGTCTGGTGAGACAGAGGACAAGGACCTCCGCAACGAACTCAACGATCTCGCAACCGAAACTGCAGAGATCCTTGGTTTCGATGTCAACCCAGCCATCCGTCTGCTCGAAACCGGGCCGACAGTAGAAGATGTCGAGGAGCTTCAAGTCAATCTGGACGAACTCATCGAAGGCAAGATCGTCGAATTCGAGACAAAGAGTTTCGACCTGACGGACGTTGGAAAAACGCTGCTGGATGAGATCTCTGCCGCGCTCGAGATGGTCGATGAGGTTCGCGTCGAAATCGGCGGCCACACGGATTCACGCGGTAGCGACGAAGACAACCAGATTCTCTCTCAGCAACGCGCCCAGTCGGTTTTCGACTACCTCGTGGCAAACGGGGCCGATGCCGAAAGGTTCGATGTAGTCGGCTACGGCGAGACACGCCCGATTACCGACAACGACACCAGCAGTGGAAGAGCCCGGAACCGCAGGATCGAGTTCACGGCACTTTTGGAGGAAGAATCATGACCTACGTTGCATCACAGATCGTCGTGTGGATTTTCGTCGCGACTCTCTTCGGCTTCGTACTGGGCTGGATGGTCAGCTCACGACGTGGCTCAAAGAGCCGGAAGAAGAAGAACCGGATGAAGTTCTAGCGAAGCGAAGCTTCGCAGCGCTTCGCAGTAGTACGTACTACGTCATACGTACTACGTATATCGCTATTTGCTCATTACGGGTTGTCGGAAGAGTGCTGTCCGTGTGAGGATCAAGGCAACCAGGAGTACGCCGACCGATCCGGCGATGTACACGGGAACGATCCCAAATTGGCTCGCCAAATACCCTCCCAGCGCGGCGCCGAGCGGAAGACCTGCCCACGCAAGCGTACGCGACGCAGCGATGACCCTTCCCATCTGTTCTGGTGGGGCGAGCTTTTGGCGCAGGGTCACAAGTGCCACGTTCACCCAGGTAACCCCGGTGATCGCTATTCCTGCGGGAATCACCGCTACCCAGGTCCCGACGATCGCAACGAGTAGGAAACCACCGCCGAGCATCAGCAAGCCCACGACATACATCGAACCGAGCGTCAGGCGCTTCGCCGCTCTGCCAGCGAACGCAACACCAACCGACCCGATCGCGGCCTGCAGGGCGAAGAACAGTCCGATGAGCATGCCTTCCTGTGTAAGTCCTTGCTCCATATCCTCGAGGCCAAGAATCTCCGTAGCGACGAACAGAACGAGCAGGGCCTCGAGGGGCTGAAATACGAGGTTTGTCAGCGTTCCACCGAGCGTCGCCCAGCGAAGACGATGGTCAGCAAAGATCACCTTCAGTCCACTCGTGATAGCCGAGCCAAACCGCTCGTGGCTTCGGTGGGGTAGTTGCCTCACTGGCCGTATCGCAGCGAGGAAGATGGCTGACACGACGAACGTCGCGGCGTTCAGGCCGAACGCTATCGCGAACCCACCGGCGAACGCAACGATCAACCCACCGATGAGGGGGCCAATGCTGAGCGCTATCGTGCGCGCCAGGCCGAGGTGAGCGTTCGCTGTGAGGAGATCGCCCTCATCGAGCGACTGTGTCATGTAACTCTGAAGACCAGAGTCGAAGATCACAGACATCGAACCGATCAGGAACGCTACCCCGAAGACAAACGTCGGTGTGACCCACCCGGAAGTTGACGCAAGAGCGAGAATGCCAAAGAGACCCGCACGAACGAGGTCTACGCCGATGAGTGTGCGTCCTAACCGTCGACGTCGATCGAGGAAAACGCCAGCGGCCAATCCAAAGAGCAGCATTGGGAGCGTCTCGGCCGCGGCGGTGAGACCGAGATCCACGGCGCGCCCTGTGAGGGCCAACATGTAGTACGGCAACACGAAGAACGCGACGTAGTCACCGAACAGCGATACTGCCTGGCCCCCAACGATGGGCTTCAAATTCCGCTTTGCAGGTAACGAGCTGCGGTTTGCCATCGGTCCTATTGGATCAACATCCACGAGTATGCATCGTAGCGCGCATTCATCTGCCAGTCAGTGGGCTGCACGCATCAATCCCGGGTTCGATTACTCTGTGAGCAGCAGAAATGAGGACCATGGCCGAGATTCAGGACATACCGGCGCTTATCAAGGAGTTCTACGAGCTCGCGAAGTCGTACCTCCTCCAAGAAACGGTTGGACCAGCGAAGAAGCTGGGACATTTTGCGGGGTTTTCCCTCGGCGCCGCGGCGATCTGGGCATCCGCCGTCGTGCTGTTGTCGGTGGCAGGTCTTCGGGCGCTTTACGATGTCTTGCCCGACAGCCCGTATTGGGAAGCTTTGAGCTACGTAGTCTTTGCCCTGCTTCTCGTTGGATTCATGGCGATCCTGGTCAAATTCGCGCCGGACCGTGGTGTCCATGACATATACGAAAACCCAGTAGACGGGGAAAGACCATGACCACGATCCAGAAGTCCGATCTCGAGGCGAAACTACGCGAAATCGAAGGCGTGGTGACGGACGTCGAAAAGGAAGCGAAGTCGAACGCACTGCTCGTGGGAATCGTCGTAGGAGCGGTAGTCGTGGGATTGGTTGCGTTCTCGATCTGGAAATCGCGGCACAACCGAATTCGCGTGGAGGTCTTTACGCAGTGACACGCCCCGCGGTACTTGTGCTTCGTCGCAGATGGTGGCGTCGGTTTCACCCACTCGTTCGAATCGGTTGGCTGACGGCGACGTCCGGGAGGAGTCGTACGGTAACCCAAACCGTGCTCGGGGTTGGGATGATGGGTGCAGGGTTCTACCTTCGACGGTCACAGAAGTTGTCTCCCATCTACACGCACGTTCTCGATCCGGGAGAGGCTGTGCGTATACGTGTCTATCGGGGTGATGCTGCAATGAGCGAAGCGATCGTGAAGACACATGGCCCGTAAGAATGAACGCTTCGTCAAGATAGTGATCTGGGTAATCGTGGCGACCATGGTGCTGACTTTCGTCGCTGCCCTTTTGCCATCGCTCTCCTAGTGCCACATCAGCCAACGGGCTCTCCCTTCGTGGACGGAGAAGTGTGTCTCCTGGCAGACCGCAAGGGTCGCCAACATCTTGTGACGTTGTCGGGGAAAGGCCAGTTCCAGTCTGACAAGGGAACGGTCGACCACGACGCGATCATCGGTTCTCCCGAGGGTTCCGTTGTAACAACATCCAGGGGAACGACGCTGATCGCGTTGCGACCACGGCTCGCCGACTACGTACTTCGCATGAAGCGCGGCGCAGCTGTCATGTACCCCAAGGACACAGGGCCTCTTATCACCTGGGCTGACATCGCTCCGGGATGCAGGGTCGTGGAGGCAGGAACGGGTTCAGGGGCGTTGACCCTTGCGCTGTCGCGGGCTGTCGGGGAGTCAGGGCGGGTCATCAGCGTCGAGCGTCGGGACGACCATGCAAAACACGCAAGCCGCCTCATCGCGGGTTTCGCAGGAGGAATCCCCGACAACCTGGACCTTCGCATCGGGGACGTCGAACAGGTCATCGTGCAAGAACATCCGGATCGGATCGTGCTCGATCTCCCGGAACCCTGGCATTCGATCGGTCCCGCCTCTGAGGCACTCGCTGGAGGTGGGACGTTCACGAGTTACCTGCCGACCGTGCCGCAAGTTCAGACGCTCAGAGACGAACTCGATGCCGCGAGGGTCTTTACCGAGATCGAAACCTTTGAGATCATGATGCGAACGTGGACCTTCGAGGGAAGATCTGTCCGTCCAGATCACCGGATGATCGGACATACCGGTTTCATCACGGTTGCGAGGAAACGACTCCGCCGTTCGAACGGCGACGTTTGATCCCTACGGCTCGATGTAGATGCACTCTCCTGGACATTCTTCTGCGGACTCCACGACCAGATCCATCTGGTCATCCGCGAACTCGGCGAGTCCCTTTGCTCCCTCGTCGTTCCCTTCGGAAGTTGCGAAGATCTTGTCTCCCTCGCGCACATACGCGAGCCCGTCGTCGAGCAGGACGAACACATCCGGTGCTATTTCCTCGCAGAGGCCGTCGCCCGTGCAGAGATCTTGATCGATCCAGACCTTCATCATCGTTCCTTGATCGGAGTCAGTGCGGTGATTGTACCAACCGGTATGGTCTTCGCCGGCGCATCTTAGGAGTGCGTTGAGCAACGCGGATATGCGTTCTACACTCGTGTTCAGGCCAGAAGGTGCCGATGTACTCATTCGGAGGTAGCGATGTCCGATAGGCAGCAGGCGGAGCAGGCAGCGACCATACGAGCGCTCGAAGAAGAGATCGCTGTGTTGCACAGACGTCTCCAGGATGCCCCACGTCGGGTGCGTCTTCTCGAGGAGCGCCTCATCGATGTTCGGAACCAGTTGTCTCAGGCAACGACACAGAACGACAAACTCTCGACCGCCATGAGCGAGACCAGAGAGCAACTGGCGCTGCTTCGCGACGAGGTCGAGAAACTGACCGCACCACCGAATCCGTTTGGCACCGTGTTGCAAGTCAACGTCGACGGGACGGTTGACGTCGCGACATCCGGCAGAAAGCTACGTGTGGCCGTGGAACCGTCGGTAGAAATCAAGGAACTGCTCCGGGGCCAGGAAGTGATTCTCAACGAGGCCTTCAACGTCGTGGACGTACGAGCTTTCGAGCCGACCGGCGAAATCGCCATCGTCAAAGAGTGTATCGACGACGACCGGATCGTGGTCCTTACGAGGGGCGATGAGGAACGTGTCGTGACCCTGGGTGCGCCGGCCAAAGATGTCTACATCCGTGCAGGTGACCACGTTCGTCTCGAAGCGAAGACGGGCCTCGTGCTTGAGAAACTCGAGCGACCCGAGGTCGAGGAACTGGTTCTCGAAGAAGTCCCGAACATCACCTACGACGACATCGGTGGGCTGGCTGAGCAGATCGAGACTATTCAGGACGCTGTAGAACTGCCGTACCTCCACCGAGAGCGTTTCGCCGCGTACAGCCTTGCCGCTCCAAAGGGTGTACTCCTGTACGGGCCACCCGGGTGTGGCAAGACCTTGATCGCGAAGGCGGTTGCAAACTCGCTGGCGTCGGCAGTCGGAAGAAGGTCTGACGGCGACGACACTCGTTCCTACTTCCTGAATATCAAGGGTCCCGAACTTCTCAACAAGTACGTCGGTGAAACCGAACGCCAGATTCGTCTCATCTTCCAGAGAGCCAAGGAGAAATCGGATGAGGGGGTACCTGTCATCGTCTTCTTCGACGAGATGGATTCTCTCTTCCGTACGCGCGGCACCGGCGTTTCATCTGATGTCGAGTCGACGATCGTGCCTCAGCTCCTGAGTGAACTCGACGGTGTCGAGTCGCTCAAGAACGTGATCGTCATCGGTGCGTCGAATCGCGAGGACCTCATCGATCCAGCGATCCTGCGTCCGGGTCGGCTCGACGTAAAGATCAAGATAGAGAGGCCATCGCGAGAGGCGGCCCTCAAGATCTTCGACATATACCTGACGGCTGACCTCCCCTACAACGCAAACGAATTGTCGGATCACGGATCGATCGAACTGATGCGCGGCGCCGCCATTGAGCGCGCTGCAGATGCCATGTACTCGGAGGGTTCGAACAACCGTTTCCTCGAGGTGACGTATGCCAACGGCGACCGGGAAGAACTGTACTTCAAGGATTTCGCGTCGGGAGCGATGATTGAGAACATTGTCAGGAGAGCGAAGAAGGACGCTATCAAGAGGGAGATCGCTGGTGAACCGTCGGGTCTCATGCTCAACGATCTCACAGTGGCGGTGTCGCAGGAATTCCGCGAGCACGAGGATCTACCGAACACAACGAACCCGGACGATTGGGCGAGGATCTCAGGGAAGAAGGGCGAACGCATCGTGTATGTCCGAACCCTGATCGAGGGCGACGGAGACCAACGCGCCATCGAGGCGGTCTCGCCTGGCCAGTATCTGTAGTGGCGAACCACGGCTGCGACACATCGGGAACTTTCAACAGTTCCATGTCCCATGCTTAGGCGAGTGATCGGGACCGAGGTCGAGTACGGGATCACGATACTCAACGATCCGTCCTTCAACCCGGTGACGGCCTCGGCCCTGGTCGTCAACGGATACGGCGACGGCTCCGATCGCATATCGTGGTCGTACGACGAGGAAAGCCCTGGTCGGGACGCCCGCGGTTTCTCGCTCGGTGAAGTCCCCATTGACGAAACCGACTCAGGGCTAGTGAATGCCGTCCTTGACAACGGCGCGCGGCTTTACGTCGACCACGCCCATCCTGAATACTCGTCACCCGAATGCGTAGACCCACTTTCGGCAACCTTGTACGACAAGGCTGGCGAACGAGTCATGCAGGCAGCTGCGGCCTCTGTGACCCGGACCCTGGCTCCACACCAGCGGCTCGTACTTCACAAGAACAACAGCGACGGCAAAGGTAATTCCTACGGCGCTCACGAGAACTATCTCGTGAGTCGCTCCGTAAAGTTCGGCGACATCGTCCATCACCTGACATCGTTCCTCGTTTCACGCCAGATCCTGACGGGCTCCGGGAAAGTGGGCGCAGAACACGGCCGCACATCGACCGGCTATCAGATCACGCAACGAGCTGACTTCTTCGAAGAAGAGATAGGGTTGGAGACGACGCTCAAGCGCCCGATCATCAATACGAGGGATGAGCCCCACGCTGACCCTGCACTGTACAGACGGCTCCATGTCATATTCGGGGACGCCACGATGTCCGAAGTACAGACGTTCGTCAAGCTTGGCTCGACGTCCCTGATCCTGATGGCACTCGAAGAAGGGGCTCTTGACGAGCCCATGAAGCTTGACTCGCCGGTCCGAGATGTGAGGCGAGTAAGTCGAGACCTGAACTTCAACGAACCGTTGAGATTCAAGGATGGTCAGCGATTCACAGCCCTCGAGCTGCAGTGGAAGTTCTTTGAGTTGGCTGAAAGATTCACAGCGACAGCGGACATCTCACCCGTGTACAAGCAGGTTCTGCATGAATGGCGGGATCTTCTGACAGATCTCGCTCAAGGGTGGAGGGCGGTCGCCGACCGACTCGATTGGGCCGCAAAGCTGAAGCTCCTTGAAGCATTCCGTAGGCGAGACGGCCTCGAATGGAGCGATGCGAAACTGAGGCTCCTCGACCTGCAGTACCACGACGTGGACCCCAACCGTGGTCTGTACCACAAGCTCGTCAGCGGGGGACGAATGCGGACCCTCTTTGGGGACGACGAGGTGCACCGAGCCGTGTCGCATCCACCCGCCGAAACCAGAGCATGGTTCAGAGGCGAGGCGCTGCGGCGGTATCGCGAGGCGATCGTCGCAGCGAACTGGGATTCCCTTGTTCTCGATACGGGGGCATCGACACTTGTTCGTGTTCCTATGATTGACCCATTGCGGGGCACACAGGACCTCGTCGAAGAGCTACTCGACGCCAGCCCCGACGCAGCGACCCTCATCAGGAACCTTGGAGGCGATGATGACTGAAAGAGAACGAGCGACACGCAAAGAAAACGACGCGCCGGAGAATGAGGCTGTACAAGACTCCTCCTCAACGCGCGGCGAAGAAGTAACGGACAAGATCGATGACCTTCTTGATGAGATCGACTCGGTTCTCGAAGAGAACGCTGAGGAGTTCGTAAAGAACTACGTCCAGAAAGGCGGCCAGTGACCAAGCGCCCCGAAGCTATCGGACCACTGCGGATCGGCGAACACGTGACGGATGCCTCGTTCGTCTCAATCCTCGAAGAGAGAAACCTGCTGCCGAAGTGGGAGACCGGGTCTATCTCTGGATCACTGGTGCCAGAAGCGACGACCGTTCTCGCGCTGACCTGGGGCGACGGTGTCTTGATGGCCGGCGACCGACGAGCGACCGCAGGAAACGTCATAGCCCACAGCCGAATTCGGAAGGTGTATCCGGCAGACAATCACTCGGCAGTGGCGATATCGGGCACCGCGGGAATGGCTGTCGAACTGATCAAACTCTTCCAAACCGAACTCGAACACTATGAGAAAATCGAGGGAACCCGGCTCAGCCTCGAGGGCAAAGCGAACTACCTGGCCCGGATGGTTCGCGGCAATCTGGCGCTTGCGTTTCAGGGGCTCGTCGTAATCCCGTTGTTCTGTGGGTTCGACGA
>BTQP01000062.1:0-10006 GCA_036985935.1 Acidimicrobiia bacterium | reverse complement strand
TCGTCTACGTCGACACGTTTGACACCTTCGCTGGTTTCACCGATCGCGACGTTCGTGTAGGTCCCACCCCTCAGGGCGACCATGCGCCCTGACGCCCCCTCCAGCGCAAGATCGGCAGCCATGTTCGCATAGTTGGTAGCGACCATGAGATCGAGCGAATCTGGATCGCCCGACCTCATCAGATACGCGACCTGCTGGTAGATGACAGACTCGCCGGTGATGTCGGTGAGAAGCGAACCGGTGACGGCTCCGATACCGCCGAGTTTCCTGTGACCGTAGGAATCCTCGTCACCCGAGACGACCATTTCCCCTTCTTTCAGAGTGGCTCCCTCGGAGATCGTCATCATGGCGTAGTGCGACGAGTTCTTTCGTTTGTCGTCGAGCAGCATTCCTGCGAGGCGCTCCACATCGAAGGGGACTTCAGAGATGATCGCCCTGTCAACACCTGCAAGGTAGGCCGTGATGAGGCTCGTTTCTCCCGAATATCGTCCGAACAGCTCCACGACTGCGATCCGTTCGTGGCTGCCCGTACTTGTTCGAAGGTTGTGGATGAAGTCAACGCCGCGAGTCACCGCGGTTGAGAAGCCGATGCAGTAGTCAGTTCCGTGCACGTCGTTGTCCATCGTTTTCGGAACGGCGATCACCGGCACGCCTTCTTGATGCATGCGGAGTCCGTACGACAGCGTGTCGTCGCCTCCAATGGGGATCAGCACATCGACACCCAGGGCCTCGAGAACTTCCATCGAGTGGTCCGTGAAGTCATACGGGCCGTCACCGGTGGCAGATGCCCTGAGGAACTCAGGGACCTCTTGACTTCTGACCCTCCCCGGGTTCGTTCGACTCGTGTGCAGGAAGGTGCCGCCTGAGCGATCGACCGTTCGCACCACGCCGGGATCGAGCACCATCGTGTTTTCCTCGATGGATGCCGGGTCCTGCGGGTTCGTGTTCAGAAGCCCTGCCCACCCGCGGCGAAATCCGATGACCTCGTGGCCCTGATCTGCAACCCTATTTACGACCGCCTTGATACATGGATTGAGTCCGGGTACATCTCCACCGCCCGTCAGGATGCCGATGCGCACGGTGCCTCCTTTGTCCTTCGCCGTGGGTAAACCCTACCGAGGCCGAGTTGTGACGGATCGATTCGTCAATCAGAGCCGCTCGCGGCGGCCAGCACGTAGATACCCATATTGCCCCCGCCGAGGATCTTCGAGCGGTCAACATCGAGGGGTGAGGACAGCGTGGGAACGCCTCCTGAGGAGAGGAAGGTCTTGCAGTTTCTGTGGTGGTCCCTTCCAGCAATCCGTTCCACGACCATCGACATCGCCCTGATGGCGCGTCCCTTGGGCGTGAGATCCGAAGCCGCAAAGTCGATGAAGACCGCTTTTCCGTCGGGTGCGAGAACGCGAGCGATCTCGGAAACAACGCGGTCGCGCGTCTCGACAGGGAGCTCATGAAGGAACATCGATGCGACCACCACGTCGAACGTGTTGTCATCGTATGGCATGTCTGCAGCATTCCCGAGTGTCAGGTCCGCACGGTCACCGAGGCGATTGTGGGCCTGGTCCAGCATTGCCTGTGAAGCATCGATTCCGAACACTTCACAACCGGCATCAAGGTACCGTTCGAGGCCTGTGCCTGTTCCGCAGCCGACGTCGAGAATCATCATTCCATCGGATGGTTGAAGCATCTTCATGCTTATCGCCCGAACGGGAGCGTTCAGCGGCTCCAGGAACCTGTCGTACCAGGGGGCGATCCGTCCATACGGGTCCTTCGGCATATGCGTCTCTCCCTTTCCTCCCCAATCATACGCCCGGGTTCAGGGGCTGGCGATGTGGCTCGTCAGGAGATCGTGCCCTCAGCCCGATGGCGGTCGCGCTGGACCCACCATTCCTCTTCGAGCATCGACCACACCGTGTGGTCGAGCCATCGGTTTCCGACCTTGACCTCGTCTCTGAGGATGCCTTCCTGGACGAAGCCGATCCGCTCAGCAACTCGATCAGACCGCTCATTGCCGACGGCGATGCGTAGTTGGACCTTGTGGAGACCCATTTCTTCGAACCCCACCTGAACGATCCGCGTGGTCGCCTCGGTTCCGTACCCGAGTCCGGTGTCATCGGATCGGATCCAGTAACCGACCTCACCGATGGAGTTCTGTTGGGATGTGGTCCAAATCGAGACATTTCCTACGTGCCTGTCGAGATCGTCGATCGGCCGGATCGTGAAGTCGAATGCCCGACGTTCTGCCCACGCGCTCACCGATTCACGGACGAACCGTTGCGACGAACCGCGGTCATATCCCTCCACCCAGGGCAGCCACGGTTGCAGATCACCGAGTGATGCCGAGATCGCCTCGTGGAGTGGGCCGACGTCACGCCTGCGGAACTGTCGCATCATCAGGCGCCTGGAGTACCTCGGCTGGCTGTGGACGTGGGACGACATGTGGCTCAGACTATCCGGATAAGCTCGGTCAATGGACCCATGGACGATACTCCGCTCTCTTCCGGCTGTTGCTGACCCTCCCGGCGCTGAATACGCAGTGCTGGTGCCTCTCTACATCGACGCCGACGATCATATGCGTGTCATTCTGACCAGGCGGCCCGACACCATGCCAACACATCCAGGAGATATCGTGTTTCCCGGGGGTCACCGCGAAGCGGGCGAAGATCCGATAGCGACGGCCAAACGCGAGGCCTTCGAAGAGGTCGGGCTACCTCCCGAGGCTGTCGTCGAGATCTTTGGCGGCCTCGAGCCAGTGACCACACGCGACCGCAAGCGCCCCATCGTTCCTGTGGTTGCCCGGATTGCGAGACCGAAGGAGTTGGTCGCAGATCCAAGGGAGGTCGACGTCATCATCGAACCGAGAATCGATGAACTACTCGACGATTCTCGGTGGAAGCGCCGCCCCTGGTTTGGATACTCGTTGTGGTTCTTCGAGTTCGAAGAGGGAATGCTCTGGGGAGCAACCGCCGCCATGGTGCGTGAACTTCTCGGGCACCTCAATGGCGATAACTGAAAGCACGAGACCTGGGAGTTCCGCCATGGGATCACACATGACACCCGAGGAGTTCCGCGAGAACGGATACGCTGTCGTTGACTGGCTTGCCGACTACTTCGAGAATGTCGAGTCGTATCCCGTTCTCTCCACCGTTGAACCGGGTCAGATCGCCGCGATGATGCCGGAGTCTGCTCCACAAAGCCCGGAGTCTTTCGCCGCATTGCTGGGTGATCTCGACCGCATCGTGATGCCGGGAATCACTCACTGGCAGTCTCCAGGTTGGTATGCGTACTTTCCCGCGAACAGCTCTCCGCCATCGGTCCTCGCGGAGTTCGTGTCGGCCGGGCTTGGTGTCCAGGGAATGTTGTGGTCGACCTCCCCAGCGGTGACGGAGATCGAGACCAGGGTGCTCGACTGGCTTGTTGAGATGCTTGGACTGCCGGCTACATGGAGATCCGATGGACCGGGCGGAGGTGTCATTCAGATGAGCGCATCGGACGCCACGCACGCGGTTCTTGCTGTTGCCCGTAACAGCCGTCGCGACGAGGCATCCGCTGATCGGATGGTCGTGTATGTATCGGATCAGGCACATTCGTCGATCGAGAAGGGTTGCACGGTCGCCGGGATCGGGCACTGTTCGAAGATCCCGACCGATGCAGAGTTCGCCATGGACATCGTGGTTTTGGAAGACGCGATAGCGAACGATATTGCTCGAGGCCTGCTTCCGATCTGTGTCGTGTCTGCGATCGGGACGACGGCAACGACGGCCGTGGATCCGGTCAGACGGATCGGTGAGATCGCATCCAAGGTGGGTATGTGGCACCACGTCGACGCCGCATACGCGGGCACTGCGATGGTTTGCCCCGAGTTCCGACAGTTGCAAGATGGGCTTGAACTGGCAGACAGTTACACGTTCAACCCGCACAAATGGATGATGGTGAACTTCGATTGCAACGTGTTGTGGGTCGCTGATCGCAAACCGCTTGTGGACACGATGAACATCCTGCCTCCGTACCTTCGAAGCGAAGCGTCGGATCAAGGTTCAGTGATCGACTACCGCGATTGGCACGTTCCCCTTGGTCGCCGTTTCAGAGCGCTCAAGTTGTGGTGGGTCATCCGCTCGTACGGCGTCGAGGGCTTGCGCGAGTTCGTACGCAACCACGTCCGTCTGGCGAACCTTGTCGCTGAGCGGCTGGAAGCTGACGACCGTTTCGCGCTCGTCGCCCCACATCCTTTCGGGCTCGTATGTTTTGCGCACCTCGACGGCAACGACGCGACCAGGTCACTCGCGGAGGCGCTGAACGCAAGTGGCGAGGTCGCTGTAACGCCTTCACACATCAACGACGAATGGTTCATTCGCCTATCGATCGGGCAAACGCACACCGATGAGGCCCACGTTGATCGGCTCTGGGCGCTCGTGAACGAACTCGCATGATCCATGCCGGTCTGGTGCTGCTACCAGTCTTCTGCGGGGTATCGGTTCTTGCGTTCCGCCCTCACTGATGCTGCGTAGGCTGCTGCTTCTGTCCGCGACGACATGTCGAGTTTCGTGAGCATGTGCGACACGTAGTTCTTGACCGTCTTGTCCGAGAGGAACATCTCCTGTGCGATCTGCTTGTTGGTTCTTCCTTCGGCAAGCAGGTCTAGGACCCGTCGTTCCTGGATACTCAGAGAATCGAGCTTCGAGTCATTCCGGTCGCCCGATCGGACCCGCGATGCGAGCGCCGTATCAAGCGCATCGCCATAGGCCTGGTTCCCGTTGGCTACCGTGCGCACCGCTTCGATGAGACCACCTGCATCGACGCGTTTGAGGATGTATCCCGACGCTCCTGCGTCATATGCCTCCAGCAGAGCATCATTGTCTGCGTAGGACGTCAGGATGAGAACCTGAGTCGACGGCCATCTCTTTTTGATCTCCCTACACGCATTGATTCCAGATCCGTCTGGGAGTCGCACATCGAGCACGACGACATTCGGGCTGTCGAGCCCTGTGCGTCGGATCGCTCCTGCAGCGGTTCCCGCCTCACCTACGACTTCGAGGTCGTCTGCACCATCGAAAAGTGCCTTGAGTCCCGCGCGAACGACGTCGTGGTCGTCCACCAGAACGATTCGGAACACATGATCATCCATTCGGCAAGCATATCGGTGCGCGGCACACCCTTGAATCCCCGCACACGTTCTATCGTGAGAGCGATGGCTGAACGAAGAGACGGACGCGACGATCTGCTGGTGCTCATCGAGCGTGCATCGTCGATCGTCGAGCAGGTCGATCTCCAGTCATTGCTCGATTCCACTATCGAAACGGCGATGGACCTGACCAACGCTCGGTTCGGTGCTCTCGGCGTCGTGGACGAGCGGGGCACGATCGTTGAGTTTCACCACAAGGGTGTAACGGAGCTCGACATGGAGCGCATCGGTCACCCGCCGGTCGGGAGGGGAGTGCTCGGGGACATCAGCCGTCACGGATCGATCGTGCGCGTCGACGACATCACAGAACATGTCGGGTACACGGGGATGCCGGGCGGACATCCAGAGATGTCGTCCTTCCTGGGTGTCCCGGTGAAGGCACGCGGCAGGATCTTCGGCAATCTCTACGTCACCGAGAAACCGGGGGGCTTCGACGAGCAAGATGAGATCACGATGACGGCTCTCGCCGCCCTTGCCGGGACCGGAATCGATTCCATCCGCATGATGCAGGAACTCCAGGACACGGCGGTGCGGGAGGACCGCGATCGCATCGCGCGCGATGTTCATGACTCGATAATCCAGAATCTGTTTGCCGTCGGGCTTGGGCTTCAGGCTCGCGCCTTCGCCACAAGCGATGATCCCGAGTTACGCGACGCACTCGACGACGCGTCGGTTGCGATTGACGCTTCGATAGCAGACCTGCGACGGCTGATCTACGACCTTCACGGTGACCTCCCACGGCGCGGCTCGGTGGCTGAAGAGGTCGCCGAACTCGCCGAGAGGCTCGGCGCTCCCTACGACGTCCGTGTGGACGTTGTTGTGAATGGAAGTGTGCCCGAACTCGACGTCGGCATCATCGACGACGTGCTCCAGATCGTGAGAGAGTCCGTATCGAACGCTCTGCGTCACTCCGGTGCCACGTCGATCAGTGTTTCCTTGTCTGTTGATGACCGGTCTTTCGTCTTGACGATCGAGGACAATGGCGACGGTTTCGACGTCGCCAGTGCACCCTGGGGTCTCGGCCTCACGAACATGCGTACGAGAACCATGCGAGCTGGCGGCGAACTCAGCATCGAATCCAGCCACGGGTCCGGCACGTCGGTCAAGGCGCAGATCCCTCTTCTCGGCGCCTCGGGGATTCACGCCTAACCGCCGTCTTTGAGGTACTGATAGATCTTCTGCATGTTTTCGTCCGAGATGGTCACGTCTTCGTATCCAGGCATGCCTCTCGGACCCTCTCTCACGTCTTCCTTGAAGCTCCCGAACGATCCGAGCTCATCGCGGAGTGTGGGACCCACGGCTGCGCCCTGGCCTCTGATGCCATGACACGCTGCGCACCCGTACTTGAAGTAGAGAGCGCTCCCGTCCTGGACGGGATCCCCGGTCTGGGCGACTGACTCGTCTTGCAGTCCGAATCCTACGTACGGGTAGGTCCCGTCCAGATACACGATCGGTGTGCGGTCGTATCGGTCGGGGTCTGTGACGTCCGTATTCGATACCGGTGCCCGCACGAACACGATCACCATGCCGATCGCGGTGAACACGGCCGCGGATGCGAGCAGCGCACTGATCCACATTGAGCCCTTCTCGGCGATCGGGGCGTCCAGCGACCGTCCAGCCCTTCCGACACGCACGAGGTATACAGCGGCAAGGGCGATCAAGAACCACACAGTGGCGATGACGAGAATGACCAGCGTGCCGTTCACGAAGGGGATTTCTACACCCGACTGGTTCACGTACAACTGCTCACCGCCAGCCTCGACGGCGATCGTGAACACGTACGGCGCTACCGGTTCCGTGTCGGGACCGAGGTACACGACCTGCATTTCACGGTTGTCGTCCGCTCTTTGCTGGTAGGTCATTACCGCCACCCCGGCCTCGTCCGTGGTGGCCGTTGCGAGTTCGACTCTCGAGGACTCCCCGGCCCACGACGCTTGATACGTGAGGGCGACCTCGGCTCCCTCCACCGGGACACCATCTTGGGAAAGCACGGCCTTGACCTCGACGTCCTGCCCGATGGCCACCTGTACCGGAGCGCCGACGCTGATCCCGATTTCCGCCGCTATGGCCGGTGCTGACACGACCAATGCCAACGATATGGCGAGAGTTGACACACAGATTCGTGCGGCTATGTGCTTTCGACGGCCCGTCACGATGCACCACCTTCATCGACCCGTTCTGGTCCGGTGCCGTCGTTCGTTGTTGCAACGGACAGTGCGCCGTCGTCATCAAGTGGATGGGGTTCGCCGCCAAGACCCATGGCGAGGCGGCGCTCGTGTTCCTCGGTCATCTCCCACACAGCGAGCATGGGGAAGATCTTGACTGCAACGGTGAGCAACAATGCGAAGAGCGCCAGGCCTGCTACGAAGATGGACCACTCCACGAATGTGGGTGCGTAACTGGCAGGCTCGTACGGCATGAGGGGCACGCGCAGCCCTGTCACGACGATGAAATAGCGCTCCAGAAACATCGCGATATCGACCAGGATCGCCGCGACGACCACGCCCGCGATCGTGCGTGTCTTCGGAATCAGCATCAGGACGATCGGTCCGATGAGACCTCCGATGATGTAGAACCAGAACATGACCGCGAAGTCCTCGACGAACAGCTGGCGGAACGCGAATTCCCCCGCCTCCTCGATCTTGAATCCTTCGGTGAGGTACTCGTTGATGTTCACGTAGATCATGAACGCCCCGAATGCGGCAAGCAGATATCCGAGATAGAGGAAGTGTTTCTGGGTGAGATACTCCTCCCAGTGGTAGATCCGTCGGAGTATCGCCATGACGAGGATCAGCGTCGCCACGCCGCTGAAAATCGCTCCCGCCACGAACAGCACGCCGAAAATGCTGGTGTTCCAGCCCGCCCGAAGGGTCATCGAGAAGATCCACGAGACGACCGTGTGAACAGACACCGCGATCGGCATGATGATCAGCATCATGATGGTGATGGCCTTGCCGAGGAACCTGACCTGGGGTGGCGCTGCGTACCAGTTCAACGCGAGTGTCCGATAGAGAAAGTTCCGAATCGCTCCAACCTTGTTCACGAGCCGGTCTCTAAACAACCCGAGATCGGGAATCATGGGTGCGTACAGGTAGATGACACTTGCTGTCAGGTACGTCGTTATCGCCATGACATCCCACATGATCGGAGACTGCCACCGACCGTACCGAAATACGTTGAAGATCCGATCGGGCCGCCCCATGTCGATGAGTACGAAAGCGGCACCGACCACCAACGAAACCGCCGTGATGAACTCCGCGACCCGTGTGATCGGTGCTCTCCACGTGGCTTTCGATACTCGGAGGATCGCAGAGATCAATGTTCCTGCATGGCTGATGCCGATGAAAAAAACGAACGCCGAGATGTACAGTCCCCACGAGATACGATCCCGCATGTCGGTGACGATCAGGCCGTTCTGCCACTGCTTGGAATACTGGAACACGCCGTTTCCTACGATCACGATGAGGAATCCCAGCCACAGCCAGTACTTGTAGGTGGTGACGAGTGTGGGGCGTGTCGTCTTGGCGATGAGGCGCTCGCGCCAGTTCGTCATCGTGTCCATGTGACAGAACCTTCCGCTCGCTCGATCCATGGCCACTCCGTCGGCATTCGACCTTCATCGTCAGGGTTGCGTCCGATGTCTTCTCCATGCCCTGGCAGGTAGTGCACCCTCGGCTGGGTGCCGAGATCTTCTTTCAACCGATACGAGTTGTTGTCAGAGAGCATCCGGGACGCCTTGACGATCGTGCGACCGTTCGTGGCGATGTCTTCCTCGAGATCGCCGTACCAGATGGCATCGTTCGGGCATGCCTGAACGCAGAAGGGGAGTGTTCCGTCTCTCACCATCTCGGGGCAGAAGTCGCACTTCATGACTGTCCCGCGTGATGCCGGCGTCTGCTGCTCCGGGTTGTGATCCGCAAGCGCGGCCTCAGGGGGAATGGGGGGTGTTCCCCAATTGAAGAATCGCCGATCGTACGGACACGCAGGCATGCAGATGCGACAGCCGATGCATCGGTCCTGGTCGATGAGAACCGTTCCTTCCGGGGTGGAGAACGTTGCACCGACCGGGCAGACCTTCACACACGGAGGGTTCTCACATTGCTGGCAGGGTGTTGGGATGAATTGCGTGCCGCCACCCTCGAGCTCCTGTTCGAATATCTGGATCCATTCCATCGGTTGTGGGGCGAAGTGACCCTCGATGCAGGCGGTCGTGCACTGTGGAGGTGTTCCCTGACTTTGGCAACCGTCGCATTTTGCGAGGTCGATGATCATGGTCCACTGACGGATTCGACCCGATTTCGTCCTGGCAGGACCGGCCATGGTCGCCAGGTCTGTCTCCGGGGGCCCCTGTACGATGTCGCGAACGAGTCCGTCCATGACGCCGGCCGAGGCCATCAGCGGTACGGCCCCGAGAGCTCCCATGCCGAGGTACTTGATAGCACCTCGACGGTCAACGATCTCCGTTGGGGCCGTCACTTCATCGTGAGGTATCGGTTGGCCCTTGGTTTTGTCTGGTCTCGTTCTCACTCGCTACTCCTGCATCTTGTTGGCTGCCGTGTAACTGACCCCACCCTCATCCGTGGAGATGACAGGTGTCCACGGATGAGGGGAAATCGCACGCTCTCCTAGCCGAGGTTGACTTCGATCCATTCCTGGTTGGCTGACTGCACATGCGAGTCGTCGTGCCATCCGTCAGGTCCGAGGTCCGGGTCCCAGTAGGCGATGGCGAGGAGTGTGCTTTCACCTACGGTGAACTGTGCATCCTGTGCGTCATCGGTCTGGAGTGGTCTGGACATTTCGAAGTACCAGACACCCTCAGCGTTT
>BTQP01000061.1:0-10033 GCA_036985935.1 Acidimicrobiia bacterium | reverse complement strand
GGCTGCACTAGTCTGGCCAGCCCGCCTGATTGGAGAACGCCGTGCCCGAACACTCCCACTACCACCCCATGGGCAAGCAGCCGTCGGCGTCCACGAAACGGTTCCAAGCGTCACAGCGCGCGTCTCTGGCGTTCGAGGATGAACGCGACTTCGAGGAACACACTCGAGGTTTTATTGCCAGGCCCGAGTTCACCCAGATCATGGCGGACGCAGGAAACGTGGCATGGGACATGGGCCGATACGAATTCCTCCTCGAAGGAGAGGACTTCGATAGCATCCATCCGTCCCTACAACGCCAGGCCGTGCTGAACATGAACTACGGCCTCTACGAGGTGATCCCGGGGATCTGGCAGGTCAGAGGGTTCGACCTCTCGAACGTGACGTTCATCGAGGGAGACAACGGCTGGATCGTCTTCGACACCGCCACTGCGGTGGAGACGGCACGCGCAGCACATGAGTTCATCAACGAACACCTGGGCGAGCGTCCCGTGAGCGCCGTCGTGCATTCGCACTCCCACGCCGACCACTTCGGCGGTGTACGCGGGCTCGTCGACGAGGCGGATGTTCGATCGGGCAAGGTCCCGATCATCGTCCCCGAAGGATTCCTCGAGCACGCCGTCGCCGAGAACGTGTACGCCGGAACCGCCATGATGCGCCGCGCCTTCTTCCAATACGGCGTCCTGACGCCGGCGAGCCCGTTCGGACACGTGGACCAGGCGATCGGCAAGAACGTCGCTGCGGGTGCACCGAGCCTCATCCCTCCCACGATGATCATCACAGCAGACATCGAGGAACACGACATCGATGGCATTCGCATGGTGTTCCACAGCACACCGGGCACGGAAGCCCCTGCGGAGATGAATACGTACTTCCCCGACCTCAAAGCCTTTTGGGCAGCCGAGAACGTCACCGCCACGATCCACAACATCTACACCCTCCGGGGAGCCCTGGTGCGCGACGCACTCTTGTGGTCGAAGAAGATCGGGGAGGCGCTCTACCTCTTCGGCCAGGATGCGGGAGTGATGTTCGCCTCGCACAGTTGGCCGAGGTGGGGTACGGAACGTATCCAGGAAGTCCTTCGGGGCCAACGCGACTCCTACGCCCATCTGAACAACCGGGTTCTTCATCTCGCCAATCAGGGCGTGACGATCAACGAGATCCACAACCAGTACGAACCGCCGCCGTCGCTGCGTGGTCAGTGGTTCGCCAGGAGTTACCACGGATCCGAGGAACACAACTCCAGGGCAGTCATCAACCGCTACCTCGGCTATTGGGACGGGAACCCCGCCACGCTGATCCCGCTGTCGCCTAGGGATTCGGCGCCGCTGTTCGTCGAGATGATGGGTGGTTCCGAACCGATCCTCGCCAAAGGGCGGGAACTGTACGACCAGGGTCGATATCTCGAAGCCGTCGAGATCGTCAACAAGCTCGTTTACGCCGAACCGGACAACGAAGCTGCCAAACAGCTCCTCGCGGACAACTTCGAACAGATCGGGTACCAGCAGGAGAGCTCGAGCGTGCGCAACAGCTTCCTGAGCGGAGCGTACGAACTGCGCTCCCGCATCCCCAAAGGGATACCGCCGGCGTTGTCAGGGCCAGACGTCATGCGGGCGCTGACGACCGAGATGTTCTTCGATGCCCTCGCCATCCGTATGGACAGCACACAGGTCGAAGACGTCGAGTTCGTCGCCAACATCAAGCACCCCGATACCGGCGAAGAGCTCGTTGTGGAGCTGTCGAACGCGACCCTCACCACCCAGCGCGGGTTCCAGACCCCCAATCCTGACGTCACGGTGATCATCGACCGCTCAGATCTGGAAGATGTCATCGTGGGTACGACGACCTTCGCCGATCAGCTAGAAGCCGGCGCCACTGCCGTGGACGGAGACCTGACCGGTATCCAGCGGATGTTCGATGCGCTCGTCGATTTCGACCTGCTGTTCGAGATGTTGCCCGGCACCGCACAATCCGCAGAGCCGTAGGCGACTCGCCCGGAGAACGGGTCGTGGCCCACGAGCTCGGTGCGTACCTTCGTCCTGAGCGACACGAAAAGCGATTCGTCGCTCCATCGGAGACAGCAGCGCTCACTCCAGCGTTTCTCTCTCCGGTGGAGCCGAGGGGCTTCGGGCCCCTGACCCCGTGACTGCCAGACGAGTCAGCGTGCTTCGCTGACCTGGCAGTTTCGCCAGAATCCCAATCCTGGCAAGGGAATTTGCTAGTCGTTGGTTCGCAGTGTTTGGCAGTTCTAGATAGCGCTGCCGATTGGATGTCTGAACGATCTAATGCGAAAGCGTCTTTGCAGCGGCACCGAACGACGGTCGTCTGCACCGTCGGCCGATTGCGAGTAGGTTCGTATTGACGCCTCACGGGGGAAGAGTGATGCGAGCACGAGTGCTATTCGTCGTGGCGATGCTGGCGGCGTTGATGGCGGTGCCCGCCGGTGCTGAAGGTGTCGACAATGTCATCACCTGTCATAAGCCCGGCACAGCGGCTGAACACACGTTGAGTGTCGCCGCGAAGGCCGTTGCCGCGCATGTCGGGCACGGCGATTACATCGGGATCTGCGAGTCTGGTCCAACCACGATCGGGATCGCTTACGACCCGCTGACTCCGGAAGCAAGCAGTCTGTACAACGACAAGGTTCATGAAGGGGCCGTTGCCGCCAGAGACAGTTTCGGGATCGTGCTCGAGGAGACGACCCCCCTGCCGGACGCGAACCTTGGTGACGTCCTCGAAGAGCTCACGGATGTTGGCGACCTGGTCATCGGAACGTTCTTCAGGTATGGCGCTCCTCTATATGCGGAGGCGAACGAAAACTCGGACACGAACTACTTACTCCTCGACGATTGCCTCGCGGGCCAGCCGATCCCGTCCAACCTGAGGAGCGTGCTCTTCGCAACCAACGAGGGTGCGTTCCTTGCCGGCGCGGCTGCCGCGCTCACGTCCCAGACGGGCAAGGTCGGCTTTATGGGGGCCTTGGATTTTCCTGTAATCGAGGACTTCGCCATCGGGTTTGCAGCAGGAGCCGCTCACGTCGATCTGAACATCGAGGTCCAGGTCAGATACCTCACGGTCTTCCCTGACTTCACTGGATTCGATGACCCGGCCCTGGCTTACAGCAATGCGCTGGAGATGTACGAAGGCGGAGTGGATGTGATCGAGCACGCCGCAGGCTCCTCCGGGTTCGGTCTCTTCGATGCGGCTCGCGACTTCTCGAACTCCAAGGTAACCCACGTGTGGGCCATCGGGGTCGATGTTGACCAGTACCAGGGAGTCGGCCTTGATGTGCAGCCCCACATCCTGACCTCTGTCCTGAAGCGGTACGACGTGGCCACTTTCGAAGCCGCAGCTGCGCAAGCTGGTGGGACGTTTACCGCGGGCCTCGAGACATACGATCTGGCCAGGAACGGGCTGGACTATGCGCAATCAGGAGGCTTTCTGAATCAGCACATCGCGACGCTCGATCAGATCAAGACCGATATCGCCGCTGGCTTGATCCCAGTCCCGGGCGTGGACATTCCCTGCGGATGACTTGGTAAAGCCTCGGGACTGGCGGGGGCCATACCGGGACGCGTTCCCGAGAACGCGCCAGCGCGTCTGCGTGGATCAACAACGCCCGGGAACGAGCACAGGCCAAGCGCTGCAGAACACGAGTTGGATTGTCAAGTGCCGGTACCCGTGTTGCACTTTTGGCTCAGTTCGCGGGAATCCGCAATCAGAACGTGATCAGCCGATTCCTGTTCGAGAAATCCGCGCAGTCGCCTTCAGCCAGAAGCGTCTTCGCACGGTGACACCTAGAGCGGTTCCACGCTTTCCCTCAGCAACTTGTCGAGTTCAGCACGATCGAGCCGTCCGTCGCTGATCAACGCGATAATCATCTCAGCCGCTTCGTCTGGATCCCGGGAGAACAGCCATCCGTTGAGCCTGAGGTGGAGGTCGGCTGCAGCGAACCCGGACCGCTTGTTGCCGTCAATGAATGGATGGCTTCCAATGATGCTCTCCATGAGTGCGGCAGCCTCGGCGATGGCGTCGTCGTAGTACCCGGTTTGGGGACGGAACACGGCCGCCTCGAGGGCACCCATGTCCCTGATCCCGTTACTGCCACCGAACTCGGCGATGAGCTCGTCATGGATGGTGAGGAGCTCGACGACGGTGAGGTACCGAGGGGGCACCTATTCGGCGAGACGTCGATAGAGCGAGCGGTTCCGTGCCATCGAATCCTTGAGGTGGGCAAGAACCTCCGAGCGCGGCCTCAGCCCACGCTTTCTCTCAACCCATTCGGTGAGTGCCTCATCGAGCACGGACTGCAACTGGCGGCCCTCCTCCTCCGAGATGGCGCGCACGTCCGCCAACAGATCGACATCGAGCTGCGAGGAGAACTTCTGCTTCATAGGTGCACAATATCATGATGTATCTTGAAACGTCAAGATTGACTCGTAAGAATCGGACAAGTGGTGGAGCTGAGGGGATTCGAACCCCTGACCCCTTGACTGCCAGTCCACGAAACCCCATCCCGAGTGATCCCGCCCTATCCCCCGCAATCGCAGAAACCCTTGTGTCCATTGGGTTTTCGTCCCGTTGCGTCCCAACGCGTTCGGCTGTGTAGTTCCTAGTTTCCGGGACGATAGGCGCCGGATAGGCGCCGGAGGTTATCGAAGTGGGGCCTGGCAGAGGTCAAGTTCTGAGAAGACAACTGCGTTATTGGCGCGGTGTCTTCCGTCGGGTTTCCATTGATCATTGTCGGGGCCTGCGTATGAGACCCACATCATCACGATCGGTCGCTGACCAACGTCGGCTATCAGTTGGGCAAGGATCGGGTTCATCACCGCGACCTGTTTCGGGAAGTAGATAGCGGGTTGACCCGGCACGGTCTCTACCCCTTGAATGCTGGTACCCAGCGGCTCGATCACGGTGTAGCGACACACGGTTCCATCAGCGAGCGTGAAGTTCATGTCGGCTCCGACGGATAGTCCGTGGTCATCTGCACCGTTCTTGCGATCCTTGGCCGAATCGTCGATCAGGTTATAAAAAGGCTCGCCTTTGTTGAGGTGAGCTGCCATTAACACGAGCCCTTCCTCGCCCGGTCCAGCGTCCCTATCGCCAACTGGCACCCAGATCACCTGGCCTGGAATCGGATCGATCAGCCCCTGTGTCTGTGACTCGGTCGAAATCGCAGCATCCACACCCATATCCAGACTGATCAGTCGCTCGGGATCAGCCATATCGACGGGCGGTACTTCCTCAGTCAGACGACTTGACTCCGAGGGCTCGACGGAACTGGAGGTCTGTGGAGGCCGAGACGATGCGATTGATGACGTAGTAGTCGCCGACACCTGATCGACAACCGACAACCGCACTGGATCGGGCGAAGCGGCGCCGCTACAAGACGCCGTCAGGACAACTACGACTGTCGAAATGGCAAGGACCCGACGCACCCTGACCCCCTGCAATAGCGCATCAACCCGCTCTGAATTCAATGAATACGAGCGGGTTGATGCATCGAACCAATCCGTAACGAAGGTTGGCTCGTCCTAGCGTTCCATCCTGCGGGCACGAACCGTAACACCAGCCAACGTCAGGAACCCCAACGCAAGTGCTATCGCCACTGGTACCACGGGGGTCGTCCCACCGTCTTCTGCGATGTCAGTCTGGACCGCAGCAATAGTTGTCGTCGTGGCAGCATCAGCCTGTGCTACGACCTCGGCACCCGCAGCAGACACAGCAGCAGCGGCAGCAGCGATCGTATCGAGGTCGCCACCCGTAATCGCAGGCTCGTCCATGCCGTCAATCGCCGCCAACGCCAACTCGACCCTATCCAGATCGTCGGGATCATCGAACCATTCGTCTGTCTCGCGTGCCGCGCGGTTGATCTCGATCGCGAGCTGTAGCGAGGGCCGGTTCAGTGGTCGCGCAGGTATGCGAGAAGCTCCCGATATTCGATCAGCCGCGCGCTGAGCCAGCGGCGATCATCCGGATCGAGCTCGATCGATTGTGCGACTCCGTCTTGCGGCTCGGGCATGACCTCAGGATACCCGATCGGATTAGGACAGCGGGCTCTCCGTGGTCAGTGGATCTCAATACTCAAAGCCCTCGATTGACACCGCCGGCGGCCGACCGGTCGTGTTTGGAGATCTTGTCGTGGAGGCTCTTCACGGCCTTGGAAGCCACCGTCGGCGGCACACCGAGGCTCTGAACAGCCAAGGTGCGTAGGTCGGGATCGTTGAACCTATCGCCGGGCATCGTCTTGGTCAGGTTGAGGATGCCCGACTCGAGCGGCGTCAACCGGGCCGAAGAGATCAGCTCCTCGTCCATGTCGGCGCCAGCCGCTCTGATGTCCGTGAGAACCTCGCTGATCTGGTCATCTTCGAGCGGTTGGTAATCGTCGGGGGGTAGATCTGGCTGCTGCCATACCAGCCACGGTCCTCTTCCCCAGAGTCGGTCGGCTACTTGGCCGGCCAGAGAATCGGCGGCAACTAAGTCATGATTGTCTGCCGACTCCTTCACGATGGCGCCCCACCCGAGGCGAATCATCGGCGGAGTATCGATGCTCGAGGGTCGACGCTTTCTCAGACCCAGATGGGCCATCCGCACCTCCAGGGCAGCGAGATCGGGATGCTCTTCACCGAGCAGTTTGCGCAGGTTGCTCATCACGATCCCGAGAAGCTTGCGCGGCGGTTCCTCCTTCTCGGTAAGCAGGTAGGCGCCGTAGAGGCCCAACATGGGATTGACGAACTTGTCTTCAAGCATGCGGCGCAGCGATTCTTTGGGGACTGCCTCGGGACGACGGTTGGCGAGTGCCTTTCGGGCCAGTTCGGCGTCTCGGAAGCTCGTGCCGTAGGGTGCGAACCCCATGCCCAACTCGGTCATGTGGATCGAACCGTCGAGCAGATCAGCCCTGCGGCCGCTTCTCCCGTCGCCGAACGCTCGGCGGGTTAGGAACACGTGGGTCTGCATGCCGGGCGTGGCCTGGACGAGTTGTTCGACGACGCCGACCTCGCCCGTATCGCACACCAACCGGTACGAACCCGGGTTCACTTCGGCCGTGTAGCCGGCCCAGAGATTCGACTCATCTTCGGTACGTCCCCGACCGAACTCGGCAACCTCGCCGTAGTTAATGAGCGTCTCACCCTCGAGACTGCTGAGCGACAGGCCCACCGCCGGGCTGACCCGGCCACGCCCGTCTAGGTCTCGCACGAACACGAAGATGGCCGCACCGGTCCCCAGCCGAGCGTGTATTTTCCTGCTCAGGTTCTCGCTTTGCTCGCGGTGGTACTCCCGGGTCGTTTTGGTTTCATCGAGAGGCGCCGGCGAACTGAACAACAAGGCCGGGATGTCGACATTGATAGGACCCGAATCTTCCGTGACATAGACCGGGACCTCTTCCATGGTCAAGCCGGCTTTGAACTGCAGTTTGTAGACACCCGGGGGCACCTTCGTCTTGAGCCGTCCGACGCTTTGCTCGATTCGCTTGAGGTGCCCGTCGATGAGGAGGATCTCCACCGGGTCAGCCAGCCCGGAATAGGAGGTCTGGGCGGAGGCCGTGAGGGGAATGAGTGGCTCAGAACGTGACATCGACCTCAGGCCTCACGATCTCGACGAAACGGATCTCGCCGGTGTCTTCGTCGGTGAACACAAACATCCCAAAATCCAGGTCCGGGAACGTCCACGGCCGCGAATCGACGACTTGGCGGCCAACGACCGCACCGGTTGGCCCGTTGAGACGAAACATGTGTCGGCGGCGGACGCGGCTGGCAGCGAGCGTCAGCGTTCCCCGGGGCGGATCGGCAGCCTCGCTGAACACGAAACCAGGATCGACGTTGATCTCGGGCTCCTGGTACTCGCCCTGGCCAACAAGCGTGGCAAGGTCGTTGATGGTGAACCGCTTCAGCTCCTCGCCCGTGACTTTCCCTGCATTGAGCATGCCGAGCAGTGCCTTCGAGAAGAGTCCCCGAACACGAGACCCCGGATCGTCAGGATCGACGCGCTCGCGAGCCTGGAACGCCCACCGAGTCGCGAGCGCGGTGAACATCCTGACACCCGGGTCGGGACGATGCTCTTCCAACCATGGCGGTGGCCGCAAGGGCGCACGGCTGTAGTCGTCCCGGCAGCAATCCATGAACAGGGCGATCTCGTCGAAGAGCGCCGCCTTGCGGAACCACAGCGAGTAGAGCTTGCCCGAGATGTGGTCGCCGAGTCGCCGCCGGGTGGCGCTGGCGCAGAGCAGCGCGGCGTCGGTGCCGTCGGGATCAAAGCCATGTCCCGCCAAGAAGATGTACAACCTGCGTCCGGTTCGGCCGGCGTTCCCGACCTGGAGGCCTTCGTGGAGCTTCTCGAATTCGTCGTCGACGTCCCCAACCCGGGGCCGAAGGCTGCCGCCACCCAACTCGCTGCCGAGCAGGCGAGCGATGTTGCCTCCAGGCACGGCTCCACCGGTCGGCTTCCGAAGCCAGGCGTCAAAATCGGCGGCGTCGTTCTCAGGGCCCCTCAGATCGTTGAGACCCTGGTACCGGTTGATCCCAACAACCACCGCGTAGTCGTTGGCCGCCATCAAATGCCGCCGATCATTCGATCACCACGCCGCCTGATCGAGGTCGCACCGTTCCGTCCGAGAAAAGCGCATGGGTGGCTGCGTCTCTACGGCCTGTCGCCCGCCGGTCCATCGACGGGGACCGTTCCCCAGTGGTCTTCGGACTGGTCCATGGAGCCGACTGTACACCGCCGGGTCCGAGGCCACGCCTACGTCAGCACAGTGAAACCACCACCCTGAGCACTGAACGAATCGAGATGCGGAGGAAGATCCTCGCAGCGTCACGCTACGCCGGTGTGTGTCGAGATCCGAGATGAACGAATTCGGCCGCGGAAGTCCAACCCTGAGGATTTCGGCCCGTCTGGCGACAGCGGCTGGGGTGGATGTGGTGCTGATACTCCTTCCTGTGGAAGGCGCTGACCTACACCCGACTGTGCTCAGCCGGGCGAGCGACGAGTCAAAGGCCGATGCTCAAGTCTCGAGAGCGCGCTCGATATCGGCGCGCAACGGCGGGAGGTCCTGGGTCACCGTTGCCCAGACGATGTTGGGATCGACCCGCCAGTACTCGTGTACCAGGATGTTGCGCTGGTCCTTGGGCAGGTGTGGTGGGAGCGACGCCAGCAGTTGGTAGCTCTCCGGCGTGAGGGCCCCCAATGCTTCGCCGATGACGGTGAGGCAATACAGCACCGCATCCTGTGTCCGGGGGTCGTCGTCGAACGATGCCCGACCGCCAACGCAGTAGGCGTCAATCCGGTCGATGTAGTCCACAACGTGAAGCAGACGTCTCCGATCGGCGGAATTCACAGCGCCAGCGCCTCGGCCAGGATCTCGTCCTTGGCCTCGCCCTCCAGCCCAGCGGAGGGAACGACGTCAACCGCGGTCCCCAGGAGTTGCTCCAACTCGGCACGCAATGCCGCCAGATCGAACAGCGTTCTCCCCGGATCGAGATCGACGAGCAGGTCGACGTCGCTGTCCGGGCCGGCGGAACCCCTTGCCGCCGACCCGAACAGCCGGGGGTGTCTCGCCCCGTAGGCTGCAGCTACCTCGAGGATCTGTTTCCGGTTGCGGAGGACGCGGTCGGTCACCGACGAGGTCGTCGCGTTCGGCTCATCGGCATGCACAGTCCCCCGCTGTTGAAAAGCGAGGGGCGGCAGGTCGTCCAGGGTGGCATCGAGGCCGTCCAGGATGGTCAGTACCGTCGACACCCGGGGATCTACGTGGCCGTTTTCGATTCGCGACAAACGGGCCGCGGCAACACCGCACCTGCCCTCGAGTGCTCTCAACGACAAGCCTTGCCCCTCTCTGAGACGACGCAGCGTCCCACCAACCTCGTTCGTTGCCGCACTCTGCATGAGTGTTATCTTATCGCTCAACGCCGTGTTTATCAATAGCGCAACGGTCTTGTCACAGCGACCACTCTCGCTTTCCGATGGTCTCGATGACCTCCTTGGGAGCGATGTGGGCCAGGTAGGTGTTGGTCGTCGCCAGCGAGACATGACCGAGCTG
>BTQP01000060.1:0-10048 GCA_036985935.1 Acidimicrobiia bacterium | reverse complement strand
GAGATCAGCCGTCGCATCGCTGCTCAGATCGAGGGCACGCCAATGCCCTACGACGTCGAATCGGCCATTCGCGGCGGATACGAGGAACTCACCTCGCTGTGCTCCGCCCGCGCCAACACCGGACGCGACGGTCCAGATCTTCCCGTCGCTGTGCGCTCCAGTGCCACTGCTGAGGATCTTCCCGGAGCAAGCTTCGCCGGCCAGCAGGACACGTTCCTGTGGGTTGTGGGAGCCGACGACCTTGTTGCCTTCGTGAAGCGTTGCTGGTCGAGCTTGTACACGGCGAGGGCGATCGCCTACCGAATCGAACAGGGATACGACCACGAAAAGGTCTACATGAGCGTGTGCGTCCAAAAGATGGTCAACGCGAGGGCTGCCGGAGTGATGTTCACCCTCAATCCGATCAACGGTGACCGATCAACGGTGGCGATCGACGCCAGTTGGGGTCTTGGCGAGGCCGTCGCAGCCGGCGAGGTGACACCAGACAACTACCTCGTTGACACGGTCGCCGGGAGGATCGCCCGCAGGACGGTGTCGCCCAAGCTGATCCAGTACCGGGCGGTCCCGGCCGAGAAGCGAGTCGAGCGTACCGAGGTGCCGGTGGAGCGACGTGAGGTTGCCTGTCTTTCGGACGACGAGATCCTTGCACTCAGCCGCCTGGCGCGCACCATCGAAGCGCACCACCAGTGTCCCCAGGACCTCGAGTGGGCGATCGATGCCGACCTGGAAGCTCCCGACAACATCGTCCTGCTCCAGAGTCGACCCGAAACGGTCTGGAGCAGCCGGGATCGCACTCAGGTGTCGTCCGGCGAGAACTCGACGATGGACTACATCGTGGCGAACCTCCTCACAGGGGTCCGGCTGCGACGTGGCGACGGTGATGCCACGGGAAGGGAAGGGGAAGAGTGACCCGGGTTTGAGACCGGAACGATCTAGGCACGGCGATGACGAGATCGAGTATCGATCAGACGAACGAAGGCGAGGAAAGAAACGATGAGTGAAACACGGTTCCCGAATCCTTTCGAGGTACCCACCCCGGAAGGCTGTGAGGGATGGGAAAAGCTGTACCCCTACTACTACCTCTTCAGCGAGGAACGCCGGGAGTTCGAAGAGTCGAAATTCTGGTTCTTCGACGGCATGCACCACCCCGAGGTGCTGTACCCGTTCGATACGATCACCTGTGAGAGCTGGTGGGTTGCGCTCGGTGAGATGAACAGCAGGGTGTACATCGTGCCGCCCGCGCTCGGGATCGACCAACGGGTCCTCAACGGACGTCTCTACATCAGCGCAAACGCCATCACGGATGAAGAAGTCGTCGGCGAACGCGTGGCCCACTTCATGGAGCGCGCCGGGTATTACTACGAGCACTGGGATGAGCTCTACGAGAAGTGGCAGGGCAAGGCGCGCGACACGATCGAGGAGCTCAAGGCGGTCGAAGTCAAGCCACTGCCCGAGATGGAGGACCTCGAGACGGTTCGTTCGGGTCGAGGCCTGACGTCGGCGTACGACCTCCTTGTCGCATACAACCGGGTCGTGGAGAACATGCACAAGATCTGGCATCTCCACTTCGAGTTCTTGAACCTGGGATACGCCGCGTACCTGACCTATTTCGGGTTCTGCAAGGAGCTCTTCCCCGACATCCCGGACCAGGTCGTCGCCCAGATGGTGGCAGGCATCGATGTTCTGCTCTTTCGGCCCGACGACGAGCTGAAGAAGCTCGCAGCCAAGGCAGTGGAGCTCGGGGTCGGCGACGCACTCAAGGACAACACCGACCCTGTGGCCGTGATAGAAACACTCGAGCAGTCCGACGCAGGTCTGCGGTGGATCGCCGAGCTCGAAAAGGCCAAGGACCCCTGGTTCTACTTCTCGACCGGCTCAGGCTTCTACCACCACCACAAGACGTGGATCAATGATCAGACATTCCCGTTTGCCGGGATCGCCGACTACATCCGCAAGATCGAAGCCGGTGTCAGCATCGAACGGCCGCTGGCCGAGGTCATTGCTGAGAGGGATCGTTTGTCTGACGAGTACGCCGCGCTTCTCGACGGTGACGATCTCAAGAACTTCAACGAACAGTTGGGGCTCGCCCGCACCGTGTTTCCCTTCATCGAGGACCACAATTTCTACGTGGAACACTGGCATCACGCTGTGTTCTGGAACAAGATGCGAGAGTTCGGGCAGATCTTCGTCGATGCCGGTTTCTTCGAGGACGTGGACGACATGTTCTATCTCCATCGCTTCGAGGTCGAGGCCGCCCTCTACGATCTCATCGCTTCGTGGGGTGTCGGGACCCCGGCCAGGGGACCCGGGTATTGGCCGAAGGAGATCACGAGGCGCAAAGTGCTGTTCGAGAAGCTCTCCGAGTGGCAGCCGATCCCTGCGCTGGGGGAGCCACCCGAGGTCATCACCGAGCCGTTCACGATCATGCTGTGGGGCATCACGACAGATTCCATCCAGAACTGGCTCGGCATCGGCGACGGGGATGGCGACGCCGACTATGACCTGAAGGGATTCGCCGGCTCCCCCGGCAAGGTCGAGGGGCTTGCCAGGGTGATCCTGAGTGCAGATGAGCTCGCCGACGTGCAGGAGGGCGAAGTGCTTGTCTGCCCGATCACGAATCCGAGCTGGGGGCCTGTGTTCTCCAAGATCGCTGCCGCGGTCACGGATATCGGCGGGATGATGTCCCACGCATCCATCGTGTGTCGGGAGTACGGCGTACCTGCGGTTGTCGGCACGGGGTTCGCAACACAGAAGATCAAAACTGGACAGCGGGTACAGGTAGACGGTGCCGCAGGGACCGTGAAGATCCTCGACTGAGGAAACACAGCCGACCGGGGGCAAGCGTGTTGCCCCTGGTGAGCTGCCCCGAAGTCGCCCGTTTGACGAGGAGGAAAGGATGAACTACGTTTCTGTATCAAGAACAAGGTTCTATGACGCGAACATCTAGTAGCACCGGAGTGTCTGCGTCGATCGCCCGCTGCCGAGCCCAGGGGTGTCGAGGGTGGTAGCGCGTGTGTCGGCTGTGGAGAGGGGGATCCAGGTCCTGCGGGCATTCGAGCGTCGAGACGAGTACAGCCTCACCGAACTGGTTTCGTTGCTCTCGTTGAACAAGAGCACGGCCTACGGCATCCTCCAAACACTCACAGAGCATCGGTTTCTCACGCGAGATGCTCAGACTCTGCGGTACCGACTGGGTCCTGCACTGATCCGCCTCGGCTATCTCGCCCACGAGCAGACCGACGTACGCCGCATTGCGGTGCCGTACATGGAGGCGCTCGTCAATGAAATTCGCAAGTCCGTTCTCCTTGGTACGTTCCACGAAGATCGGCTCACCATCATCGACAAGGTGGATCCGGTTGGCACTTTGCACGTGTCGGCGGCCGTCGGTCAACAGATCCCGTTCTCCGCCGGTTCGTTCGGCAGGGTGTTCCTCGCCTGGCTTCCTGAGGAGCGTGTCGATCAGCTCATAGCCAAACATGGCCTGGAAGCCTTCACGCCGGCGTCGATCACCGACCCCGACGCCTACAAAGCTGAGCTGGCCAGGGTGCGCGAGCGTGGTTACGCCGTAGACGACACGGAAGAGTACCTGCTCGGGGTGCGCGCCGTTTCGGTACCGCTCATGGGTCCTGACGGCGTCGCGGCCGCGCTCACGGTCGTCGGATTCACATCGCGCAGCGGAGATCAACCCGGCGAGCACGCCATCAAGGCCGCCCTGAGCGCGGCGCATGAGATCTCGCGGCAGCTCGGCGCGGATCTCGCGATATCAGTCGACCAAGAGAACCAGGAGGCGGCAGTTCCACAGGAACCGCACGCGACACCCACCATCAAGTAACGAAACGAACAAGGAGAAGAACGGTGCCGTTCGACGACCTACGATCATATATCGACCGACTCGACGAGGAGGATCAGCTCCACAGGATCGACCGCGAGGTCGATTGGAACCTGGAGCTGAGCCACGTCGCGAAACTCAACGAAGAACGTCAGGGCGGCGGTTCTGCGCTGCTGTTCAACAACATCAAGGATTACCCGGGACACCGCGTGTTCATCAGTGCAATGACCGCACGCGAGCGCCTAGCCGTGGCTCTCGAAATGCCACAGGGAACAAGTCTGATGAACCTCTCCCAGGAGTGGGTCGACCGCATTCACGGCAACCAGGTGCCGCCGAAGGTCGTGGACTGGGGTCCGACCAAGGAGAACATTCTCACCGGTGACGACGCCGACATCCTGAAGATCCCATCGCCGTGGTTCTATCCGGGCGACGGTGGCCGCTATTTCGGTACCGCCGGGTATCTCATCACTCGCAACCTCAAAACGGGACGTCTGAACCTCGGCACATATCGCGCAATGGTTGGAGAGAGCCAGGAGCTGTGCATCTACATGATCAAAGCAAAGGACGGTGAAATCGACTTCCGTGACTACCAGGAAGCTGGCATCCCGATGCCGGTTGCGTATGTCTCAGGGTCGGATCCGACGCTGTTCCTGTGTGGAAGCACCCTCTTCGGTCTCGAAGAGAGCGAGTACGACGTGGCGGGTGCACTGCGTGGTGCTCCCGTCGAGGTGGTGAAGGCCGAGACGTCCGACCTGTTGGTGCCGGCCACAGCCGAATGGGTGGTTGAAGGCGAGATCGTGCCAGGCGAAACCCGGCCGGAGGGGCCCTTCGGGGAGTACACCGGTCACTACTCTGGCAAGGGCGATGAGGAGCAGTACTTCATCAGGGTCAAGGCGATCACGCACCGAAACGACCCGATTCTGTGGTCCACGACCGTTGGGCGACCAACCACGGACACGCACATGATCATGAGCGTCAACCGCACAGCGTCGCTGTGGAACGATCTGCGACGCATGCAGATCCCGGGGATCAAGGCGGTGTACGGACCTCCGGCCGCTGCCGGCAGGATGCTCGTCATCATCTCGGTGAAACAGATGTACCACGGGCACTCGACCCAGGTCGGGTTGGCGGCGTTTGCATCGACCACGGGAAACTACGGCTTGAAGACGGTGATCGTCGTCGACGACGACATCGACGTCGAGAACATGGATCAAGTGATGTACGCCCTGAGCTTCAAGTATCAGCCGGAGTTCGGCACCCAGATCCTCCACAGGGGTCGCTCGACACCACTGGACCCGTCGCTCCCGCGTTCGAACCGGTTCATGACGTCGCGTGTCATCCTCGACTGCACGACGCCCTACGAGTGGGACGAGGACGAGCGGCCGCCGAAGATCTATCTCGACGATGACATGGCTGCCCACGTGAAGGACCACTGGGACGAGTACTTCGGGTGAGCGGTCCTCGAGAGGAGGATCGCAGCCTGCCTTCCGACGGACTCATCGAAGGCATCATCTTCGATATCGATGGCACGATCGCGAGAGGGCGCCAGGTTCTTCCCGGTGCCCTCGAGACCCTGGACGAACTCCGCACTCGTCGGATTCGGTTCGCCTTCTTCACCAACGACAACTCGAACCCGATCCGATACTGGGTGGAGCGACTCGGCGGAATGGGCATCGAGGCTGCACCGGACGAGATCGTCACTTCCGCGCTTGTTGCAGCGGAGGTGATGGCCGAGCTCCATCCACAAAGCCCGATCCTCGCCATAGGAGACGTCGGGCTGCTCGAAGCACTGCGCGCCAAAGATCTCGATCTCGTCGGCTTCGACGAGGCTGATCGGGCGGTGGCCGTCGTGATGGGGAGAGACCCCGGCTTCGACCAGCAACGGCTCGAGACGGTATGTAAGGCCATCTGGAACGGAACCGAGTTCTTTGCGACAAACTACGACCCCAAGTTGCCGGTGTCCGATGGATTTGTCCCCGGTACCGGAGCGATGGTGAAGGCGGTTGCGTACGCAACGGGCTGTGAACCAGTTGTGACCGGAAAGCCTTCACCCTGGTCCGGCCGCATGGCGATGCGGATCCTGGGTGTCGCACCTGAGCGAGGCATGGTTGTCGGTGATCAGATCGCCACCGACATCGCCATGGGCCGGAACGCAGGCATGGCAACAGTCCTCGTCCTCACCGGTACCGCCGAGGCACGAGATGTCGAGGCGACTCCTCGAGGGCAACGTCCCGATGGCGTGATCGACGGCATCGGTGACCTGATCCCCTGGCTGGACAATCGAACCGAGGGCGTGCCGGTCCAGACCGGAGAAGGTTCCTAGCGGTGCGCCGGTGCGGCGCTCCCAACAACAGTCCGTCTCTTCGGCGAAAAAGTGAAGGGCTGTGCCTCACTTCCGCCGGACACGTCGCCGGATGACATCTCAACAGAGCCGACCGCAGGGATCCAACCTGGCGACCACGTCGACCTGATACGATCACGGCATGACGAGCATCCGGCTCGAGCGTGTAACAGTTGCGTATCCCGCTGTGACAGCGCTCGACGACGTCACCCTCAACGTCGAGGATCGGGAACTGCTCGTCCTCATCGGACCGTCGGGTAGCGGCAAGACGACGTTGATGCGGGTCGTTGCAGGACTCGAGAACATCACCGACGGCGACGTGTTGTACGACGGTGAGATCGTAACGACGATGCCGCCACGCGAGCGTGACATCTCGATGGTCTTCCAGGAGAAGGTCCTTTTCTCCCACAAGTCGGTTCGCAAGAACGTGTCGTTTCCCCTCGAGGTCCGGGGTGTGCGCCGCGAGGAGATCGACCGCAGGGTCCTCGCAGAGACGCGGATGCTCGCGATCGCCCGCTTCCTCGAGCGGATGCCGAAAGATCTCGCCGCAGGGCACCAGCAACTGGTGCAGGCGGCGCGGGCACTCGTTCGTCGCCCGTCGGCACTGCTCCTTGATGAACCACTGTCGCGCATGGATGCGGCGGCGCGAAAGACTATGCGCACCGAGATCCGTCTGCTCCAACGTGGATATGGCGTCACGACCTTGTATGCAACGAACGATCACGAGGAGGCGATGGTGCTCGGCGACCGCATAGCTGTCCTCAACGAAGGCAGAATCCACCAGCTCGGTACTCCCGCCGAGATCTACCGCGAACCAATCGACCTGTTCACCGCCGGTTTCGTCGGCTCACCGCCCATGTCTTTCCTCCCCGGAGACGTCACCGGGCGCGAGGTTCGGATGGCTTGCGGATACCTGCCCCTTCCGCACGGGCTGGCACCGGGACCCGTCACGGTCGGTGTGCGGGCCCACGACTGGGAGATCGGCGCACCCGCAGGATTCACCGGCGTCGTCGGCATGTACGAGAATCATGGTGATCACGGCTACGTGCAAGCCGACCTGTCGGGCGACGAGGTCACGGTGCGTGTTGACATTGGCGGTCCCCACGTTGGTGACACCGTCAAGCTGTGGACACGCCGCTTCCACATCTTCGACACCTCAGGCCGAGCCATCTGCCACGTCCGGCAGTGAATGCTCTACCTGAACGTCCCTACTTGAAGGTCACGGGGTCGAGTCGTGTTCGGTCGACTTCGACGCTGATCACGTCGGCTCGGAAGTAGTGGCCGGCAGGGTCGAAGTTCTGGCGCTCTCCACGTACCGTCGCCGAATCGATGTCGGCAACCACAAGCTGTTCGGTGCCTGCGACCGGCTCAACGATCCATGTCCCGTCTGGTGCGGCAATCGCGGAGCCGCCGTCGTATCCGAGGTTGCCCCCTGCGAGAGCCCGTTCGCGTAGCGGGAAGGCTTCCGGAATGTCCTGGGGCCTCAGGAGCGTCCCAGCTGAAAGGACATAACAGCGTCCCTCGAGAGCGATGAACCGGGTGATGTCGACCGTGAGGCTCGCGGCTCCGGGCCAGCTCGCGACGTGGAGCGTCGTTCCCTGGGCATACAGCGTGTGCCGAACCGACGGAACCCAGTTCTCCCAACAGTTGAGTCCCGAAACGGTGAAGTCGCCGACATCGTGGGTACGAAGACCGTTTCCGTCTCCAATGCCCCACGCCATGCGTTCCTCGTAGGTGGGCATAAGCTTGCGATGCGCACTCACGATGCCCTTGGTCGGGTCGATCGCAACGAGGGTCGCGTACACCGTCCCCCCGCTCACAGAGCGTTCCGTGATCCCCACATACGTAAACACGCCTGTGTCACGAACGGTGTCGGTGATGCCGCTGAGCTCGGGACCGTCGAGGTACACGGCGCCTGCCAGGTAGTAGGCATACGCCTCCTTCTGGTCGGCATCGTTGAACCGTGCACCATCGGTGAGCGAGATCCAAAACGGATACCCAGAAAGGAACGTCTCTCCGAACGCCACAAGGTCGATGTCCTCAGCGGCCGCCTTCTGGATCCAGTCCACAACGACAGAAGCCGTTGCCTCTGAGTCCCCCCACACCGGCGCTGTTTGAGCTGCTGCAATACGCATCGCACCATCGTACGGCATCGGCCCGGCTGTCGGACGACGTTAGACCACGACTACGTCGATCAGGCCTTCCAGTGCGCGAAAATCGTCCCCGTTGCGGGTATAGAGCGGTATCCCGGCGGAAAGCGATGCTGCTGCGATCAACATGTCCACCGCTCGTCTGCCGCGCGCCTTTTGGCCAGATGCCATGACGACGGCGAACACTCTTCCGTATGCCCGGGCCGTGTCGGCATCGAATGGCAAGGCATCGAACGCTGCCTCGACCCGTTGGAGGCGGTCCTGTCTGCGACCCCGTTCATCCGGATCGTTCGTCGCATGCGGACCGGCAGCGACCTCAGCAAGTGTGATTGAGCTGATCGCCACTTCGACCGGTAGGTCAGATACATCGAGCGTGTCGAGATCGATGACGACCGACGTGTCAAGGATGCCTCTTGGCACCCGCTGTCTCTCAGGCACGAGGTGTCGGGTCCTGGTCTGCCGCCGCATCCAGATCCTCACGGAAGCGTTCATAGTCGAGTGCCGGCGCTGATCGGAATAGCGCAACCGCGGCCTCGGCCGGGATGAAACGTCTTCTGTGCAGTGGAGTGAGCTCTCCAACGGGGACACCGTTGCGTGTCACCACGAAGCTCTCGCCCTGGTCAACTTCACGCATGATCTTCCCACTGTCGTTCCGGAGCTCCCGCTGGGTGATATCTCTCGCCATGCCACAATCGTAGCACGCCGTGCTACAGCAGGCAATGACGATAGGGAGTCAGACCTAAAGTCACGATCGGACAAGGGTGAAACAGGCAACAACTCGACGACCCTCTTGCTCGTCGTATCGCCAAGCAGCCCGAAGCGCGCCATCGTCGAGCCGTAGTTCGCGCGTGAGCCACAACTCAATGTCGGTGCCGGGAATCCGCAGCTGCTCCTCTCTCATCTCCTGGCAGGTGTGCTCCCTCGAGAGACGTTGAAGGAGACCCTCGATGCGTGCACTGTTCGACCCGGTTGTGGCAACCGATTCCAAACACCTCAAGAACTCAGGAAGCCCTATGACATCCACGATGCCTCCCATGTGACCAGGGGATCAAGCCAGTTCAACGGTGTCGGCGCCTGAGGCTGATTGTTGCCACGCCCTCACCAGAGACTCCAGGTTCACAGGATCGGCGAGGATCGCCAGCTCGACATCGGTCACTACCCGCCCGGGTCGAATGATCCATGCGAGTTCTTCGCCTTCCACGGGATCCGCAGCCAGCGTCGATCCCTTGTCGAACCCGAGCTTGCCAAGGTACGCCCGTCGTCTGTCGTCGATCGATATGAGTTCGCGCTTCGTAGTCATGCACCCTTTCTATCGCATTGTGTCCTCGACTGGAAGAGGGTCGAAGCCGCGAGTGCACCGACCATGCGAAAGTGACGGGCTGTTCTGGCGGCCGGTCGTCGACCGTTCCGGCCAAGTTCCTCAGCCACTGCGGCAGGTCGACTCATGGTCGATTGTTTCACCGGATCGATCCTTGCTCCACTTTTGCCTAAATGTCCATAGGCATGTTCCCGATATCAACAGTGTCGAGAAGGCATTCAGCTAGCGCGAGAAATGCGCGATCCCGCTGGTGGCTTCCCAGGTAGGCGATTGGAGCTGATCGGTGCTCAACAACAGATGGCTTCTTGGAGGACTGTTTGTGATTGGTCTCGTCGCTAGCGCATGCAGCTCCGGCCTTCCTGAAGCAGAGGAGGCAAGCCTGAGGCAAGACGTCGCTGAGCTGACCGACG
>BTQP01000059.1:0-10059 GCA_036985935.1 Acidimicrobiia bacterium | reverse complement strand
AGTTACGGGGGTGAAACACGGTCTGCGTAGCGTGTCCCACATACGAGTCAGGTCGGGAGGACACATGAAACGCAGACTCACCATGAGTTTGATGCTCGCCATTGTGATTGTGGCGGGTCCCTTCGCATCCGGTGCACTTGCCCAGGCAGAACCGTCGATTGTCGATGTCGGTTTGGCTGTGGATTCCGTCTGGCTGCTGGTCGCTGCAGCAATGGTGATGTTCATGCAGGCAGGTTTCGCACTCGTCGAGGCAGGGTTCACACGAGCGAAAAACGCGGGGAACATCATCATGAAGAACCTGATGGACTTCTCTGTGGGTGGTTTGGTCTACTGGGCATTCGGGTTCGCCCTCGCCTACGGTGGCTCGTCTGTTGGAGGTTTGATCGGTTACGGAGACGTGTTCTTCTTCGACGACCAGGCTCGGGCTGGGGAATGGTTCTTCCAGGTCGTATTCGCCGCGACCGCGGCAACGATAATTTCCGGCGCGGTAGCGGGACGGGTGAAGTTCTCGGCCTACCTCATCTACACGCCGTTCGTGACGGGTCTCATATACCCGATCGTCACACACTGGGTCTGGGGCGGGGGATGGTTGTCGTCGCTGGGGTTCATCGACTTCGCCGGTTCGGGTGTCGTGCACATGCTCGGCGGCGCCGCGGCATTCGCTGGTGTTCTGGTCATCGGCCCACGTCTCGGCAAATACGACTCGAACGGCAAACCACGCGTCATCGCCGGTCATTCCGTGACGCTCGGCGCACTCGGTGTCTTCATTCTGTGGTTTGGCTGGTACGGCTTCAACGCTGGTTCAACTCTTGCGGCCGTCGGTCAGGACATCGCAACCCCGGCCGTCACCACAACGCTGGCGGCGTGTGCGGGCGCAGTCGGAGCCATGTTTACCGCATGGCTGCTGAAAGGGAAACCTGACGTCGGGTTCAGTCTCAACGGCGTGCTTGCGGGCCTTGTCGGCGTAACAGCCGGCGCTGCGAGCCTGTCCTTTGCAATGGCGATCGTCACCGGTCTCGTCGCGGGAGTCATCATGGTGTTTTCGGTCATCGGCCTCGAGAGATTCGGGATCGATGACCCGGTCGGTGCGATCTCAGTACACGGAACAGCGGGGCTCTGGGGTCTGTTGGCAGTCGGGCTCTTCACCGCGAATGGGTCGATCGTCACACAGGGGATCGGAGCTGCTGTGATCATCGCTTGGGCGTTCGGCACCTCATTTGCCGTGTTCAAAGTGATCGATGCGACCATCGGGATGCGCGTCACGCCGGAAGAGGAGATCCTCGGACTCGACTTCGCGGAACATGGGACGGAGGCGTACCCGGAATTTGTATTTCACAGCCAGGTCAGCGGATATCGTCCGCCGATCAAAGGAGGAAGAAGAACCGCGACAACCGCTATGTCTACTCGCCGAACCATCGGCTAGGCCGGGTTTTAATGCTCCTGAAACCGAGTTCGTCGCACAGCGATTCGAATGCCTCACGATGCACTCCGCGCCATTCGAGTTCGGCGAGCGACTCCGGGATGTCTGCGTCGGTTCGTAGTGTTGCGAGATCCCGGTACAGCAGGGCATCGGCCATCCGATCCTGGAGCGTCGCGGCTAGCTTGGCCCCACTGCGTACCGCGGTGCCCCAGTCCGTCTCGGACGGAGGCACCCGGTCGAGGTGTGTGAACTCCGACAGGACGGTTGCGGTTGATTTCGCACCCCACCCAGGCAGCCCTGGAATGCCATCAGCCGTATCGCCGACAAGGGCGAGGTAGTCCGGAATGGACTCTGGCGCGACGCCGAACTTCTCCCACACACCGTCGGTATCGATGAAGGCAGCTTTTCGCCGATCGAAACCGACGATCTTGGGGTCGCCATACAGCTGAGCCATGTCCTTGTCGGGACTCATGATCACGACCCGGTCGACATCCGGGACGTATTTTGTGGCCGCAGCCGCCAACCCGTCATCTGCCTCTTGTTCGATCATCGACCACACCGCAATGCCAAGAGTCTCCATCGCTCGCTCCGCCACAGGGAACTGTGCGTGCAACTCAGGCGGTGTCCCTTCGCCGGTCTTGTACCCGTCGAACATGTCATTACGGAAAGACTCGATGACAGAATCGAAAGCGGCCCCGACATGGGTAACGCCATCCTCGGCGAGCAGCGCCAGGGTCGATGACACGATTCCGTGAACGGCGCCGATCTCCCAGCCATCGGGCGTCTGGCGTGGAGGCGCCCCGAAATGCGAACGGAACAGTTCGTAGGTGCCATCTATGAGGTGAACGGTCGTCATGGCCCCAGCCTACATCCGAGTAGATTGCCCCAGATGTCCAACACGATCATGTCCGCGGGTGAACTGTCGAGCCACATCGACAGCGCGGCCACAGTTGTCGTCGACTGTCGGTGGTACCTCGGACGACCGGAGGCCGGTATTGCCGCGTACCGAGCAGGCCACCTGCCAGGTGCGTTTCATGTATCGCTGGACACCGACCTATCGGGGCCTGTTGGTCCTGGCCGCCACCCTCTTCCAACACCCGAAGCGTTCACCGAAACATGTGCCTCGATTGGCATAACACCATCGGCAACGGTCGTTGCATACGACGACAACGGCGGTGCGATAGCGGCGAGACTGTGGTGGATGCTCAGAAACCAGGGTCACGACAGGGTTTTTGTACTCGATGGAGGAATCCAGGCATGGGAAACGTCAGGGGGCAAGCTGACGACCGACACACCGGTGCCCGCCCGTGGGTTTCAAACGTCGAGGCCCTGGACCGCAACCGTGGATAGAGATCTGGTGAGCAACCGTGCGACGGACACCGTCGTGATCGATGCCAGGAGTCCCGAGCGGTATCGGGGCGAAAGCGAGTCCGTGGACCCTGAGGCCGGCCACATTCCAGGGGCACTTTCGATGCCTCTGACGCAGAATCTCACCAACGATCTCACCTTTCGCACTCCAGGCGAACTGCGGCAGCATTTCGCATCCCGAGGAATCGACGACGATACGAAGGTCTTCTCACAGTGCGGAAGCGGCGTCACCGCATGCCACAACATCCTGGCTCTCGCCATTGCTGGGATGACCGACGCCGATCTGTACGTTGGATCATGGAGCGACTGGTCCGCCGCTGGATATCCTGTCGCGACCGGAGATCGTCCGGTCTGACGGTACGCACATTTCGACAATCTCCGGGGTCCCGATGGACGCGACAACTCAACACGCCGATGTCGATGTAGGGCGACGGCGGTTCATCTTCACCATCTCAATGACAATGGCGCTCGCCGCGCTCGCGATCGATATCACGCTTCCCGCCTTCGCAACGATGCGTGAGGACTTCGGACTCGCCCAGGACTCGAGCGCTGTAGCGCCGGTGATCACCTTCTCTCTGATAGGACTCGCCATCGGCGCGCTGGCGTGGGGTCCACTCTCAGATGCTCTCGGGCGCAAGGCGATCGTCTATTCCGGTATCGGGGTCTACATCGCTGGCGCTATCGGATCATCGCTGGCCCCCGGGCTCGCCGTCCTGTACCTGACAAGCTTCATCACGGGCATCGGTGCGTCCGGGGCCAGGGTTGTTGCCCTGTCCGCTGTTCGCGACACACACCGCGGACACCAGATGGCGAAAATGATGTCCTACGTCATGGCGATCTTCCTGCTTGTCCCGCTCGTTGCACCGGTGATAGGGGCAGGCATTCTGGCATTCAGCGATTGGCGGGTGATCTACGTATTCATCGCTGTTTCGGGTGTCGCCGTTCTTCTTCTCAACACCGCGATGCCAGAGACGCTGCCGCGTGGAAAGCGAATCCCTCTGAACATGCGAGAACTCGGCGCTGCTGCGCTCTTCGTAGTCCGCAACCGGCTCACCATGGGGTACACACTCGCACAAACGGCGGTGTTCGGTTTCTTCGCCTCGTATCTCGCCTCGTCCGAGTTGATCGTAGGTGACGTGTTCGACAAGGCCGAGTGGTTCCCTTTGATCTTCTCAGGCTTTGCGGCACTGCTCGGACTCGGTGTGTTGTTGAACAACCTGCTGCTCAACTGGTGGAGCCTGAGAACGATGCTACGGATCGCCTTTTCTGGGTTCGTCGTTGTAGCGATCGCATTTGCGACGATGGCGTTGCTTACAGGAGGTCAGCCGCCGCTCATCGTGTTCCTGGTGATGCTTGGCCCGCTGCTGGTCGTGCACGCTCTGCTCATCCCCAATCTCAATGCCGCAGCACTTATCCCAATGGGGGCGGTGGCTGGAACTGCATCCGCGGTGATCGGTGCGATCTCGTTGCTCGGCGGGTCGATCATCGGTTCCTTCATCGACCGATCCTTCAACGGCACGATCACCCCGTTCGCAGTTTCTGCGCTTGTGCTGGGATTCATTGCCCTCGGGTTCTCATGGTGGGCAGACCGTGTGTGGGACTCCCAGACCGAGGCCGATTCTCAGACAGCGGTCTCCTAGGTCGCGTTCGTAGAATTGTGTCTATGTTCCATATCGCGGCGTTCTACCACTTCGTTCACATCGATGATGTCAACGGACTGCGGACCAGGCTGCAAAAGGTGTGCCTCCAGAACGACGTCAAAGGAACGATCCTGCTGTCGTCAGAGGGAATCAACGGCACGATCGCCGGCGAAGGAGATGGCGTGAATGCAGTGCTCTCCTCCATTATTGAGCAGCCCGGCTTGGCGAATCTCGTGGCGAAACGCGCTACCGCAGAATCAGATCCGTTCTATCGGCTCAAGGTTCGCGCAAAACGCGAGATCGTTGCACTCGGGGTCGGAGATGTCGATTCTGTTGCACATACCGGCACACACGTTCCGGCGTCCGGGTGGAACGCACTGATCAGCGATCCAGACACGATCGTGATCGACACACGCAACGACTACGAGGTAGCGATCGGAACGTTCAAGGGTGCGGTCAACCCGATGACCCGGTCTTTCGGGGAGTTTCCCGCCTGGGTCGAGGATCACCCCGAACTGAGGGACAAACGCCTCGCGATGTTCTGTACGGGCGGTATTCGCTGCGAGAAAGCTACGGCCTATCTGCGCGAGAGTGGCTTCGACGAGGTGTACCAGCTTGAAGGTGGGATCCTCACATACCTCGAAACCGAGAACGAGGCGACCAGCCTTTGGAGCGGTGAGTGTTACGTGTTCGACCGCAGGGTCTCCGTTGGTCACGGCCTCGTTCCAGGCGACCTTGAGGTGTGCCCTGGCTGCAATCAGGTGATAGGCGACACGGATCGCCAGTTAGAGGGCTACCGCAGGGGCGTCTGCTGTCATGGTTGCGAGGACGAGCTGACACCCGAGAGGGAGTCGCGTTTCGCCGAGCGACAACACCAGATCGAGCTCGCTGAGAAACGCGGCAAGACCCATCTCGGGCAACCTTTTGCCGAGAAGACGACTGGGTCGTAAACCCATTGTTTCCAACGGTTTTCGTATGGGCATAACTCCGTTTCAGATGTACAATGTGAGTAGCAACAAGGTAGCTTGTGAAATGTTTCACAAGTCGTGAAATGTTTCACAAGCAGAGTGAAAGGAAAGAGCGAATGACTGACAGGCTCCGAAAACTCGGAATCTTGATGACAGTTATTGGCGTTGTATTCGCCCTCGCAGGAGTATTCGCGTTTACGCAGGTGCAAGCGGGGTACGACTCATTGCAGGCATTCAGCGAGGCACAGGGTGTCGAGCTGAGCTACAACGAGGATGGGCAGCTCACCGACAGAGGTACCACTGAGGGTGCCGAGGCGATCATGGCCCTGCTCGAAGACGACTGGGGTTACCCGGTCGACCACTCGGATCTGGACCCGAACGACCCGCTCGTGAACACAGCGACCGAGTACATGTTCCAGATGGCGACGATCGGCTTCCATGTACTGAATGGAACGCAGACAGTCGAATTGACGGAGGCCGTTGAGTACAACGGAGAGACCTTCGCGGCTGGTTCCTATGACGTCGCTGTTGACGGAAGGTACTGGACCGGGTTCGATCGTACGAGCCCAATCGACGGGCCCGCCAGGTCACAAGCCTGGTCCGGAACCGTTCACGGACTCTTCGGTGAACTTGGAGTTGGTACCGTGACCGCTTCGACCCTCCAGCTGGGACTGGGAGTGAGCGCCCTGATCTTCGGGCTAGGTCTCACGATCATGCTGCTCGGCGCAGGCATGTACTGGGTCGGAAAGGGCAAGGAAGAGAACGAATATCACGTGCTCGTTGACAGTGCCCCGATGCCAGAACCCGCGGGAGTCTGACAGAACGCTTATAGCGGAGAAGGAGCCCCCGAGGGATCGGGGGCTCCTTCTCGTTGACTACCAGATGTGACCGATTCGTCGAGTCACGCGTCATTCCTCTTGTAAGGCCACATACATACAAGGAGAGGGCACTATGAAAGGCAACGAAGCTAGCTGGGACAGAATCGCACGGGGTGTAGGCGGTCTAGCTCTCATTCTTGGCGGAGTCATCGCTATCGGTGGCATTCTGGGAATTGTTCTCGCCGCGGTTGGCCTCATCCTCCTCGTGACCGCGGTTGTGGGCTGGTGTCCCATATACGCAAGCATCCGCTTCAGCACGAAGAAGGACGCTGAAGTCGGCGCCTGAATCGGGAACCCGTGACGACGCAGCAGCACACGAGCGACGTCCTCTTCTTCACGGCACCACACTGCTCGATCTGTCGACTCCTGCGTCCCAGCGTGAACGAAGTCGCTAACGCTTTCGAAGGGAACGTGAACTTTCGAGAAGTCGATTCTGCCGCGGATCCGGATCTCGCGACGAATCACGGTGTGAAAGGAGTGCCCACGTTGATCGCCTTCCACGATGGCAGGGAGGTGCGCCGGACCATCGGCTCACGTTCCAACCAACAAGTTTCGGACGTTTTCAACGCGGCCCTCTCAGGCATCGAGTCACGGGACTCACTCGCCACGAAAGACCGCATGCTGCGACTCGGAATCGCGTTGGTGTTCGGCGTTGCGGCCGCCCTCTCAGGGCAACCGGTTCTCTGGGTACTGGCGGCCGGAGCAGCGGTGTCTGCACTCTGGGATCTGGTACGACCATGACGACCGGGCTAGCGCCAATACACTCAGCGCCGATGCAGTCGCACGCGCCAGAACCCGAACTGAAATTCACCCTCGCTGAGCTTTTCAATGAGTTCGCTGACGCCACATACACACTCGGTTACCGCATCCTTGGTGATAGGCACCTCGCAGAGGACGTCGTCCAGGAGACCTTCATCAAAGTGATCCGTGCCCTCCCGTCATATAGGGGCGAAGGGCCTATCGCTGCATGGATCTACCGAATCGGCTACCGCGAAGCTATCGCCATATCGCGAAAGCGGAGAGACGAGGTGATGGACCCCGACAGTGCGACATTCACGAATCTCGAGGCGCCCGACTCTGTCGAGGGCTCGATCATCTCCATGGATCTCATCGCGCGACTCGACGCTGCAATGCTTCAACTTTCCGAGCCGGTACGGGCTACGTTCACACTTCGCGATATCCAGGGTCTGTCGACCAGGGAAGTCGCGCAAGTGCTCGAGATCTCGGAATCAGCGGTCAAGATGCGGCTAGCCCGTGCTCGCGAAGCACTACGTGTCCAGCTCAAGGAGTACCTCGAATGACGATGACATGCGACGACCTCGACCTGCTCCTGCCCGAGTTCCTCGATGGGAAGCTCACGGAGGAACAAGAGGAACAGGCCGCTGCGCACCTGGCGACCTGCGAACAGTGCACCCTCGAGGTAAATGAGCTACAGGGCATCACCAACCTCTACAGAGAGCACGGCATGCTGAAGCTCTCCGACGAGGCACGGACCCGAATCAGCGCTGTCCTACAGATCGAAAGTTGACGGCCGGCCGTCACAAAGAAGCGGTCCGTTCGACAACGGGGGCTAGCTGTTCGATGGCTACCGCCGGGTCACCGAGCACCATGAGTTCCAGTCGCGTACATCCTATTTCAGCGAACTGCTCGATCGTTCGCACTATGTCGTCCGCGATGCCGTTGACCGGCTCCATCCCCCATGACGTATCGACCTCTGTTCCCGGTGGTTGCATGAATAGCCCGATCGACCGCTCGATGGTCGCAGGGTCTCGGCCCTCAGACTCACAGATCTCCTCGAGCTGCTTGAGCATCGGAACGAACGCCTCGGGTTCGTTGCTGTCGGTGGCATACCCGCTCCAGATGTCCGCATGTTGCACCGCAAGGCGCATCGTGCGTGGCCCGTGGCCTCCGAGCATCAGCGGGATCTTCCCCGGCCTGGGTCCTCTCGGACGATTCTCTTGATTCCGGGCGCTGTGATACTCGCCGTCTACGTCGACCGACCCTTTTCGCAAGAGCGGCACGACAACGTCCAGCGCTTCCACGTACCTGCCAACGGTCTTGTCGGAGGGGAACCCGAAGGCCTCGCCCTGCCGAGCCGCATGTCCGGATCCGTACCCGAATGTGAATCGGCCACCACTGATCTCGTCAAGCGTTTCGACCATCTTGGCTGTGAGTCCAGGGTTGCGATGTAGCGCTGAGAACACCCATGACCCGATACCGATCGTATTCGTCGCCTCGGCAAGAGCGCCGCAGAGGGCCGCACACTCCCACCAACCTCTGGGCTCATCCCACTCATCTGATTCCCACAAGAGCTCGTCGGCGACCCACACTGTGTCAAATCCAACATCCTCGGCAAGAAGGGCCGCAGACCTCAGCTCACCCCACGAAGGAGCGCGACCGAGCTGCGGCACCTCCATCGTCATCGATACGAACCCAAGACCCATTCGTGGCATTCATTCTCCGCTGTGGCAGGAGATTGAACCTACACGATGCGAGGATGCTTCGCCGAAAACGTCAAACAGATGTGGTGAGCGAGTCGCTCCTCAGGTTCGTCTCGAGGAACGCGACGATATCAGCTACGTAGGGTTCGAAAGGGGCGAGGTCACTGTGACCACCACCGGGTACGACCACGATCTCCGCGGATCCATGGGCTTCCGCTATCTCATAGAGATTGCTCAGCGGGACAACCTCATCGGCATCTCCGTGAACGAGAAGGATCGGGACGTCGATCTTGTCGACCCGTGCCCGCGGGGCGAACTCATCGAAACGGTATCCGATGGTCCTCTGCACCGCCTCGAGCACGATGCGAAGGATGGGACGAGGGATGTTCATCTGGTCGCGCATGACCTCGCCGGGGTGCGCAAACGAAGATACAGAGACGACGGCGTCGATATTCGATCCGTTCGATGCGCTCAAGATCGCTGCTCCCGCACCGACGGAATGGCCGAGTACTCCGATCGTCGACACGTCACCGCGCCCGGACACGTAGTCGATCGCAACGTCGAGATCCTCTGCGAACCGGGGCATCGACGAGAACGTGTCGTGTTCTGATCGGCCGTGGTTGCGAGCGTCGAGGAACAAGGCATGGAATCCGCCCTCGTTGATGTGTGTGGCCAGTGGCAGCATGAGCGACGAGTTGCCTCCCCAGCCGTGCAGAACGATGACGACCGGCGCGGTCCCGGTCGTGGGAATCCACCATGCGTGGAGTTTCGTCGAGTTGACACTCGTCAACCAGACGGTTTCGTACACAAGACCGAAATCAGAGGGTGTGGCTTCGGTAGAGCGCTGAGGTGGGGCGAAGGCTCGTTTGAACTTCCTCCGTGCAAGTGTCAGACCACCAGCGCCGAGGGCGAGCAGCAAGGGCAGCACGAGTGCAACCCGAGGTTTCGCTGCCACAGTTGTTCCCCTTTCATGACCACGATCGTGTATCACCCGAAGGGTAACGAGTAGACCATTTTGGCGAACCCGGCTGATGCGCTGTCTCCTACACTTCCTCGACCGGGAGGGAACATGAAGACGATCGGGTTACTTGGAGGAATGAGCTGGGAGTCCTCTGTCGAGTACGAACGGCTCATCAACACCGCCGTGAGAGATCGCCTCGGAGGTACGAGCTCGGCGGACCTGATCATTCGCTCGTACAACTTCGCGACGATCGAGGCTCTTCAGGAGAACGACGACTGGGATGCCGCAGGACGCATCCTTTCGTCCGATGCAAGACATCTCGAGCAGGCGGGAGCCGAGGCAATACTCATCTGCACGAATACGATGCACAAAGTCGCGGACGT
>BTQP01000058.1:0-10465 GCA_036985935.1 Acidimicrobiia bacterium | reverse complement strand
CTGCCCTCGGTTCATGGACGGAAGACATACCGCAGAACCCTGCGGCCTGGCTCACGACAACCGCACGACGCAAGGCCATCGATCGAATCCGTCGCACACGGAACCTGCAACGCAAATACGAAACGATCGCCCAGACGACCGACTCGCTCAGCGACGAAACGCTCGACGAGGACATCATCAGCGACGACAGGCTGAGATTGATCTTCACCTGCTGTCACCCATCACTGTCGATGGATGCGCGAGTGGCGCTCACGCTCAAGACGGTTGGCGGATTGACCACCGAAGAGATCGCCAATGCGTATCTCGTTCCCGAAACCACGATGGCCCAACGGATCGTGCGGGCCAAACGCAAGATTCGAGACGCGGGCATCCCCTACCGTGTTCCCGGCGACGCAGAACTCCCCGACCGCGTCGAGGGTGTGCTTGGGGTCATCTACCTCATCTTCAACGAGGGCTACGCCTCGTCATCGACCGACGCCGTTCGTCGACCCGAGCTGGCGGCAGAAGCGATACGGCTTGCGACGATCATCGACCGCCTGCTCCCGAACGAACCCGAGGTGCTTGGCCTGCTCGCACTCATGCACTTCCATGAAGCGCGGGGTATCGCCCGGACCGATGACGACGGAAACGCCATTCTTCTCGATGATCAGGACCGCTCACTGTGGGATCAGGACCACATCTCTCAGGCGCACAACTACCTCGACCGCGCGCTCGCACGCGAAAGTCCCGGTCCGTACCAGATTCAGGCGGCGATCTCGGCCGTGCACATCGATGCGACCACCGCGGACGAGACCGACTGGAACCAGATAGCGGCTCTGTACGCGTCGCTTCGCAGACACATCGACTCGCCAATCATTGAACTCAACCACGCCGTTGCGATCGCCCAGGCGACGGGACCGATGAATGGCCTCGTGATGATCGACACCATCACGGGTCTCGACGACTATCCGTACTTCCACGCGGCCCGAGGGTCCCTGCTCGCTGAAACCGGCGAGACATCACAGGCCGTCGATGCCTTCGACAGAGCACGGGACGTTTCGACGAGCGAAGCTCAGAGACGCTTCTTCGAAATGAAACTGAGGGAGCTCACGGATCGGTCGTGAACGTGGGACCGGTACGGGTCTGCGTTGCTGATCCTCCTCGCTTGTCCCCCCGATCCCCCTCACTCGTCGCTGCGCTCCTCGCTTGTCCCCCTTGAAAGGGGGACGGAGATTCGGGTGGCCCTCGGCGACTTCGGATCCCGGATTGAGGTTGAAAGGGGGACGGACCTTTTGAAAGGAGGACAGAAGCGGGGTGGGTCAGTTGTCTTCGGTGATGAAGATGTCCATGGCGGCGAATCCCTGATCGCGAACCGGGATCAGTGCTTTGTATTCGGCGCTGGCGAAGAGTTGCCGGACTGTTGAAGCATCTTTGAAATCAGCAACGAACACAAACCCGGCGTCGGGGCTGCCATGGACAACATCGGTTACCCGCAGCCGCTTCACTGGCACTCCCCCGGCGTTGAGGATCATCGGAACGACCTGTTCGACGTAGCTCATGAGCGCCTCATCCTCGCCATCGCGTGGTGTCGATACAACGATGAGAGTTGCCATGACCTTGTCGTCCTCCCGTCCGTGTGCAACAAACCCTGGGTTCTATCGAGAGAATCTCGCTGTTTCGCCGCTCGCCGCCGCAGCGGCGTCCGCGATGATCTGGTTGGCCTGTTCGACCAGTGTGCGGGCCTCGTCGACCTTGCGTTGATATTCGGCGAGATCTCCGGCGCGGAGGGCGACGTCTGCTTCGGTGAATGCGGCTTCAGCCTGAGCAAGCAGTATCTCCACCTGTTCCTGGATGGTGCCGCTCGGTGGCTGCGGCTGCTCACCACCGTTGCCGTCATCACCGCCTCCGGCGCCGCCACCATCTGCGCCGGCGGTTCCATCGGCCTCGCCGAAGAGCAGGACAAGTACCTGATCAAGAGTGTCTGCTATCTCGATCCGGCTGTTGAACGACGCAACGACGCGCTTGAACTGAGGGATGCCGTTTCGGCCGCCACCCGTGTCCGCGGCAAGGTAGATCGGTTGAACGTACAACAGCGAATCCTCTACAGGAACGACGAGCATGTTGCCCTTGATCACATCCGAGCCGACCTGACCCAGGAGAGTGAACTCGGACGAGACCCTTGGGTCCTGCTCGATGAAGTCCCCGACCTGGCCGGGACCATCGACCTGGCGGTCCTCAGGCATGGTGAACTCGATCAGATTTCCGTACTCCTCGAGTGGACCGGATTTCGCAACCACAAACGCAGACATGTTCGGTCGGGCCGCCGGCGTGAACGGTTGCATCAGCAAGAAGGACAGCCGGTCCTCCTCAGGCAGTTCCATCAACAGGTAGTACGGAAGCATCGGGTCGGTGCCGAACGTGCCACGCAGTGGTGCCTTCGGGCTGTTGGACGGGTCACGGGCGATCTGCCATGGATCGTTCACCTGGAAGAGGTCTATGGGGTCCGTCATGTGATACAACGTGTAGACATCGGTCTGGATCCGGAACAGATCCTCGGGATACCGGATGTGCGAGACGAGACCCTCAGGGAGCTCGCTGATCGGCTTGAACAGATCGGGGAAGATCTTCATGTTCGTCTGGATCAACGGGTCGTCAGGATCGATGACATACATGTCCACGGTTCCGTCGTAGGCATCAATGACGGCCTTTACCGAGTTGCGGATGTAGTTGAAACGCCTCGGCAACTCGGCACCCTGATTCAAACGTGCAGTGCTTGCAAGCTCGGAGTACGGGAAACGGTCGGTCACCGTGTAGAGATCCATGACCCACAGCTGTCGGCCGCCTGAAATCACCATGTACGGATCGTTGTCCGCGTACAGGAACGGCGCCATGCGTTGGATGCGGTCCTTGATGTTACGCGAGATCATGACACGGCTCGTACTCTTGACCTGGCTTGAGATCAGCGTGTTGAGATCGCCAAAACGCAACGCCCACGCAGCCCGCTGGAAGAAGCCCCCGAGCGGCACGCCGCCCTGTCCGTCGTACGAGTTCGTGGAGGTCGTTTCCGTGCCGTCCTGCGGGATATCTACCTCGCCCTCCCTGCTACCTGCGATCAGGAAGTCGCGCTCGGCAGCGTCGGAGAAGTAGATACGCGGCTGGTCGATGTTGAGATTCTCCGAGCCGTTGACGTTGACCGGGGGGATGTCCTCGACAAGAAAGTCCGGGAAGCCGTCGGCCGTCACATCGTTCGCCGGACTCAGGACTGCACCGAGGCCGTGGGTGTAGATGAGGCGCTCGTTCACCCAACCGGTGCCGGGGATCAACCGCTCGTCGAGTATGCGGGCAGCGACCATGACCTGGGTCAGTTCGCCGTTGAGGACGTATCTGTCGACATCGATGTCCGCAAAGTTGTAGTACGTCTTGATGTTCTGAAGCTCTGGATACGTTTGGGCGAGCACACCGGGGTCCCACAGGCGAATGTTCTCGATCGTGGGGCGGTTGGCCGCGATCGCTTCGGCTGTGAGGTCCGTCGAGGCGTTGAACTCGCGCACCTCGACCTCATCGAGTCCGTAACCAAGGCGCGTGAAATCCAGGTTGTGTTGTACGTAGGGAAGCTCGCGTTGCAGTTCGTTCGGCTCCACGGAGAAGCGTTGCACGACGGCCGGGTAGATCCCACCGACGCCGATCGACGTCACGAGCCAGATACCGAACGCGATCGCCGGCAGCATCCAACCACGGAACCACACGTTCACGAGCAGGATGATCGCCGCCGCAACGGAGATGAAGATCAATAAGTTCAGCGCAGGAACCTGAGCGTTCACATCCGTATAGGAGGCACCGAACACCTGACCTCGACCCGAGTACAGCAGTTCCCATTTGTCGAAGATGTATCCGGCCGACTTGAGAAGAGCGATCGCGGCGAGAAGCACGGAGATATGGGCCTTGACGGCGCCCGACGTCCTGTCACCCGGCGTCGTCACCTTGATACCACCGTTGAGGTAGTGCGCACCGACAACGATCAATGTCGTGACGAGAAGCAGCTGAAAGAGCCAGCCGTAGATGTCGCGATACAGCGGGAGCCCGAACACGTAGAGGGAGATGTCGTTCCCGTAAATCGGGTCGAAAACGTTGAAGGACACTCCGTTGCGCCACCGCAACCAGTCCTGCCACCACGATGCCGCACCGAGGCCGACGAGCAGAGCGAAGAAGACCGAGAACACTGTGCGCACCAGGAAGGCCCGTGGCTCGATCCACAGCTGATACCGTTCGAGCAGCTCTTCGTCAGGTGCTCCCGTTAGGGCAAGCAGGCTTCGGGGCGAAAGCCGATCGACGATCCACAGGTTCGCCCAGAACACGACGACTGCCAGGATCGTCGCACCCAGGATGAGCCACACCTTCGTGAAGGTGAGCGTCACCCACACGTCGCCAGCGTCGAGCTCGTCGTACCAAAGGAAATCGGTCCACAGGGTCGCAAGCCATCGAGCAGCGATGAGAAGGAAAAAGACGACGGCGACACCGATCATGATGAGCCGCCTCACGGCAGATCCCTGTCGGTATGTAACGGGTTCCCTGTTGATCACGAAACGGATTCTATGGCAGTGGGAGTATTGCGCCGCCGCGTTCCGTCAAACCCTTGCTGTCGACGCAAGCAACGTCGCAGAGGCAACAACGCGCCGTTCGGCCTCGTCGGATCGCCACGTGCGGAACACCTTCGATGCCGCAGCAGCCACGGCCCGGTTTCCCGACCCAGAATCACGGCTCCTTTCGATAGCCGATACGAGGGCACTGAACAGATCCTTCTGGAACGCTGCCGCTTCACTTCCGCCATCGTCCGGTGCACCGATCGTTTCCGCCAATGCCTCAAAGGTCTTCGCAAACTTGTTGGTGTAGTTCTTGGGCGGCACCCAGCCGTCATCCGTGCGCAGATGCTCCAGCGTGTCGTTCTGGAGATCCACAAGGGACCGCTTGATCTCGCGCAAGGCGGCGTTTTGCATCGGGATGAGCGACTCGCGCTCAACCGGGGTCACAGCTGCATCAGCAGGTTCGACGAGAGGAACATCAGAGGCACCCCCAACTTCAGCCGGCTGCTGGCTGTCTACTGTCGACTGTCGACTGTCGACTGGTTCTCCGCTGTCAGCTTCCTCGGTGTCCTCTTTGAGCTGAGCGAAGAGCGATCCAATTTCGTCCTTGACCCGAGACGATGCAGGTGCGGCTTCCGGAACTGGCTCCGCGACACGTACGACGGCGGGGGCCGCTTCAGGCTTCACCTCTGGCTCTGGCTCTGGCTCAGAAGTGGCCACAGGCCCAGGTTCGGGGGCAGGAACAAGGGCAGGCGGAGGCTCGGGTACAGGTTCAAGATCGACCGTCGACGGTTTCTGTGGCTGATCCGTGTCCTCTTCGACTTTGATCGTTCCGCTTCGAAGGGCGACGACTTCAGCGACGAAAGAGTCGGCGTCGACAGGTTTGAGTGTCATGGCTTTGCTCGGTGAGACGATTCGAACGGAGCCGCCGTCGCCTGTGTGGTGGCTTCTCTCCGGGCCAGCCTCAGGGGTCTCGGGTTCGGGAGGCGTTTCGAGCGCCTGGCGCTTGGATTCGATTTCGGATTCGAGTTGACCGATGGAAGACTTCGCTGCCTCAAGTTCGCTCAGCAACTCGCTTCTCCGGTCCTCCAGAGCCCGCGCCCTCTCCTGGGCAAGCTCGGCGGCCTGGCTCGCCGCATTCAACATGCCATCGCTCTCAACGCGGGCCCTCTCCAGAACCTGTTCGGCCTCGAGCCGTGCGGATCGGACGCTCTCCTCGCGGTCGCGTTTGGCGTCACCCGTGTGGCGTATCGCTTCGCGTTCGGCTTCGGCCCGGATGAAAAGGGCCTCTTCCTTCGAATCTGCGATCGTTTTCTGCGCCTCGGCAAGCGCCGATTGCAACATCGAGGAACCCTCATTCCACGCTGACGCCCGCATCGAATGTGCCTGTTCCGTTGATGCCGAGAGCATGTTCGAGGCGTCTGATTCGGCGGACTTCGTCCACTTCTTCGCATCCGCCGCGGCACGAGACCGCAGCCCTTCAGCGGCTGAGCGAGCTGCCTCGAGGATGCTGCCAACCTCGCCACCGATCACATTCAGTTCTCGTGCGAGGGCTTCAGGGTCATCGACACCTATTGCAAGCGCGGCCTGAGAAACGTCCGCTAGCTCACGCTTGAGTTCCTCGATGCGGCTGGCGGACTCGGCGAGGAATGATTCGACCTGTGTGCGGTCGTATCCCCTGAGCACAACATCGAAGGTGTGCGTGCGATCTTCGCCCGAGCTCGTTTCGTCACCCATACAGTCGAGCGTACCGTTTGAGGGGCCGGTGACCGCGGATTGTCAGAGCGTGGCGAGGAACGCCAATGCGTCGTCGACGGTCTCGACTCTGACGACCTCGATGTCGTCGCCAGCAGCCGCGACGGCATCGTCGAAATTCGCAGCCGGCACGAGCACTGCCCTCGCACCCGAGTCAATCGCACCGAACACCTTCTGTTTGATACCACCTATCGCGCCGACAGTTCCGTCGCGTGAGATCGTTCCCGTCCCGGCTATGCGCTCACCGTTGGTGAGTTCGCCCTCCTCGAGCTGGTCGATTATCTGAAGGGTGAACATAAGACCAGCAGAGGGGCCACCGATGTTCTGGGATTCGATGACCACATTCACGGGGAACTCGACAATCGGTGGGTTGTTGTCGAGCAAGATTCCGATCATGGGCCTCGTCGGGTCATCCACGTGGGGCCCAAGTTCGAGTTCGACCGGCAACACGTCGAATTCGCCGGCCGAGTCCTCGATGGGGCGCTCAACAAGCATGTCGACGAGATCGCCGATTTCGAGGTTTCCGAGTTCCTCGATTATGTCGCTGCGGAACGCTACGACCTTTCCGTCCATCTCGACGATGACATCGTTTGCGAACAGAACACCGTCGGCGGCCGAGTCGGGAACGCTCTCGATCACAAGGGCGCCCGTACCGGTCAGGGTCACTTCGTATCCGAGGGTCGTCAAGGCTACAAAGATCGCATCCTGTTGAGATTGCTCCATGGCGGCGAGGCTCTCACGTCGGAGCTGCTCAGGGGAAACCCCGATCGGGCGTACTCGTTCGCGCTCTCGCACGTCGACGCGGGGATCCAGCTGGCCGGCGGCCCACTCGAAGATGTTGGCCTCCTTGAGCGAGACCGTCAGAAAGAAGAGTTCGCCGTCGTCGCTGACGACTCCGTCTTCGACGGTGACGAAATCGGAAGTGTCATAGACGGGACCAGGACTCAGCGTGTAGTAGGGCACCGTGATCGGCCACGCGATGGCAATGGCGACGCCGATCGCGATCAAGATTCCGGCGACAACCCAGGGCCATCGAGGGTACTTAGCCGGTGGTTGGACACTGGGCGGAACGCCTGAAAAGTCGTCAGTCGTTTCTTCTGTCACCACGTTGTCCATGAAACGAGGTTACTCCGACGCTCGTGTTGCAGTCACGCGCCTACCGCCACGCACTAGGAGATCCGCCCACCGGCGACGAGGTCGGCGGTGACAACGATCCGGTATCGGGTTGAGCCCTTCGGATGGCATGCAAACATCGTCATCATCGGGGTGTCCCTGTTGTAGGTGATCCAGATATCCTGTGGTTCCACGATGAGCGTCTCGCTGACCTTGTACATGACGTCGTATCCGCCATCTCGCGTCATATGGATCATGTCGCCAGGCTCGAGCAGGTCGAGGTCGTAAAACGGACGGGTATAGGTGGTTCGATGGCCTGCCAGCACGAGGTTGCCATCTTCTCCCGGCATCGAGGTTCCTGCCCAGTGGGCAACTCCCTTGTTGATGACTTCGATTGCGACACCGCTACGCACCGTCTCATCGAGGCCCATACGCGGAATTCGCATCGTACCGACAGGGGCACCCGAGGACTGGGCTCGGTGTGAGACAGGGAGCCGGTTCCCGCCAGGGACCACGCCGTCAGGAGCAGCCAACGCCAGAACGGGCGCCGGGACGGCCGCGAGCAGTCCGGCGGAGGCTCCAGCGGTAACCATGAAACGAATGAAGTCGCGTCGGTGTCTCATGGGGGACTATTCGGCACGTGTTTCACGGCGCTGGATGGATATCTAAGGTACGCCGCACACATCAGAGGAGCACAGCCGATGCAGACCACCTACCCGACCGCAACGATCGCCAACGTGGTGGTGCCGCGCACGGCGATCACGACGACCGTGTTGATGGTCGGTTTCGCTCTGTTGACGGCGTTGGCTGCCCAGATCGTCATCCCCGTTCCCGGTACACCGGTTCCGATCACCGGACAGACCTTCGCTGTGCTTCTTGCAGGTGCAGCGCTCGGCGCACGAGCAGGCGCTGGAAGCCAACTGATCTACTGGATCATGGGGGCAGCGGGGCTTCCCTTCTATGCGGAGGCAAGCGGCGGCTGGAGCGTCGCCACAGGAGCGACCGGTGGATACCTCTTCGGTTTCGTGGTCGCGGCAGCAGCGATCGGGTACCTCGCTGAGCGAGGCCAGGACCGCAAGGTCTCGACCGCCGTGCCTGCTTTCCTCGCAGGGAACGCGATCATCTACCTCTTCGGAGTTCCCTGGCTCATGGTTGCGGTCCCGGCGATCGACTCGCTCACGGCAGCTTTGATCGCTGGTTTCGTGCCGTTCGTGGTGGGCGATCTCATCAAGATCGTCGCGGCAGGATTGTTGCTACCTGCGGCGTGGAAGATCGTCGACATCGTTCGCCGTTGACAACCCGACGGAACGTCTAACCCTTTCTTCACCGCGCTCTTAGAGAACTCTTAGGCGCTCCTCACAGTCGCCGTTCCGCCACGCCGCAAGCTTGGTACATGACGAAAGGAGAGTCATGAACACACGACGGCTGGCGGTCATGGTGACCATCTCAGTGATCCTCGCTGCATGTACAACTGCGCCACGGCTCGCTGCGCCGCAGAACGATCAAGCGGACCCACCCGATCAAGAGCTGAATCAGAAGATTCAGGTGTCGGGGGCCGAGGTCGGGTCAGATGGAGGCACTACGGGAGACAGCGTGGCCACCCAGGCTGATTCCCAGGCCGATACCCAGGCCGACACGCCGGTCTTTCCCGACGGTGATCAAGAAGCGCCAGCAACAACACCCGTGCCACCAACAGATACATCAAAGACTGAGGTGACGCAGTCGACAACGACAACGACAGACGTTGCGGCGTCGACGGAGGACATCATGGACCTTCTCGACGACCTTGACTCCCTGTTGTCGTCGCTTGGAGATCAACTCGATGGACTCGACGACGATCTCGCTGACGTCGAAACAAGCCTCAACGCAGACGAAGGAGATATCGAAGAATGAAACGGATGAAACGACTTATCGCCGTTGCATTGGCGGTCGGGCTCTTGATGAGCCTGCCGGCTACAGCCAACGCAGCGAGTGACGAAACGGAAGCCACGAGCCGACCAACGATCGAGCAGGTCAAGGAACGAGCGCAGGCGGCGATCGATCGCCGGCTCGACACGCTCGACACGTTGACACAGCGCGTCACAGACAGTGCCCACATGACCGATGCACACAAGGGCGTGCTTCTCGGCGAGTACGCAACCGCCGAGTTCGGACTTGCAGCCCTCGGTGACGAGATCGCTGCCGCAACGACCGGTGAGGAGCTACGAGAGCTGGTGCCCCTGATCGCAAAGGACTTCCGGATCTATCTCGTGGTCGCGCCAAAGAGTCGTGAGGTCAACGCCTCTGATCGAGTGGGCGATGTCGTCGAACGCCTGGACGAGGCAGCCGACACCGTCGCCGAGGCGATACGGAGAGGTGAAGAAGCTGGCCTCGACATGAGCGCGGCGCAGCGTTGGTTGATCTCAGCACGGGACGACATTGCTGAGGCGCGCAGCACAGGTGTCCCTGTCGCCGGTGACGTGATCGGACTCCAGGCTTCGGACTGGGAAGAACCTGCATCAAGCGCCCTCCAGCAAGGCAAACGTCGCCTCGAGAACGCCCACATCGACATCCACAAGGCGAAGGCATCGCTGGAAAAGGCCAGGGATGCGATCAAGGATGCGATCGAGACCTGATACGACGAACGTTTCGGGGCTGAACGTCGATAGGGCGTTCAGCCCCGAAAGTGCGGGTTACTGTGCAGGTGTGACCGACAGACAAGACACCGTGCAAGATCTCTTCGATCGAGACCCCTACGCTCGGTCTCAGGGTTTCGATCTCCTGGCTGTGACCGATGACGAGGTCAGCGTCTCGCTGACGGTGCGAGACGACCAGATCAATTTCCACGGTGGAACCCATGGCGGAGTGTTGTTCTCACTTGCGGACTGTGCGTTCTCGCTCGCTTCGAACGCATACGGAGAACCTGCCGTCGCCATCGACACCCATCTTGCAATCACTGCACCGTCCCAGCTCGGCGATCTGCTCACCGCAACAGCCCGCGAGATGACGAGGGGACGCAGCCTCGCAACCTACCGCGTCGACGTCACCCGCCCCGACGG
>BTQP01000057.1:0-10637 GCA_036985935.1 Acidimicrobiia bacterium | reverse complement strand
ACCATCTCGAGGAAGTCTGCGACCCGCGAGGAGAGGGGAGGATTCGTGTCAGCCATAGATTGACAGAATAGCCCGCCTGCTGCGCTGGTGTTTCAGTGCGCCTTCATGGGGCCTGTGAAACGATTGTGCACGTTGCCAGGTCGATCTCAAAAATCGTATCGATACCGTCGCCGGTGTCAATACCAACGTACACAGTGTTGGCGTCGCCGTCTCCGATTGGCAGAGGGAGACCGTTCGGTAGTTGTTCGGCGAGCAAGTAGAGACAGTCCTGCAGTTCTTCGGGATCGATCGTGGTTCCGAGAGCGAATCCGTATCGCGCGAGCTTCTCGCTCAAGAGATCAGACGACGTTTCGCCGCTCGCTAGATCGTTGAACTCTTCCTGGCGATCGAGTGGTATGCGAAAGAGTTGCAGATCGTTGGCGCCATCGTCTGCCAAATCAGCCAACGGAGCTTGTTCGCCCGCCGCGTCGTCGACGATCGATGTGTCTGCGCTAGCCGCGGCCGTGGTGGTCGCTTCGGAACCACCCGCTTCGGAACCACCCGGGGCGTCGAATTCCTGTGAAGCGTCTGTGCTCAGTTCCGAGAAAGCGGCGTCGTCACTGGTGCTGGAAGACAACATGTTCGGTACAACGGCGATCGCGAATACGACAGCGGCGACGGAGGCAAACCCGATAACGGGTTGCCACCACGAGACCTTGCGTTTCACAGGCACAACGACTGGTAGAGCTTCCGCGAGGTGAAGTTGTTCGACGAGGTTTGCGTGGAGAGTGGAGCGTTCGCTCGCGGTCATCTCAACACCGGGCAACGACTGCACAGCATCGATCGTCGATATCTGCGTCGCGAGTTCGCTCGCAAGAGCTGGGTCGGCATTGACGCGAGCAAGCGCGTCGATTTGTTCCTGGCCATTGAGTTCGTCGTTGGCGAGCGAGATGATAAGTTCGATATCAGCGTCGTTCATTGTGCTCCGGTGTCTCCGGTTGGATGTTCGTTTGGGTCTTGAAGGTTCCCGAGACTTTGAGAAAGTTGTTTTCGCGCTCGAAACAGTCGGCTCTTTATCGTCCCTGTGGGTACCTCGAGGGTATCGCTCGCTTGCTCAAGTGACAGGCCCTGCAAGTCAACGAGGACGACGGCGGCACGGAACTCGGGGCTGAGATTCGACAACGCTTCTTCGATGTCGGGTCGAATCTCGACAGCGCGAAGCAGGTCGTCGGTGCTCGGATCCGGGATGTCGTGGGTCTCAGGAAGTGCATCGGCGCGCTTTCGTTTCTGTCTGCGCAGGTGGTCGTAACACGTGTTCACGGCGACGCGATACAGCCAGGTGGAGAACGCGGCCTTCGCCTTGTACCGATCCGCCTTTCGAAAGACGGTGAGGAACGTGTCTTGTGTGGCGTCGAGCGCCATTTCCCGGTTGCGTAACATCCGCAAGCTGATGGCGAACACGCGATCTTCGTGGGCTGCCATGAGTTCGTTGAACGCTTCGATATCACCGCTGAGATAGCGATCGATGAGTTGGATGTCGAGATCTGCCCGGTCGGTCATGTAACGGTGAGCGTAGGTATCACGGTGTCGCCAGGTGTATCACGATGTGAACTGGACCCCAGAGATCTGGCTCCGAAACGAACCATCTGACCTTTCGGGCAGATTCGTGAGCCACAGCCTCCAGTATCCGCCACCGCGAACAGGCAATTGCAAGCGCACGGATGCCTGTTGCAGCGTTCCCCGACCGATGTGTTCCCATGTGGATGGGTCGTCTGGCACGGTGTCGGACCATCCGATGAGATACGTTGTTCCTTCCGTGCCGGTGACATGCACTGCGGTTGGCGTGCCGGCCACATCAAAGACCAACCCGACTCCGTCCTTGAACTCACGAATAGGTCGCGAATACGCCTCGGTAGACCAGGAGGTTGCGCTTTGTCCGTCAACTGTGTTGTTGGCAGAACTGTCGCTTTCGACCCCGTCACCGAGCGGGTCGTACACGGCCACTGTCGCGACAAGATCGTCAGCGTCGTGCGCTTGCTCGATCACGACAGGAGTTGTCACAGGTGGCGATGTCGGCTCTCCGGCGACGGGATAGAGAAAGGGCGAGTCGGGATCGAAATCAGCCGCAAGACCCACTGCTGCGAGAAGAGAGATGATGATGACGATTGCACCGAAGAGGGCGAGTCCCTTCCAGGGTCGAGCAGGTGCCATTTCGTCGGGTGCTACATACTCGGCGGACCCGAGTGCGTTCGCCAGGTCGCGTGCATCGAGTTCACCAGTGATCCCTGCAACAAGTGCGGCATCGACCGCCGGATGTACACCGTCGATGACGGCCGAGGGCATGACTCCTGCGTCGTGCGTGCCGGTGATGGCCGCTCTGAGGACCTCTGCGAGAGCGATCGTGTCCTCAGCCTGTGTACTCCATCTCGACGCGCGTCCGAAAGCGCCAAGCTTGACGGGGTGGGCGGCCGAGTAGTGAACAGCGGACGTGTCGATAGCCCCGTGCACGCCACCGATTTCGTGAAACTTCCACAGAGCCATGCACAGTCCCGCAGCATTTGGCAGGAACTCTTCTGCAGGGAGTGCTTCTCCTGCTCCAATGCGGTCTTCGATCGTAACGCCACCATCCCACTCTGAGACCGAGTAGGCGGACGCGGTCGTGTCGGCTGCCGCGAACACGCGCTGGAGATGGACGTCGGTGAGAGCGGCCGCCGACCGCACCGATTCGAGGAAGGATCTGTGGCGTGCCGGTGAAGCTTCAGGTGCGAGGTAGCGAATGAGTACAGGTCGATCGAGCGAGTCGTCTTTTGCGAGCCACTCCTCGATGTCCCCGTCGCTGCCGAGCCGGATGTTCAGTCGATACCGGTCAGGGAGTCTTGGGGGCATGGCTCACCCGGCCTTGAGTACCGCAAGCGACTCTGGGAGTTGGCGATAGCCTTCTGATTCGTACAACCCGATCGCCGGTTCGTTTTCGAACTGGGTGTTGAGAAGCAAGGCTTTCGAACCGTGACGTCTTGCGCTTCTTGCCGACGCCCTCACGAGGCTTCGACCCATGCCAACGCCTTGCCAGGCGGGGTCGATAGCGACCCGTTGGAGATATGAAATTGCGTGCCCGTATCCAACAACCGCATAGCCGGTTATGCCCTGATCACCGTCGCGAATGACGTACACACTGGATCTGGTCGTCGCCCGTATCGATTCGAGGAGTGCCGCGCGGTCGAATCGCCAGAACGTGCCGAATGCAGCACGGTCGATGGCCAGCATCTGATCGATGTTGAAAGTTTCCTCCCTCGCAACGAGATGCTGTGGCGCAGGAATCGCCGGTTCGAGGTCGAGTCGCATGAGCGCGAGATCGAGACTGGGAACGAACCCTGCTGCTTCCCACGGTCGCCGGGCTGATGGCGCCAAAGGCGAGGAAAGAACACTCGGTGCCCCCAGGTATATCAGTCGCTGTACGCATGCGCCAATGAAGCCGGATCCTCCGCGAACGAGCCGGAGAGACGCGTCTTCGACGGTGTCGTTCCACGGGCGTGCCTCAGCGCGTGCCCAGCCTCGTCTGAATGAGACGGAGCCTGGCCAGGTGCCTCTTTGAAATACACGATGTGATGTGTCCGGTAATGCCATGACCTCTCCAGAAGTCCTGTCACGCGTCCAGTAATGTACCCCTGATCGCGAGATGCCCAGCGCATGGCACAATCTGACCATGTCCGTGTTACTCGTTACCCACGATCTGAGCCTTCAACATCGTGTCCCGACAGGCCACCCCGAACGACGTGAACGCGTCGCTGCGACGGTCGCCGGGATTCGACGTGCCGACGTAGAGATCATCGACGTTGAAGCACCAGAGGTTGACCGCTTGTTGCTAGAGCAGATCCACAACCCTGAGTACATCGACGAGGTCCAACGGTTTTGTGCTCAAGGCGGCGGAGCTTTCGACCACGATACCTACGCGGTCCCTGCCTCATGGGACGCAGCACTTCATGCCGCTGGCGCTGGGCCGGCAGCAGTTGATGCGCTAGATCGCGGTGTCGCTGCTACCGCGTTTGTCGCGGTTCGACCGCCCGGTCATCACGCTGAACGCCACAGGGCGATGGGATTCTGTCTCTTCAACAACGTTGCGGTGACCGCTGCCTATCTGCGATCGAAGGGACAACGAGTGGCGATCGTCGATTGGGATGTTCATCACGGAAACGGAACGCAGAACTCGTTCTGGAACGATCCCGATGTGTTGTATGTCTCGATGCACGAGTTTCCCTTCTATCCAGGCACCGGATGGCTAGATGAAACCGGCAATGGTGTAGCTGAGGGGACCACAGTGAACATTCCATTGCCAGGAGGTACGAGTTCCGCGGATCACATGGCGGCTTTCGCCAGGATCGCACTTCCGGTTCTGAGGCAGTTCTCACCCGATTGGGTTCTGATCAGTGCCGGATACGACGCACACAAGGATGATCCCCTCGGTGGGTTGAACCTCGAGACGACTGACTACGGGTCTATGGCTTCATCGCTTGTTTCGATCGTTCCCTCGAACCGAATTGTTGCGTTCCTCGAAGGTGGTTACGACCTCGATGCTCTCGCTTCGAGCGCGGCGGCAACCGTTGAAGGTCTGGCCGGAGAGGCGAGGGAAATGACATCGCCGACCGGGGTTAGCCGATCGGCCGGACGGATCCTCGATCTCGTCGTTGAATCACTCGATCCGTACTGGGAACTCGGTTAAAGCGCGACCTCGTGACGGCCGATACCAATGATGGGTTGACCGACACGTGGAGGATTCCTTGCAAGACGAAATACCAGAGCTGAACGAACTTCTCACGAAGCTTGTGTCGACCGGGGGATCTGATCTACATCTCAAGGTCGGATCACCCCCCGCCTATCGCATAGATGGTGCGCTGCACCTCGCAGAACTGCCTCCGCTGAATCCGCAGCAGACTGAGGGCCTACTTGGCGATCTCGTTCCTGACCGGCTGAGGGCCGCGATTGACGACTCGTCAGATCTCGATTTCGCATACGGTGAGCCAGGACTCGGGCGGTTCCGCGTGAGCAGTTACCGCCAGCGCGGTTCGATCAATATCGTCGTGCGCTCGGTTGCGCCCGCTTCGAAGACCTTCACTGAACTCGGACTCCCTGAGAGCGTTTCCAGAGTGTGCGACGAGCGTGACGGATTGATTCTCGTGACGGGACCGACCGGTTCAGGGAAGACCACAACGTGCGCAGCGATCATCGACTACATCAACACGAGCCGGCGTTCGAACATCATCACGATCGAGGATCCGATCGAGGTTCTTCACAAGGACAAACGAGCCATCGTCTCCCAGCGCGAAGTAGGCGTGGACACTCCAAGTTATGCCGCCGGCATGGCATCGGTTATTCGCCAGGATCCCGATGTGATCTACGTGGGTGAACTCCGGGATCAGGAAACGATGGAGGCTGCCCTTGTCGCGGCCGAGACGGGGCATCTCGTGATTTCGACGATGTACACGATCGATGCCGTCGAGACGGTCCATCGTATCCTGGACACGTTCCCTCCCTACCTCGAGCGCCGGATCAGGCAGATGCTCGGAACATCGTTGCGGGCGATCGTTTCTCAGCGCTTGATTCCCAAAATCGAGGGTCCCGGTCGTGTGCCGGCGGTCGAGGTGATGTTCAATACCGAGGCAGTTCGTGAGCGGCTCGTTGATACGGAAAAGATGTCGACGTTGTTCGAACAGATCTCCGAGGGAAGTTTCTACGGCATGCAGACCTTCGATCAGGCCATCACCGAGCTCTACGAAGCAGGTGAGGTGTCGTTCTCAGACGCATTGCTCTTCGTGACGTCACCTCGCGACTTCAAGCTTGCAACCGGCGTCATGACCTCGCCAGGGGTGTAGAAAAGGGAACGCTTCGCTGACTGACCGATCGCCTTCGGCTCCCTGACGGTACGCTCGCAGGCTCGCTTTCGGTAGACGGTCTTCTGTCGGTCTACTGTTTACTGTCTACTGTCTACCCTCCTTCCCATGCCCGAATTCACGTGTACACAGTGTGGAGACACCTTCTCTCTGTCGCAGGTTGTCGTCGATCGATACCCGGGGTGGACGCCGAAGCTCTGTCTGTCATGCAAAGACGGAAAAGGTTCGGTGAAGCAGCCTTCTACAAGCGTCGCTCGGTCGACCGAGGATCCCGTGTCCGGTGTTTTCACGGATGGCAGCGCGGTTCCGAATCCGGGTCCCGGTGGTTGGGGAGCCGTGTACGTGATGGATGGCACCGTCGTCGCAGAAGCGTGTGGGTATGGCGGTGAGACGACGAACAATCGGATGGAACTCATGGCCCTCATCCGTGCGGTTGACCTCGTGCCCCGTGGAGTGGAAGTGACTGTGTATAGCGACTCGAACCTCGCGGTTCGCACCATCACCGAGTGGGCGGCCGGATGGGAGCGTCGCGGTTGGAAACGCAAGAGCGGACCCGTGGAAAATCTCGATCTCGTGAAGGAAGCCTATAGGGCATACAAAGGGCGGCCCGAGCTGTCGCTTGTATGGATCAAGGCCCACGTGGGCTTCACATGGAACGAGTATGCCGATGAGTTGGCGAATCGCGGCCGGGTTCAGGGATGACCACGTTTCCGCCTCGGCTCAAGACGATTTTGACCGACGACGTCTTCGATCTGACGCACCGGTTTGCGGAGGGCGGTCACGATCTCTATCTCGTTGGCGGATCCGTCAGGGATGCATTGCTGGGTCGACCAGTAGCGGACCTCGACTTCACCACCGACGCGCGGCCAGATCGGATTGAAGAGTTGTCGGCGTCGTGGGCTGATTCAACGTACCTCGCCGGCCGGGACTTCGGCACGATCGGCTTGGTTCGAAAGGGCCAGACGTTCGACGTGACGACCCTGCGGTCCGAGCTGTATCGGGACGACTCTCGCAAACCGAGGGTCACCTTCGGCGACAGTATCGAAGAGGACCTCTCCCGGCGCGATTTCAGCGTCAACGCCATGGCCTTGAAGCTGCCCACCACCGCCGATTCCGTGCCCGAGATGATCGACCCCTTCGGTGGGCTCTCGGATCTCTCGACGCAGATTCTGAGAACTCCGCTCGACGCGCCCCGCTCGTTCGGCGATGACCCACTACGTATGCTGCGGCTCTTTCGTTTCATGTCGACCCTCGGATTCACTCCAGACGAGGGTGCAGTGGTCGCAGTGTCTGAGATGAAGGACCGCCTGTCCATCGTCTCAGCCGAGCGGATCCGCGCAGAGTTCGACAAGCTGTTACTCGGAGAACACGTCGTCGTCTCCCTCGAAGCATTGGTGCTTTCGGGCTTGGCCGACGAATTCATTCCTGAGATACCTGCTCTTTCGGTTGAGCAGGATCCCATCCACAAGCACAAGGACGTCCTTGCGCATACGATCGCCGTCGTCGGTAAGACTGACTCCCGTTACGAGTTGCGGCTCGCTGCGTTGTTTCACGACATCGGGAAACCTGCGACGCGTGAGTTCGGCAAGGGTGGGGTGTCGTTTCATCACCACGAGGTCGTTGGTGCCCGCATGACACGGAAACGAATGAAGGAACTCAGATATCCGAAAGCCACGATCGATGCCGTCTCCCAGCTTGTGTTTCTCCACATGCGCCCCCACACCTACAAGATGGGTTGGACGGACTCGGCGGTTCGTCGGTACGTGAGGGATGCCGGACCACTTCTCGAGGATCTCAACGAGCTGGTTCGTTGTGACGTGACGACACGCAACGAACGACGAGCGCGGACGATCTCAAACCGTATTGACGATCTCGAGGTCCGCATCGCGGAACTGCGTGAGAAAGAGGAACTGGACAGTCTCAGGCCGCCGATCGACGGAAACGATGTGATGGAGCACCTCGGAATACCTCAGGGTCGCGAGGTAGGTGCGATCATGAGAATGTTGCTCGAACACCGCATAGAACACGGCCCCTACTCCCCGGAAGAGGCCTACTCCCTCGTCGATGAATACCGCCTGGAGAACCCGCCCCCGCAATAGCGAGACCGCTCGAAGAGGGGTCCCCCTTATTCGGTCCTCCCTCCAGGTTCTTCGGTCCTCCGGTCCGGCGGTGCGTTGATTACCAGGGAGTTAGCGAATATAGACGTGTATATGCGTATACTCCTGAGACCATTCCTATTCGGTGAAGGCGGAAGATGTATACAGCAGCGGTTCTCGGGGCATCGGGATATGCGGGTGGGGAGCTTGTCCGGTTTCTTGACGGCCACGACGGTTTCTCGGTGGGACTACTTGGTGCGAAGTCCAAAGCAGGCCAGTACCTGGGTTCCGTGCATCCGCAGCTCGGTGGTAGGGATCGACTTCTCGAGGCCTACGACGCGGCTGCCCTCGCTGTCTTTGATGTCGTCTTCATGGCCTTGCCACACGGCGCATCTGCGGAACCCGCCATGGAACTGCTTGACGCCGGTGTGAAGATCGTCGATCTCGGAAGCGATTTTCGGCTAGACAGCGACGATCGGTACCTCGAAGCGTATGGTGCTGTTCATCCTTTCCCGGACCAGCTAGGCGTTTGGGCATATGGGATTCCCGAACTGTTCTCTCAGGACATCGCGGTCGCGGATAGCGTCGCGGTGCCTGGGTGTTATCCAACGTCGGTCGTGATCCCGCTGGCTCCCCTGATATCTCAGGACCTCATTTCTCCAATCGGAATCATTGCAGATTCAATGACAGGCGCCTCTGGAGCCGGCAGGGGCGCAGATGAAGCACTGTCGTTCGGCGCTATTGACGAATCCGCTACCGCATACAAGATGCTGACACATCGCCACCGCCCTGAAATGGAACAAGCCCTCGAGACGATGACCGATACGGACGTATCGATTCTGTTCACACCTCACCTCGTCCCCATGCAGCGTGGGATACTTTCGACGACGTACTCCACACCAAGACCGGGGCTGACACTTGACGACGTGGTGGATGCGTTCGACAACCTCTACTCAAAGTCCCCGTTCGTGCAGAGAGTTGATGACCCACCGCACACCCGCTGGGTTGTCGGGTCGAACAACGTGATCGTCTCGTACCATCTCGATGGACGGACGAACACGTTGGTGGCCGTGTCCGCCCTTGACAACCTCGTGAAGGGTGCGGCGGGCCAGGCCGTGCAGTGTGCGAACCTGATGTTCGGATTCGACCCAGCCGAGGGTCTGCCGACAGATGGTTGGATGCCGTGAACACGGGTCACACCTCTCCGAACCCCACGAAGTCGCGAATCGCCCGCGGCATGGGGAAAGCTTCGATCTTCTCCGAGGCGCTTCCGTTCATACGAGAGTTCCGGGGCTCGACGATCGTTGTCAAATACGGCGGGTCCGCAATGGTCGACGAGAGCACCCGGGAGAGTTTCGCTGACGACGTCGCCATGCTGCACTATGTCGGGATCAAGCCGATAATCGTTCATGGCGGTGGACCCCATATCTCGGCCGCCATGGGTCAACGTGGCATCGAGCCGCAGTTCCACGAAGGGCTGCGGATAACAGACCAGGAGACGATCCGGGTCGTGCAGTCGACTCTGGTTGGCGAGATAAATCCCGACATTGTGAGACTCGTCAACAAACACGGCGCCGTGGCAGCCGGGGTATCCGGTCTCGATGCGAATCTATTCGTCGCCGAACCGTACGACGAGAAACTGGGATTCGTGGGGCAGATAGTCGAAGTCAACACGAGCATCGTCGAGGGCCTCCAATCACAAGGATTCCTCCCCGTGATCGCGCCGATTGCCAGAGGCGAGGACGGCAAGACGTACAACCTGAACGCTGACACGGCGGCCGGGGCCCTCGCGGCCGCCGTTGGGGCATCGAAACTCATCTTCCTCACGGATGTTGAGGGTTTGTACCGGGATCTTGGCGACCAGAACAGCCTGATCTCGAGAACGACTACCTCAGAGATCGAGGAGCTCATTTCGTCGGGGTCTATCTCGTCCGGGATGCTTCCGAAGCTGCGGGCCTGCGTGGAAGCTGTCGAGGGAGGGGTCGGTCAGGCACACATCCTTGACGGGCGGATACAGCACTCGCTTCTTCTCGAGGTGTTCACACCGGAGGGCATCGGGACGATGATCACGAAAGAGGCCTCCGCATGAGGGCAGATACTGAGGCACGTAGACGGACGATGAGGTCTCTACTTGGTCAGACCGACATCGTGAACCAGGCCGAGATCCTTGACGCTCTCGCCGACAGCGGATACGACGTCACCCAGGCAACGGTTTCACGCGACCTCGATGCGATCGGAGCGGTTCGGGTGAAGGATCACGGCTCGTTCGTATACCGGCTCGGTGGTCTCGATGTAACCGCACAGAGGGCTGCCCTCTACCAGGCAGTCAACGAATTCGTTGAGACCGTCGTCACCTCCGGGAACCTCGTCGTGTTGTCGGTTCCCCCAGGCGCGGCGCAGTTCGTTGCGAGCAGGATCGACGCTGCCGATGTGAAGGGTGTGGTTGGCACCATTGCCGGTGATGACACGATTGTCGTGGTCGCCTCCGAGATGGTCGCTGCGAGCGAGGTACAGCAACGTTTGATTGGAACGGAGAAGGCATGAAGAGCGGCATCAAGAAAGTTGTCCTGGCGTACAGCGGTGGTCTCGACACTTCGGTCATCTTGCGATGGATCATCGAGGAGTACGGAGCTGAAGTGGTGGCGTACACCGCCGACGTGGGCCAGGGAGAGGAGAC
>BTQP01000056.1:0-10738 GCA_036985935.1 Acidimicrobiia bacterium | reverse complement strand
CCCGTGATACGTCGAATGTGTCGGGGTGCGACCACTTTCGCGGATCACGATTGGCAGACCCGAAGAGCATCGCAACCTTGTCGCCGCGGGGAATCCGTTGACCCGCGACCTCGTAGTCGTCCACGAGAACGTAACGCTCGAAGAGCTGCAGGGGGGAATCAAAACGAAGCAGTTCCTCGACCGCGCTCGTCGCTGCGACGTCGCCATCCGTCAACCGCTTCCATTCGTCCGGATGGTTCATGAGTGCCGTAACCCCGTTCCCCAGGGTGTTGACTGTTGCTTCGTGACCTGCATTCAGAAGCAGTATGACCGTCGAGATGATCTCGTCGTCTGTGAGGGTCCCTTCGTCGGTCTCAACGGTGCACAGACCCGAAATGAGATCGTTCTTCGGCCGAGCCTTTCTCTCTGCGATGAGTTCCCTCGTCCAAGCGGCGAAGTCCTCCGATGCACTGACGGCTGAAGCAACCTGTTCCGGCGTGGTGTCGAGCTCGTACATCTTGACGATTCGATGTGACCAGTCGAGAAGCAATTCACGGTCTTCGAATGGTGCTCCGAGGAGTTCGCACATGACGAGCAGGGAGAACGGTTGCGCGAACTCGGTGAGGAGGTCGAATCCAGCCGTGTCGATCTGTTCGAGCAGTTGATCGACAATCGCTCGTATCCGGGGCTCGAGTTCTGCCACGCGCCTGGGTGTGAACTCCCTCGAGAGCAGCGAGCGAATCCGGGTGTGCTCCGGTGGTTCGAGCTGGAGCAGGGACCATCTCTCGATGTCGAAGTACGGCCTGAGGGCGGGGTCGGATGTAACGGGCCCGTCGCGCGAATCGCGCGTCATAACCCTGCCGAGACGTCGGTCTCTGAGCGTCCGATGCACATCGTCATGGCGGGTGAGGAACCAGATCTCCTGTCGACCCTTCGTCTGCGGTTGCTTGAAGAGCGATGTCTCTTCCCTGATCGCGTTGAGCACGGGATACGGATCTTGAAGAAAGTCGCGATCGTCGAACGGAATCATCATCGTGGCTCGCCTCTCGAGGGCACTTACCGCGGCGCCATTCTCAGGGCGCCATCGAGCCGGATCGTTTCCCCGTTGAGGTACCCGTTGTCGATGATCGCAAGGGCGAGACGGGCGAAGTCGTAAGGCGATCCCAGTCGCTTCGGAAACGGCACGGTTGATTCGAGGGCCTGTCTCATCTCGGCATTGAGCCCCCCGAGCAGCGGTGTGTCGATTATTCCGGGCGCGATCGTATTCACGCGTACGCCTACGCTTGCCAGGTCGCGAGCCATCGGCAGCGTCATCGCGACAATGGCACCTTTCGATGCCGCATACGCTGTCTGCCCGATCTGCCCCTCATAGGCAGCAACGGACGCGGTGTTGATGATGACGCCACGCTCCTGGTGTTCCAGTTCGTCTGTGAGCGACATTGCGGCGGCGGCGTGTGTTGCGACGTTGTACGTTCCCAAGAGGTTGACCTGGATCACATTCGAGAATCTATCGAGATCAGCAGGCTCACCTCCACGACCGATCGAGCGTTCACCGATCGCTATGCCCGCACAGTTGATGGCGACCCTGAGTGGCCCGCGTTCAGAAGCGACATCAACGGCGTGTTTGACGCTGGAGGGACTTGTGACGTCGGCGGCGACGAAGACGATCTTGCCCCCCGAGCCAGACGAGAGGGCGTCTCCGGCCTCTTCGTTAACGTCGATGATCGTGACAAGGGCGCCAACATCGCTTAGGGCCTTGGCCGTGGCAGCGCCGATTCCTGAGGCGCCGCCCGTGACGATCGCAGAGTTGCCGCGTACTTGCATGTCTGGATTCTACCGGTCTTTGGCGCGGTGGTTCTTGGTGGCGATTAGATTCAGACGATGGACACCACACACATCGATGCCTCCCTCGCCACACTCAGTTCGTCGAAGACAACATGGGCCCGCCTCGACATTCACGACAAGATCTCGATGTTGGGCGACCTCAGGACCCGTGCTGGAAGGCACTCCACGACCTGGGTAGAGGCGGCTGTAAAGGCGAAAGGTTTGTCCATGGACTCTCCGCTCGCTGGCGAGGAATGGCTTGCCGGCCCGTACGGCTTGATCGATGCGCTCAACGCGCTCGAAACGACTCTCACGCAGGTGGCTACGGGCACGGACGTGCTCTCTGGTTACAAGGTCTTCACGCGCACGGGCGGCCAGGTTGTCGTTGAGGTCTCCCCTACCTCGTTCAGCGACAGGATCCTGTTCTCCGGTTCAAGGGCCCAGGTGTGGATGCAGCCGCAGGTAACGATCGAGTCGCTCGCGGATACGATCGGCGAGTTCTATCGCCAACCACTGCCCGACGGGTCGGTCTGTCTCATCCTCGGAGCAGGGAACGTTGCCTCGATCCCACCACTGGACGTCGTCAACAAGCTGTTCAACGAAGGTCAAGTAACTCTGCTCAAGATGAATCCGGTAAACGAATACCTCGGTGAGATCTTCGAGGAGATCTTCGCTGACTTCATCGAGGCCGGATATGTGCGCTTTGTCTACGGGGGCGGCGACGTCGGTGAGTACCTCACCTCACACGACGACGTCGACGCCATCCACATAACGGGCAGCGCGCACACATACAACACGATTCGCTACGGCGTGGGCGCCGAGGGAGAGCGCAACCGTTCATCAGACACTCCGATCAACACGAAGCCGATCTCGGCGGAGCTCGGCGGAGTATCCCCCACCATCGTCGTACCAGGCGAGTGGAGCCGCGCCGACCTGAAGTTCCAGGCGGACAATGTTGTCACCTCAAAGATGAACAACGTGGGGTTCAACTGCATCGCCACTCAGGTTCTCGTGCTGCCCGAGTCCTGGGATCTCAAAGAAGCGTTCCTCGACGAGATCCGAAACATTCTTGAGGGCCTGGAGGACAGAGACGCCTACTACCCCGGCGCAGCGGACAGGTGCGAGGCAGTGGTGTCGGGTTCAGGCGTTGTCGAGACATTTGGCAGTGAGGCCAAGCGATTCCTCGTGACGGGTCTTGATCCGACGAATGTCTACGACACAGCGTTCACGACCGAGTACTTCGCTCCGGCGCTCTCAGTAGTCGCTCTGCCAAGCCAGGACGTTCCTAGCTATGTCGCCGCGGCGACGGCCTTTGCGAATGAAACTCTTTCCGGCACCCTCGGTGCAAGCATCATCGTGCACCCCAAGACGGAGAGGGCATATCCGGCTGCGATCGACAACATGGTGGAGAGCCTTCGATACGGCGGCATCGGTGTGAACACCTGGAGTGCAGCGGTGTATCTCACGGCGCGATGCGTATGGGGCGCTTTCCCTGGACATGTCCCCTCGGACATTGGCAGTGGCGTCGGTGTCGTACACAACGCGTTGATGTTCTCGAGCGCACAGAAGTCAGTTGCCAGGGCACCCTTTGCGCCAAGCCACCGGACGTTGAGCAAGGGTGAGTTCCACATCGCTCCGAAACCTGTGTTCTTTCTCTCGAACAGGCAATCTCACGTCACGAGTCGCTATCTCGTTGATTTCACCCTGTCCGGCAAGACGAAAGATCTGGTGAAGGTTGTCAGTTCAGCGATCCGGGGTTGACCTTGTGATGCCGAAATCGGCGAGAGCATCGACGATCTCCCTGATCGGGAGGCCCATAACGTTGGATCGTGACCCAGAAACGCCGGTGATAAGCCACCCATCGTCGCCCTGGATGGCGTACGCACCGGCCTTGTCGTACGGCTCGGTACGGTAGACATACCCTCGCAACTCGTCTTCCGTGCGATCGTTGAACGTGACGAGCGATTCCTCAATCCCGAAGCGTTTCATGCTTTCGCTCATCAACGACCAGCCAGTCAAGACGGAGTGAGTCCGGCCGACGAGAGATCGAAGCATGGAGACGGCCTCGTCGGCATCCGCGGGTTTCCCGAGCATGGCGCCGTCGAGCACAACGGTCGTGTCCGCACCGAGGACGACATCGTGCGTGGCCACCGCTACGGAACCTGCCTTGGTTTCACCCAGACGCAGTACGTACTCACCAGGCGCCTCTTCGTCGAGTACGGACTCATCGATGTCGGGAGCGATGGTGTCGAAGGTGAATCCCGCTGCGCGTAACAGCAATGACCTTCGCGGCGAGGTTGAGGCCAGTATGAGGCGCATGTCAAGACTCAGGCGAAAGCCGAGAGTCCGGTGATCGCTTGGCCGAGCACCAGCGTGTGAATCTCGTTCGTGCCTTCGTATGTGTACACCGATTCGAGATTGTTCATGTGGCGGATGACAGGGTATTCGAGGGTGATGCCGTTCGCGCCGAGAACGCTGCGCGCTTGCCTGGCGGTGTCGAGCGCCATGCGCACGTTCACGAGCTTCCCAAAGTTGACATGCTCGGCCGACAAGGTGCCTGCATCTCTCTTTCGCCCCAGATGGAGTGCCAGGAGCATCCCGTTGTTGACGCCGATCATCATCTCGACCAGTTTGCGCTGCGTGAGCTGAAACGACGCGATCGGTCTGTCGAACTGAATGCGCTCAGTCGAGTACGCAAGCGCAGATTCGTAACACGATCGAGCCGCGCCAACTGCGCCAAAGAGAATCCCGAACCGTGCTTCGTTGAGGCACGACAATGGTCCTTTCAGACCTGTGACACCAGGAAGCACAGCGTCGCTGGGGAGCCTGACATTGTCGAGTACCAGCTCACTCGTGTCCGAGATGCGGAGAGACATCTTTCGTTCGATCTTGTTTGCGGTGAAACCTGACGTGTCCGTTGGAACTATGAACCCGCGTATACCCGAGTCGGTGCTCGCCCAGATCACCGCAACGTCTGCCATCGAACCGTTGGTGATCCACATCTTTGTTCCGTTGAGGATCCAATCGTCGCCATCTCGTTTGGCGACCGTCCTCATTGCTCCCGGGTCAGACCCCGATTCAGACTCCGTCAGACCAAAACATCCGATGGCGGAGCCCGTCGCCATGTCGGGAAGCCAGCGCTGTCTCTGCTGCTCCGAGCCGAACGCACGGATCGGAAACATCGCAAGTGAGCTCTGAACCGACACGAAACTCCGCACGCCAGAGTCCCCGGCCTCGAGCTCGGTGCTTGCGAGTCCGAGCTGCACAGCGCTCGTACCGGCACAGCCGTAACCGTCGAGGTGCATGCCGAGAAGGCCCATTGAGCCCATTTCCTTGATCAGTTCGCGGGGAAACGTGGCATGCTCGAACCAATCCGCGACGTTCGGTGTGATCTCCTGCGCAACGAACTGGCGCACGGTGTCACGGAGTAGCCGCTCCTCTCCGTCGAGAAGCGCATCAATCTCGAGGAAGTCGATTGCATCGAGGTTTCCGGGTCTGATCGGTTCAGCCATGGTTCATCTGCCTGTTGACTCGTTTCATCAGTTGTTTCGTCTCACTCTCGCTTCAATGGTACGGCCCTCACACATCCTGGGATCAGAACAGGCTCATCGGTGTGGGTTCGCGGCGACATTCGGGGATGCCGTCCCAGCCGAGGTCTTGCATATACACCCAGGATCTCCTGTGGATCGTTGACGGGCCGTACAGGCGCAACGCCGCCCGATGCCTGTGGCACGGATACCCCTTGTTCGACTCGAAGGAATACCACGGGTATGTCTCTGATGCTGTGCGCATGATCGCGTCTCTCGTGACCTTGGCAACGATGGATGCAGCGGCGATGGACAGCGAACGAGCATCGCCCTTGACGATAGGTGTTGCTTCGATGGTCTCAACGAAGTTCCAGTTTCCATCCACGAGCGCATGGTCGGGCTTCACGCCGAGATCAGCCAATGCCCTTCGGGTCGCGAGCCGCTGCGCGTCGGACATGCCGAGATCGTCGCATTCAGCGGCGCTCGCGTGTCCCACCGCCCAGGCGTTGGCCCACCCCTTGATTCGCGTCGCCATCGCCTCGCGTTCGAACGGTGTCAGTTGTTTCGAGTCTCTCACCTTGTACAACCGCCGTTCGCCTGGAATGACGACCGCGCCAACTGTCAGTGGGCCGGCCCAGGCGCCCTTGCCAACCTCGTCGAGGCCGACGACAACGTTCTTGCCGTCTGCCCACAGATCGCGTTCAAAGCCCGTACCGGGGACGCTTGCTTTCAAGGATGGACGCAGCTTGGGAACGGTGGAGGTCACGTGCTCAGGATAGGCCATTGCCTCCGAGGCCTGTTAGTTCCGTGCGGGAGTGGCTGTGTAGGTGCCAAAGAGAGGCACTCTGCCGGGAGCTCTCCTCACTGTCGAGCGCCACAGATCTGTGGTATCGCCGAACACGTCCTGAACATCCGCCAACGTGACCCACCAGGCTGTTTCTTCCAGTTCGGCTTCGAGCTGTCCTGGATCCCACCCGGCATAACCGGCAAACACCCTTGCACGTGAAACGTCGTGTGGCGGATGGGAAGGATCGATGAGACCGATCGTGTCGAAGGGTGATGGACGAATGAATGCCCCCGATGGTGACGTAGCAAGGCACAAGGCGGTCTCAGTACTCACCGGTCCGCCGATGAACACGTGCGGAGGGTCAGCAATGAGATCGGTCATGTCGGGAAGGACATCCGCGACGAGAAGACCGCTGTCGCGGTTCAGTACAACACCGATCGCGCCAGAGCTGTCGTGCTCGAGCACGAGGATCACCGACCGCTCGAAGGGGGGACCGAGAATCGCGGGTGTCGCCACCAGAAACTGGCCAGCGAAGTTCTCCTTAGACATGGTCGATCACGAGGCCGTCGTACGCGACGAAAAATCCCTGATCCGTGGCCGTCTTTGTGATGGGTGCGTCGGGCCGACCAAGGGGGTTCGAATGGTTGATATGCGTGAGAACGATCATGTGGTCTGAGGTGAGGTGGGAGAATCGCTCGATCGTATCGGGTACGAGTGGATGCCGTATCGCATCGAGGTCCCTGGCCGGTAGTTCGGTTGCCGAAGAAAAGGTGGCGTCGAGGAGTGCAACGGGATGAGATGCGATGACACGTTCCGCGTCACGCCATGCCGCCCAACCGTCGATGTCTGGCAGGTATAGCAGCCACGGTCGACCTTCCACCTCAACTGAAAATGCGACGGTGTCTGTGTGTTCATCTCTGTGAGGAACAGGTATCGCCGTCACGGAGAACGGACCGACCGTGGCAACGGCGCTCTCCATCGGCGTGGCGACAAGGTGGCCACCGCTCAAGAGGCTCGCCCAGGGTTGATTCTTTCCGAGAAAGTCGGTGACGGTCTTTGGGGCGAACAATGCGAGAGATGTCGTCGCTGCGGCCTCCATACCAAAGTGCAGCAGCCCGGAATAGTGGCCCATGTGCCCGTGAGTGACGAATACCGCATCGAGAGTGGGTTCTGTATCGAGATGCTCAGCAAGCCGGTGATACTGGAGCCGGATGTCGGGTGAAGCGTCAAAGAGAAGAACCGTACCGTCGTCGTCGAACAGTGCGATCGAGGAGGCTGAGCGGTCGAGGCCGGCCGCGCGCCTGTACCCCACCTGGGGTGAACCTCCGTCCTGGCCGGAGCCGAGTATCACAGCCGATGCCATCATGGGACTATTGTCGCGCATGCCAGAGAATTGGAGGCCACCGTGCGAGTATCGAGTGAATCGTTTGTTGATGGTGCGACCCTTCCCCCAGGCCTAGCACTCGCCGTTGCCGCTGATCCCGGTCCCGTTGCTTTCAGCGGGAACAGGAACCCCCACCTCATATGGTCAGATATTCCCGACGGTACGAGATCTTTTGTCGTTACATGTATCGATCACGACTGCCCGAGCGCCCCCGATGACGTGAATCAACAAGACCGAGAAGTCCCCGCTTCACTCCCCCGCGTGGATTTCACGCACTGGTTGCTCGCCGATATTCCCGCGGGAACGAGAGAGATAGCCGAAGGTTCTCATTCTGATGGTGTCACTGAAAGGGGCAAAGCCGCTAGCGCTGCACCTACTGGCGTTCACGGCCAGAACGATTACACGAGTTGGTTTGTTGGAGATCCGTCACTTGAAGGTCAGTGGAACGGGTACGACGGCAGCGCACCACCGTGGAACGACTCGATCGTGCATCACTACGAGTTCACGGTGTACGCCCTTGACACTGAATCTCTCGACCTCGATGCGGGGTTCACTCGCGATCAGCTCGTCGATGCATTGGAAACTCACGTTCTGGACTCAGCCTCGATCGTTGGCCTATACACGTCGAATCCCCGTCTGCTGTAGCGTCTCGCTATGCCTGTTTCCGACTTCACGTCGCTCCCGAAGGCTGTCCTTCACGAGCATCTCGACGGCGGTCTCCGCGTTGAGACCATTCTCGAGATCGCCGACACTGAGGGATACGATGGTCTACCCGCACGGGATGCTGAGACTCTCGCTGAGTGGTTCTACCAGGGTCGATCTGGTTCGTTGGAGCGGTACCTCGAGGCGTTCGTGCATACGACAGCTGTCATGCAGACCCAGGAGTCGATCGCACGGATCGCGTATGAGGCAGCGGAAGACCTCGCGAACGATGGCGTCGTGTACGCAGAGATCCGCTACGACGCCGGCTTGTCCACGAAGAGGGGCCTTGTCCGAGAGGACGCGATCGAGGCCATCCTTGACGGTTACGCGAGAGCGCAACAGGACCATGGCATCGTCGTGTATGCGATCACCACTGCGCTGCGCCACCTTTCAGATTCCGTCGAGGTCGTAAAGGCAGCAGTCCCCTTCGTTGGCAAGGGGCTCGTCGCCTTTGACCTCGCCGGACCTGAAAAGGGATTTCCCCCCGACCAGCACATGGCCGCCTGCCGACTCGCTAGCGAGTCTGGCCTCGGGCTTACGTTGCACGCCGGAGAAGGCGATGGAGTTCACTCGATATGGAGAGCGATCGCGCTGTGTGGAGCTCAGAGGGTCGGTCACGGTGTTCACATCGTCGACGACACGGACTTTGATGGTGTCAAGATCTCGGAGTTGGGTTCCTTCGCACGACGCGTCCGCGATCATCGTGTTCCTCTCGAGGTCGCAATCACATCGAATCTCCATACGTCGTCATTCGACTCTGCACGTGTTCACCCGTTTGGTGCACTCTTCAGGTCGGGGTTCAACGTGGCGCTCAACACCGACAACCGGCTGATGTCGAATGTGACGATGTCGGACGAATATCGCCTTGCAGCGGACTCGTTCGGCCTCTCCGTCCTTGAGCTCGGCGAGATCACATGCAACGCTATTCGCGCAGGTTTTGGCGATTGGCCGACTCGTCGCGCCCTCATGATCGACGTTGTCAAACCCGCGTATGAATCCCGGGGAGCTGTATCTCCGCCTAGCCCGTGAGTTTTCTATCAATCCAATCCGTGATGTCACCGAGAACCTGTGCGGATTCGGGTTCGTTGTGCATCTCGTGCCTAAGTCCGGGGTACACCTTGCGTTCGACGGCGTCTGATGCAGCAAGTCCGGCGCTCGATGCTGGTTGAACCAGTTCGTCGTCGGCGCCATGAATGACCAGTGTCTGGGTCGTGATCGATCCGATCCGATCCTTCAGTTTCGACTGTTCGGAGAACGATGCCTTTCCGAACCGGGTCGTGACCTTTGTCTGCACTAACTCGTCGGCGAAGTACGCCTCGCCGACAGATGGATCTCGTGAGAGCATCTCTGCCGTGACGTTTGCCGAGAGTCGGAGTCCGGGTGTGATAGTGCCGAGCACGCTCGCCGCGACCTTCAGCACGCTGTCGATGCTGCGCATGGCCTCCATTGCAGGCGCCGACAGCACCGCGAGATTCGGGATCGGCTCGCGATCGTTGATGAGATACCCTGCCACCTGGAGACCACCGAGAGAGTGGCCGTACAGCACCCATGGCCTCCCGGTCGAGGCCGCCGAAACGACGGCCATTTCCGCGATATCGTCGTAGAACTGGTCGAACCGCTCGATATCGCCGGGGTTCCCTCCGCTCTGGCCATGGCCACGAAGATCGTACGAGTAGACGTTCGCCCCGTGGTCGTTGAGGAACTCAGCTGGTCCTGACCATCGGCCAGAATGCTCGCCGAGACCGTGTACGAGCAATACGTCGTACCGCGGAGCGTCGATCGTCCAGGATCTCGTGAACAGAACCAAACCATCAGCTGTGGTGTGGGTGCCTGTTGTCTCTGTCATGATGCGTCCTCCTCGGCTGCCATTGCAGCCCCGACAATACCTGCGTTGTTTCGTAGACCAGCGGGCACGAGTTCTGCGTCTGTGTGGAGGAAGCCGACGAACTCCTCGAAGCGCTTTGAGATTCCGCCACCGATAATGATCCGATTCGGTGACAGGAGGAGCTCGATATAGGAGAGGAGTTCGTCTACTCGTTTCGCCCACCACTCAATCGACGCGCTCTCGCGTTTGACGAGGCGAGCTGCGGCATAGCCCTCTGCAATGTCTCCTCTGAATTCGAGATGGCCGAGTTCCGTGTTCGGCACGAGCACCCCGTCAACGAGCAGGGCTGATCCGATACCCGTTCCGAATGTGAGGAGGAGCACGACACCCCTGACATCCTTCCCAGCGCCGAAGCGGGCCTCGGCGACTCCTGCTGCGTCGGCATCGTTCAGTATCGTGACCGGTCTCGCGAGGGATTCGGAAAACATATAACGCGCATCGAGGCCGACCCATGCCTTGTCGATATTCGACGCTGTCTTTACGACGCCAGATATCACGACACCAGGAATCGTGATTCCCACGGCGCCATCTGAGTCATCTGTGTTGACCAGTTGCCGAACCGCCTCGAGTACTGCGGGGGGTGTCGACGGATCCGGGGTCTGCACCCGCGTCCGGTCTGCGGTGAGGGACCCTGTCGAGAGGTCAACGGG
>BTQP01000055.1:0-11058 GCA_036985935.1 Acidimicrobiia bacterium | reverse complement strand
CGCGAAGCTGCGGACCTGATCGAGGCGGAGGTTCTGCGGTCCGACCGTCTTGCGATCGGACTCGCGGGCGGCTCGACGCCGGCAAGCACATACCGGGAACTAGCCGGCCGTCACATCGACTGGTCAACCACTACTGCATGGATGACCGATGAGAGGTGGGTAGGGCCCACACATCCCGATTCGAACCAGAGAATGGCGCGTAGCGAACTCATCAACCCGACCGGGATCCATTTTGTCGCACCGGACACCGAGCTTGTCTCTCCCGACGCAGCTGCGGTGGCGTACACCGACGTTCTCGGCCCGGTGCTTGATTCGGGAGTGAGGACGGTGACGATGTTGGGAATCGGTGCCGACGGCCATACCGCGAGCCTGTTCCCGGGATCAGACGCACTCAGCGTTGTTGGTGAAACATATGTCGCGAACTACGCAGCATCGGTCGAATCGTGGCGGCTGACTGCCACGTTCGATCTGATCGCGAGAAGCAACGTCGTGCTGTTCCTTGTAGCAGGTCAAGCCAAAGCAGAGATGGTCTCGGCAATCGCTGCGGGTGCCGAAGTCCCAGCTGCACGAGTGACTGCCACTGAGAAAGTGTTGTGGTTGCTGGACAGGGAAGCTGCCGCTGCACTCTCCTAGAGCTCTACAGTCCTCCGCTGCGGATAGCGCCGATGAGGAAGCGGCCAAGATCCGTTTCAGCTGTCAGTTCCCCGACACGGGCATCCACAGCGCTTGAGATGTCGCTCTGCGAACAGCCCAGCCCCGAAGCGATCTCGTCGATCATCGCCGCATCCTCCTCGAAGGACTTGATCGAGGGCAAATCGCCACCCGAATCGATCAGTTCCTGCACTGTGAGATCGCCGAACTCAGCGTCCACATCGTCGATCAACCTCTGAAAGAGAGACATCGTCTCATCGGCGATCTCAGCACATGATTCAGCGGAGATCTCGTCGGTTGAGCTGCACGCTGCAGCGACAAGCCCAAGAACAACGAGAAGCACAGAGAAGCGACGCATCATGAGAGAGAAGGCTACCGGCCGCGCACCGTAGTGGGTTATCGCCCTTCGGCTTCTTCCGTCACATCGTCCACAATGCCAACAATGACGCTTCTGATAGGACCCGTGTCAATACCGTAGATCTGGCGGGCAGAGCTGCCCTCGTCGAGGATCAACACGGTCTCATCGACCCCTGCCCCGACCCGATCTGTGCAGATCAGGTATCGATCAGTGTCCTTGCCCCGGTCGAGGATCCTGCAGATGAGCAGGCTCTCGCCGTCGAAGAACTCGTGGTTGATGGTCGAAACGACATTACCTGTGACGCGTCCAACCTTCATGAGCGAACGTCCACGGCATCCACGATGCCGACGATCGCGTGGTCGACCGGAACGAAACGGGGTTCCATCGCCTCGGCGGCCTCGCGGCTGGCAACGAAATACACGATGTCACCCGGTCCCGCCTGGTACACAGCGTCGGCGGCGACAACGCACGAACCCGCATCTTCTTGATTCTGGTCGAGCGGCTGAACGATGAGGAGTTTCATCCCAGACATCCCCGGATCTTTGACCGTTGCGACCACCGCTCCGCGCACCCTACCGAGGATCATGACGATGCCTGGTGGGATCTCAGGACCTCAGCGAAGCTCGAGCCGGCATTGAGGTCGGCCCTGAGCTCGGATGTGAGCTGTGTGATAACAACCGAATCGTTGATCAGAGCGCCCGCACGATCGATCGAGGCTTGAACCGCCGCCTGGACTTCACCGATGTCCCCGTCAACGATGAAGTACGCCTTGCCACCGAGACCATCTGCAAGGCGCAGGCTTGCCAGTGACACGTGCGCATGTTTGAGTGCGGCGTCAGCGGCATTCACCCCCGCCGCGACTGTCGACGTCTCCACCACGCCCACGGCTTCACCCCCGGCACTCACAGATCCAGACACTTCGAACAGCGATCTCGCGACATCCGGTGCGATATCAGCGAGAAAGAGAGAGTCGAGCAAGGATGGCCGCGGTGTACCGACGACGATGTCGGTAGCGACTTCGACGGAGGCCGGGTCCCCAGTTACGACAACGAGATACTTACCGGGATGAGATGTTCCAGTGAGCAGACTTGCCACCGGGGCACCTTTTGCGATCGCATCGGCACAGTAGATCCCCGACGGGATCGAAGAGAACTCCCACATTCCGAACGCACTGTGCTGCATGTCAGACAATGCGCAGTGCCCCTACAACGGACACCCGACGCACCCGCGAGAACGTGCGCGGGCGTGTCAGGCCCTCACCGGTGGGGCTCGCTATGGAGAACGAGGTGAATCCCTCGCCTTCGGCACCGAGGCCTGCAACGTTGGAGCCGTTCGCTACGAAAATCGAACAATCCATTGCCCTCGCCATCGTGGTGATCGTGTCTACGTTCGTCGAATGGATCGACGCTGTGTGTCGGAACCCGTGTTCGGACCGGACCGCGAGGTCAATGGCTGTGCCGACATCTTTGACCCTCACGACCGGCATGACCGGCATCATCTGCTCTGTCCATACGAGATTGTGTTCGACAGGTACCTCGGCGATGATCAACCGCGTTTCGCGCGGAACTGAGATACCGATCTCGGAAAGAATGACCGAGGCATCCTTTCCTATGAACGCGGGGTTCATGACTCCTGGTTTGTTGCTCGGGCCCCTGTCGGTGAAGATGACTCGCTCAAGTCGTTTCAGTTCATGTTCCTTCAAGCGATACGCCCCGGAGGCCGTCATGTGCTGAACGAGCCGGTCGGCGATGGTATCGACGGCGATCGTCGTCTTTTCGTCTACACAGATGATGTTGTTGTCGAAGGACGCACCCATGACGATGTCCTTCGCCGCCTTTGCGATATCAGCTGTTTGGTCCACAACGGCGGGAGGATTCCCTGGACCAGCCGTTATGGCCTTCTTCGGGGTCTTCATCGCAGCCTTCACCACACCAGGACCGCCCGTCACAAGCAGCACACGAACGTCGGGATGGCTCATCAGTGCCTGAGCGGAATCGAGCGTGGGCGCCGCGACCGATGTGACAAGGTCACGAGGTCCACCCGCATGGACAATGGCCCGGTTGATCAGCTTTACATTCTCGATGCTGACACCCCTGGCGCTGGGATGAACGTTGAATGTGGCTGCGTTTCCCGCGGAAAGGATCGCGATCGCGTTGTTGATAATCGTCGACGTTGGGTTCGTGGTCGGTGAGATCGAGCCGATCACGCCGTACGGGGCATACTCGGTGACCATCATTCCTTTGTCACCTGTCACGATGTGAGGCTCGAGATCTTCGGGACCCGGGGTCTTCTCGATAACCAGGTGGTTCTTCAGAACCTTGTCGTCCGCTCTCCCGAGACCGGTTTCCTGTCTCGCCATATAGGCAAGACGTTCGTTGTTCTCCCTCATCGACTGCCGGATCGCTTCGATGATGTCCTTGCGGGCGTCGAGACCGACACTCTGATACCGGCCGAATGCGGACTTCGCCGCGGCGACAGCCTCGTCGACCGTTCCGTACACGCCCTCACCAAGAGTCTCGTCGAGGCCATCGATCTCGGAACGGGCGATCAACGCTGCGCCCGTCTTGCCACCGATATCGGCGGCTGCGACTCTGCCTTTCACCTTCGCAATGATCGCCTGGACATCCGAATCGGTCAGGCTTGCCATCACTTCACGTACACCGTTTCGCCGTCGAGGTCCCACTGATCGACGATGGCCATGATCACAGCGTCACACGGTTTGTCCTTTGTCACCGAGGTCTGGCGCGCTGAACTTCCTGATGCGTACAGCACGACCTCGCCCACGCCAGCTCCGACGCTGTCCACGGCAATGACGTACCCGCCAGCGGCCGTGCCATTCTCGGTCAACTGCCGCACCACGAGAAGGGGCAAACCCTCCATCAGCTCCTCTTTGCGCGATGCAACAAGGGTTCCTGTGACCATTCCAAGATTCATCGCTTGTCCTCGCTTCTGGCTGGCTTCTACGAAACCGCGTCGGCAGCCTCATCGCTGCGACCGAGTGGCATGACGAAGTCGATGTTGACATGGGGGCGTGCGATGACGTGGGTAGCGATGACCTCGCCTACCTTTTCACCGCTCCGTACGCCGGCATCGACCGCCGCTTTGACAGCAGCAACGTCGCCACGAACGATCGCCGTCACATACCCGCCACCGGTTGCCTCGTAACTCACGAGTTCCACCTTTGCGGCCTTGACCATCGCGTCTGCGGCTTCAACCATTGCGGCAAAACTGCGAGTTTCGATCATCCCGAGTGCGTCTGACATGTATTCCTCCTGTTGATGTTTCTTCTATGTGTTCGTGCGACCTTCGAGACCTTCGAGCGCATCGACCGCTGCACGCCAACCAACCTCCATGTCCTGTTCCTCCCCACCGAGGTACACCCTGCCGACCGCTCCGAAAGCTCGCACTTCGAGCACATTGATATTCGCGGCCTTCTCAGCCTCGTTGGCCGCGAACGCCGCATACGCCGCGGGCGCACACTCCAGGACGTACAACGTTTGTCCGGGGATGATCATCTGGCCGTGGCGCATGCGGTTGATCAGCTGGGCGTGATGGTCGTCGATTCGACGAATCAGCTGACTCGAGAGCACCTCAGGTTTCAGTCGATCTGTCTCTGTCACTGCAAGGGAGTCGAGGATCGCTGCGCCGGCCGCCCGCGTTTCGGACTGTTCGGGAGAATGAACCTCCAGAAGACCAAATACTCGTTCGATGATCTGCATGCCTGGTTTCACCGTTGTGGCTTTGAGCGCCACGTCCGTGAGCCTGTTGATCTCGATACCTGGTGCTACCTCAACGAAGAGCACGGCCTCGCCTGCTAGCGGGAGAAATCCCTGCGCGGTCGTTCCAAGGAACGCTGCGTATTGCGGTTGAAGTGAGTCGAGAAACACATATGATCGAAGCTCAATACCCGCTGCCATCACCGTCTCCTTCGTTGCCGCCGACAATCTGTACACCAGCGGATGCACCGATTCTGGTTGCGCCAGCTGCAATCATATCTTCCGCGTCCTCGAGAGTGCGGACGCCACCGGACGCTTTGATGCCCATGTCAGGTCCGACCGTTTCTCGCATGAGGGCGACATCGTAGACCGTAGCGCCCCCTCCCCCGAACCCTGTAGACGTCTTGACGAAGTCCGCTTTGGCCTGCTTCGAGAGCGCTGAGGCAATGACCTTCTCCTCGTCCGTGAGCAGTGACGTCTCGAGGATCACCTTTGCGATGGCTCCGCCTTCGTGTGCTGCGTCGACGACCTTCTCGATGTCCTTTCGGACCAGCTCGTTCTGACCGGACTTCAACGCTCCCACGTTGAGGACCATGTCGACCTCGTGGGCGCCGTCGCGGAGCGCTCGTCTGGCCTCCATCGCCTTGATCTCCGGGGTCGTTGCCCCAAGCGGGAACCCGATGACGGTGCAGACCTTCACATCCGAGCCCTTCAGTTTCTCGGCTGCTCTCTTCACCCATGTCGGGTTGATACACACCGAGGCAAAACCGTACTCGATCGCTTCCTCACACATCTTGTCGACCTCTGCCTGGGTCGCATCGGGCTTGAGCAGCGTGTGGTCGATGTACTTTGCGAGATCGAGAGGCACGTCCTGTGCATCACCGTGGAACGACACACGATCGGCGCCGTTTGCAACCACGGATCGCAGCTTCTCGGGCGTTGCACAGATGTCGGCGCGTTCGGCGAGAGCTGCGAGCACTTCGCGGGTGACGAGTTCGACCAGTTGATCCCTCTCGGCTTGTTCTTCAGACATAGTCATCGCTCCCCCTGGGATCGTTCGAGCTGGGATCGTTCGAGCTGGGATCGTTCGAGGTCGGCGATCTTGGCCACTCGCCTGGCATGGCGATCACCGCCATACGGGGTTGCAAGAAATTCCTGAGTTATCTGCCACGCAAGGGAGTCGCCGATCATTCCAGCACCGAGCGTCATCACGTTCGCATGGTTGTGCTCACGGGCGTTGCGCGCTGTCGAGACGTCGTAACACAACGCTGCCCTGACACCATCGATCTTGTTGGCCGCCATCGCTGAACCGATACCTGCCCCATCGACGACGATACCGATGTCAGCTTGCCCGCTTTGAACCTGCCGTGCGACCGCGGCGGCGATGTCCGGATAGTCGACAGCGTCTGTGGAGTCCGTTCCACAATCGTTCACGGAATATCCGGATTCCCTGAGTTTGTATGCAAGACGCTCTTTCAGCGCGAAACCGCCGTGGTCACCACCGATCGCGATCGTCTTGATCGATACGACGCCGTCCTCCCGGGACGTTTTCTGGAAAGCATCTTCGCCAAGAAGGCCATCGACGATTCTCCTCACGATGGCGCGAACATCCTTCTCGATATTGGGATCTCGTGCGGTCACGGTGGGCTCTCCTTGGTAGATACATCCTAGTGTCGCTGGTATTCTCCAGGACTATGGATGCTTCAACGCGGTGGGAAACTGCGGCTATTCGCTCGAATCCGCGGGGAGGAAGTCGTCCGCCGCTCCCGTCGGCAAGACGTGGAGCGTCGACGACGACGTGGGTGACCCTGAAAGAAGCTGAAGCAGCAACGAGTGTCCCCGTCAACACGCTTCGCAAGTGGGTTCGACGAGCGGACCTTCCCTCGTACCTCGAATCGGACGGCGACGTCGCCCTGCGGATGGTCGATCTCGATGCGGTCGTCTCACGGGCGAAAGATCTCGGCAGACACATCGAGCCGCTGCAACAGGACCCGGCCAGCGACCGGGACACGAGACGACCCGACAGCGACGCACCAGCCGAGATCGAGAGCGACGACAGCGCTGGTTCGGCGGGCACGATGATCGTGCCGATCGACGCGTTCAACAAGATGCTTTCCCAGCTCGGCAATCTGCATGAGGCAGGCCAACAGCTCGCTGAGGCGCGTGAGCGCGCCGCCAAGGCGGAGACCGAGGCGACCTTCCTGCGCCAAAGATTGGCTGAGCTACGGTCAGAACCAACGGTTGCAGACGTGCCCGAGGATGAAGAGCCGGGGCATGAAGCGGATGGGCCCGCTGCTACGCCCATCGATGTGGAGATCGAACCGCAAGCTCTCGCGACTCCTGACAAGGACACGACGACCTACTGGCGTTACCTCACCAAGGGATGGGCCGAGCGACGGCGTCTTCGCCGCACGAAGAGCCAATAGACGCCTCCAGGCACCAGTACCGCATCAGGCACTAGTCACCGTGGAGGCCGGGATCTGTGCCTATACCGGGCGTGCAAACGGCCATACGATGCCGACGATGATGAGAAAGCTGTTCGGAACACTCGTAGGCGCCGCCGCGATCCTCGTGATCTCCGTGCCAGCGTTCGCCGCGGTGTCCACGATGCAACTGTCGTCGTGGACACCCGAATTCTCCGAAGGGATCATGACCGGCGGCACCCAAACTGTGACGCTGACGAACGTGTCTGGAGAGACGCTCAGCAACGTCTCATTTTCTCTTGATCCGGTTCCGTGTGACTGTGCGGTCGAGTCGTACAGCGCATCGCGGGGCTCACTCGATGTCCTGGATTGGGCGATCGACCGACTTGAACCGGGAGCGACAGCGAGCCTCACGGTTCAGTACGGGGATACGACTTCGGTAGCAGCGGGAAATCCTGCAACTGATCTGACGATCGCCGGCAGAATCGCCACGGCTATCTCAATCGTTCTGCTGCTCGCCGCCATGGTTCTGGCCCGACCTGGCCGCTTCGGGGTCACTGCCTCCTGATCTCGACGAAACCGCAAGTCGATACCCCGAGGCAAGAAGCACAATTCCAAGCGTGAGGCTGACTGCGAGCGCAGAGGACTCCCCGAGCGCGGTCAGCGAACCACCAAGCGCCGGAACGATGGTGCCGACTGCGATCAGCACGTTGCCATATGCCAGGCGCCGCATCGAGGACCACGAACGCAGGACCGTCATGACGGCGAGACCAACGATGATGATCGTCGCTACCCCACCAGAAATTGCCGCGACCAGACGTGGACCCGGAAGGGTCAACGCCTCGATGCTGAACGTGAACTCGAACACGTCGCTTCCTTCCGGGATGCCGGTCGAAGGAAGCGGAACCGAGAATGTGGCAAGAAATGTTGCGAAAAAGCCAAACACCAACCAGAGGCCGACGAACTTCTTAGCGATCTCGCCGGCTCTGACCGAATGCAGCGCTATCGAGCCAGCCGCGAGCAACGAGATGTTTGCGATCGCTCCAAAGAAATAGAACGATCGAAAACTGAAGGACGTCCACCCGAGGCCGAGACCCGCTGCCAGCGCCCACATGGCGAGGGCATATGCTCCGAAAGCCATGGCCCAGATCTCGGAGTGAAGCCGGGGACGGCGACGCCACGACCTGTAGAGCTCGATCGACAGCCACGACGCGACGCCAGCGCCAACGATGGTGAGAAACACGTCCACACGGCGAGCGTAACCGACGTGCGTGATCGAGCCACCACGCATGAGGCAATGCAAACGACGTACTCTGCCGTCAGCACAAACACGGGACGGCGAGACCATAGACACAAGCTCCTTCTCTGCATCACTACCGGAACGCTCTGTAGCCGTCGTCCTTGGTACGCGGCCAGAGATCATCAAACTTGCGGGGATCGTCGAGCTCCTGGGCCCGGCGGCGTGGATCATCCACACCGGTCAGCACTACGACGACGATATGACGCGAATCTTCTTCGAAGAGTTCGGGATGCGACATCCAGACGTGCACATCCAGATCGGCGGAGCGACTCGCGGCACACAGATCGGTGCAGCGACGACAATGCTCGATGAACTGTTCGGTGAGTTACGGCCCCAGTGTGTCATCGTGCAGGGGGATACGAACACCGTCGCGGCCGGAAGCCTCGCCGCAAACGCACGTGGGATCCGACTTGTTCACGTAGAGGCCGGCCTGCGAAGCAATGACAGAACCATGCCGGAAGAACACAATCGGATCATCGCAGATCATCTCGCTGACCTATGCCTTGCGCCGACTGACATCGCGGTCGAGAACCTCGCGGCAGAGAACATCGACGAGACACGGGTTCGAAAGACGGGCAACACGATCGTCGAAGCCGTGCACCGACTCATGCCCGACGTCACCGATCGGAGATCCATCACCGTGGCACACGGTGTTCGCCCAGGTCAGTTTGCCCTAGCGACCTTCCACCGCCCCGAGAACGTCGACGACGCTGCAGTACTAGAGGAGATACTTCTGCAGCTCGGAAATCTCCCGATTCCCGTGGTGCTCCCCCTCCATCCGAGGACCAGGAAGAGGCTGGACGACTACGGGCTCGTACCCAACATGGACAACATCACCATCGTAAGCCCGATCGGCTACCGCGAATTCCTCGCGCTCGGCGCCGAGTCCGCCTTCGTGATCTCAGATTCGGGAGGCGTCCAGGAGGAGGTCTCTGTGTACAAACGGCCACTCATCGTCGTCAGACGGTCAACCGAGAGACCAGAGGTGATCGGCACGTTCGCGCAACTCGTGCAGCCAGGACCCGTGATAGCACAGATCGCTGTCGGTTGGATGGACGACCTGTCGGGGGTTCACGAGACACTCGGCACTCTGGAGTCACCCTACGGGGACGACGGCGCTCCCCGTCGAAGCGTTGAATCGATCGTCGAAATGCTCGACCGCTGACGCCTCACCGAGACCCCTGAGGACGGATCGACGGTATCGTGCGGTCACATGCGGACGAACATCACCAGTGCCAGACACAAAGGCGAGCAATGAACATTTCGATCGTTGGCACAGGATATGTCGGGCTCGTCACCGGATCGTGTCTCGCTGAGCTGGGACATACGGTCACCTGTATCGACGTCGACGTCGACAAGGTCAACGAACTCAACGCCGGTGAGGTGCGCATTTTCGAGACGGGCCTCACCGAGCTCGTTCGGGAAAACATGGACGCGGGGCGCCTGCGGTTCACCGCGGACTACTCGACCTCTATCCCTGGATCAGCCGTGGTTTTCATAGCAGTCGGAACACCTTCGGCAGACACCGGCGAGGCCGACCTGAGTTACGTTGACTCGGCGATCATGTCGGTCGTGCCACTTCTCGACGACGGCGCAACGGTGGTCATCAAGTCGACGGTGCCCGTTGGCACTACGAGCCGTGTTGAGTCGATGCTCCCGGAAACTGCATCCATCGCCTCTAACCCCGAGTTTCTCAAGCAAGGAGCCGCGGTCGCCGACTTCCTGAGCCCCGACCGAATCGTGGTTGGGACGCAGACGACCCGGGCCGAAGAAGCGCTGCGCATGGTCTACAAGCCGCTGCTCGATCAGGGTGCTGCAGGAGTATTCACGGACATCGCAACCGCGGAGCTCATCAAGTATTCGTCAAACGCGTTCCTCGCCATCAAACTTTCCTTCATCAACGAGATGGCCGACCTGTGCGAACAGACCGGTGCGTCGATCTCCGATGTAGCCACCGGGATGGGGCTCGATTCCCGCATCTCGAAATCGTTCCTCAACGCGGGACCCGGGTACGGTGGTTCTTGTTTCCCCAAGGACACACAGGCTTTGCTGCACAGCAGTCATGTGCATGGGGCGTCTTCGCGAATCGTTGCATCAGCGATCGATGTCAACCGCAACAGACGGGGGCAAATGATCGGTCGAATAACGCGAATTCTCGGCGGATCTGTGGCAGGCAAGGACATCGCGATACTCGGGCTCACATTCAAGGCAGACACCGACGATCTGAGAGAGAGTCCTGCGATCGAGATCGTCAGGGGATTGCTCGGTCTCGGTGCAAACGTTCGGGTCTACGATCCTCAAGGCATGGACAACGCACGGAGCGAGCTGAGAGGTCCCGTCTTCGCTACGGACGCCTTTGATGCGATGAAAGGTGCAGATGCCGTCGTGATCGTGACCGAGTGGCCGGAGTTCGGTTCCCTTGATCTCGCACGGGTTCACGACACGCTCAGCAGTCCGACGATGATCGACCTGCGGAACCTGTACAACGCAACCGACGTCACAAACGCGGGGATCGAATACCACTCCATCGGGAGAAAACCCGGCATTCCCGCTGGTCGCGGCTAGTCAGCCCGTTTCAGTTCGGCGACAAGATCGGCCAGTCCCTCGTGG
>BTQP01000054.1:0-11149 GCA_036985935.1 Acidimicrobiia bacterium | reverse complement strand
TGTCGTACACGCCCTTGGGATCGTCAGGCAGAACGTTGGCGATGTCGATATCTCGCACAGGAAGCACGCCCTCGTATTCGTTCGGTCGCACCCGGTAGTGGTCCGCGACGTACGAGAAGTAGTCCTGGGCCCAGCTGATCGCTTCTTCGTCCGATTGCACGAGAGCATCGCCGCAGCCAGACACTTCGCAGTGCATCCTGGCACCGCCCATTTCTTCGAGGGTTGTAATCTCGCCGATCACCATTTCTGCCATCCGTGGCGAACCGAGATACATCGATGCACGCCCCTCGACCATGACGACTACGTCACAGAATGAAGGGATGTACGCACCTCCCGCTGCGGAGGGTCCGAATAGGCAGCAGATCTGGGGTACCCGCCCCGAGAGGCGGATCTGGTTGTAGAAGATCTTGCCCGCTCCCCTACGTCCGGGAAACAGGTCGACCTGGTCAGTGATTCGTGCGCCAGCCGAGTCCACGAGGTAGAACACAGGCAAGAGTTCGTCGTAAGCGGCCTCGAGAGCGCGGATCATCTTTTCAACCGTGATCTTGCCCCAGGATCCCGCTTTCACCGTCGGGTCGTTTGCGATCACCATGACCGCTCGCCCATCGACGCGAGCTCGACCGGTCACGACGCCATCTGCCGCGAGAACGTCGTCGTCGTTGCGAGCGAGCAAGCCGTCCTCGGTGAAAGAACCCGCATCCACGAGAAGATCGATTCGGTCCCTGACAAAAAGCTTCCCGGACTGCTTGAGCTTCTCGTGGTAACGCTCGGGTCCGCCGCCGAGAGCGTGCCTCGTCGCTTTGCGAACTCGTTCTTGCATCAGTGCCTGTCCCTCGTTCGGATCCGGATCGGGGTGCCCGTGAAGTCATATCGCTCACGGATACGGTTCTCTATGAACCGAATGTAGTCGGGCCCGAGCTCTCCGCCACGGACAAACAAGACGAAGGTCGGTGGCTCGGTTTCAGCCTGAACTGCATACAGGATCTTTGCTCTCCTGCCCTTGCGCACGGGCGGTGGGTGTGCTTCCTGAAGATCGCGAACCAGGCGATTGACCTCAGGCGCCGGTACATGCTTTCGACGGTTCTCGATGACGCCCCGAATGTACTTCGGGAGACGGTGCGTTCTCGCCCCCGTCTTTGCCGACAAACGAAGGATCGGGGCCCAATCCACGAACGCAAGGCGGTCGGCAACGGAGTCTTCGGTGTGGAGGCGCTCCTCGTCTGTCAGTTCATCCCACTTGTTGAGAATGAGAAGAAGACCGGCGCCGGCGCGGGCGATCTCCTCTGCAAGTCTTTGCTCCTGGTGGGTAGCCCCGCGCTGCCCATCGATCACGAACAGCACGACGTCAGATTTGCGGACGGTGTCGTGGGCGCGGAGAACGGCGTAGTAGTCGACATCGTCCTTGATCTTGGTGTGGCGCTTGATGCCGGCAGTGTCGATGACCTCGAAGAACTCGCCGTCGATCTCCACGACTTCATTGATCGGATCGCGGGTTGTGCCTGGCACATCCGATACGAGCACACGCTCGCTCCCTGCGAGGCGGTTCAATAGGGTCGACTTACCGACATTGGGTCGCCCAACGATCGCGAGGCTTGCGATCGTATCTGGATCTTCCCCTTCTGCATCCGCGGGCAGGGCGGCGACGACCTGGTCCAGGAAATCTCCGGTATTGCGGCCGTGCAGTGCAGATATCGGTATCGGGTTGCCGAGTCCCAGCCCCCAGAGGTGGGTGAGGTCCGACTCGACGGACGGCGAGTCCGCTTTGTTCGCGACGAGCAGGTGAGGCAAACCGCTCTGTTGCAGTATGCGTGCGACACCAACATCGTCGTCGGTCACCTCTGTAGTTGCGTCGGCAACGAAGATGACGAGATCCGCGGCGCTGACAGCTATCTCCGCCTGTTCTCTGATATCGGCGGTGAGCTGTTCGCCAGGTCGTGCCTCCCAGCCTCCCGTATCCACGACGTGGAAACTTCGGCCTGCCCACTCAGCATCGAACTGCCGACGATCTCGCGTCACACCAGCCTCGGGGTTCGTGACGGCGGCCTTGGAACGCACGATGCGGTTCACAAGTGTGGACTTTCCGACGTTCGGTCTGCCCAGGATCACGACGATCGGCATACGACTCATCTGATGGCTCCGAGCAGGCCCGCTGCGGTTGCCGGAGCAACCACGACCGGGGCCGAGGTCGCCGCCTGGACCGCCGAAAGAGGTACGTCATCGATGAAAGCGTCGCCAGACAGGGCAACATCGGGAAGGACGTATGCACCGACGGCGTCCGCGTCGTTCGAGATGCCGGTGATGATGTCGGCACCGACCATCAGCCCCGCAACGGCGGTGTTTCCTCCGAAGAACGTGTTCGGGATCTCGAGAAGTCTGATCGGTCTTTCGGTGAGTCGTTCGAGGCGGCTCCTCACCGGCTCGAACACTGCGGCCCCATAGGAGCCTGTCACTATGACCATCGCACCCTCGTTGGTGTCGGGATCTGTCTGTCTGTGTCGCACTGCACGGTAGCCCTCGGCGGGGGCAGCCGGCATCGAGCGCCACTCCCCCGTCACGATCGGGGCTGTTGAGGATGTGCCGTGCTCGAGTCGATCGAGTTCGTCGTAGAAAGCACGGACCATCCCGATCCCGTTTTCATGCTGGGCGAACGCTTCGTAGTGGTCTGCCAGTGGCACATCCCATCCGGCCTGGATGTACAACTCGTCGGATGCCTGGAATATGCGCCTTCCGAGCGTGTGGAGGGCTCGTTCTTGCCAGAAGTGCACGATTTCGAGATCAGTCCTGGCTTCCTGTGCCGTGTGCACACGAAGGTTCGGTTCGGTGTTGTACTTGGAGAGTCCGAGCGGCACGATGCCGAGCGTCTCGATACCGGGAAATCGCGTGAGGGTCTCTGCAAGTGTTCGTTCGAGGGCCTGTCCATTGTTGATGTCGGGACACAGGACGATCTGGCCGTGGATCTCGATGCCGTTGTCGAGAAGGGCGTCGAGCCATCGCAGAGAAGTGGCACCCCGGCGATTGCGCAACATGTCGGCGCGTAGATCGGGGTCGGTTGCATGGATCGAGACGTAGAGCGGGCCGAGTCGCTCCTCGACAACACGGGAAAGATCGAGTTCCGTGAATCGTGTGAGTGTCGTGAAGTTGCCGTACAGAAACGACAGTCGGTAGTCGTCGTCCTTGAGATACAGCGACTTCCTGAGCCCGGGTGGCAGCTGGTAGATGAAACAGAATTCGCAGTGATTGTCACACGTCTGGACACGGTCGAAGATCGACGAAGCAAGACGCAACCCGATGGGGGTCCCCTCTGGTTTTTCGATGATCGCTTCGAACTCGACCCCGTCGCGTTCCAGTGTGAAAGACGGGTCGACATCGTCGACGAGCTGCTGATACTCGATCACATCGCTCGGAACGATCCCGTTGATGGACAGGAGTTCGTCACCGGCCCGGATACCGGCTGTAGCAGCTGGCGTTCCTGGAAGCACTTCGAGGATGGTAGGAAGAGACATAGTGTCGGCAAGGGTACCGGTGACGGCCATTGACAGACAGCGCACGGCCCTAACCTTGCTCCATGGTGACAAAGGTACTTCTCGCCGAACCACGAGGCTTCTGCGCCGGCGTCGAAATGGCGATCAAAGCGCTCACCTGGATGGTCCAGGTGTTCGAAGCTCCTGTCTATTGCTATCACGAGATCGTTCACAATGCCGCAGTCGTCCGGGCGTTCGAGGATGCCGGTGTCGTGTTCGTCGATGACATCGGCGATGTGCCGGCGGGTCGCCCGGTGATGCTCTCTGCACATGGATCTGCTCCGGACGTCGTGGAGGACGCGTCGGGAAGGGCTGCTGTGATGGTCGATGCGGTCTGTCCGCTTGTGACAAAGGTCCATCACGAGGTCCGCCGGATGGCCAACAAGGGCTACGACATCATCTACGTTGGTCACGAAGGACACGATGAAGCCGTCGGGGCTATCGCGGAGGCCCCACACGCTGCACAGCTCGTTGACCCTCGTGTCGGACTCGACGACTTCGACCCCAAAGACCCCGGTCGTGTCGCGCTTCTCGCCCAGACCACGCTCGGCCTGTACGAGTGGGAGGGTGTGCTTGACGATGCGCGTGAAAAGTATCCCGACCTGTGGACCGCTCGCAGGAGTGACCTGTGTTACGCCACCACAAACCGCCAGTCGGCGATCCAACGACTTGCAACGATGTCAGATGTTCTGCTCGTCGTGGGTTCGGAGAACTCGTCCAATACTCAGGCGCTGGTGCGTGTCGGGCGAAACGCTGGCGTGCCCACCTACCGTGTCGATGGACCGGGTACCGTCGACCCCGAATGGCTCGTCGATGCAGACGTCGTCGGTGTCACCGCTGGTGCCTCTGCCCCAGATCAGCGGGTACAGAGCGTGATCGAAGCTGTTGGGCCGACCGACGGCGTCGAGCTCGTTCGGGTTACAGACGAGGATGAGTACTTTCCCCTGCCACCGCAGCTCCGCCGGTTCATGCAGACACTTCAGGCTCTGGTAGAGGGTGGTTTTGCCTGTCAGCAACCTGGCGATCACGGTCCGATCGAGCGGGATAGAGACTTCACCGCAACCGAGGCGCTGTCGCTACTTGGTGTCTAGTGTCGGTGCCCTTGTTGCCGGAGGTCTCGCCCTGGCAACAGCCCCCAGCAACAAGGGGCACCTCGCAACGTTCGTTCAGCAGTCGTCCTGGTAGGAGCAGTTGTTGTCCTCCAGATACGTCGCCCATTCCTTGGCGTAACCTGCCACGAGTTCACCGTACTCCTGGGCTTCCTCGATAGTCGTCCAGTCGCCGAAGTCCACTCGTCCAGCGTCAGCCGGGTTGTTGGTTTGCATCCATCTATCGAACGGTATACCGGAATCCTTGAAATCCGGGGAACCGTAGATGTCGAAGACACTGGTGATGCCATCGGGTCCAATGGTCATCCGGATGTCGGTGGGAACAGGAGGCGCACCAACCGCCTGAACGAGTGCATCGAGAGTCGCAGCAGTGCACGATACCGATATGGCCTGCTCTTGGAAGGCATCTTTCGCTGAGCAGCCCTCCGATGTGAACTTGGTTCCCTGTGCAGCATTCCAGACCGCCTTCATCTCGGCTTCATCGAACGTGGAGTCCCCAGTGAGGTTGTCGTTGAAGGTCGCTCCCGGAGCGAAGAGCGTCATGACGCCCTCGACATCTCCCGCGTTCAGCGCCACGAAGTAAGCATTGCTGACAGCCAGGGCATCCGACGTGCTGACGCTTGAGCCGCCGTCCGCCGGAGCCAGATTGGAGTCGCTGCCATTGTTCAGTAGCGCCACGGCGCCGACGATCAGTACGACCGCTGCGGCTATCGCAGCGACGAGCAGTCCGGTTCGTCGAGGTTTCGGCTTGTTTGGTTGTTTTGGTGTTTGTTGTTGGGTTTGCATGTCCGGTTCTCTCCCATCCAGGGTTGAGAGGGGCACGGGGGCCATCGCGCTCCATTCAGGGTGGATACCTGCCGATTTGGCGGGGTCGAGTGCTGCATAACGCTCGAAAAGGTCGATGGTCACTGTTCACCTCCTTGTTTTGCGAGGCCGGGACGTACGGATTGCGCAGGGCTCAAGGGGACGGCGAGAGACCGCGCAAGATTCTTTCGGATTCGGACAAGACGGGATTCGACGCTCTTTGGCGACATTCCAACGACGATCGCGATGTCCTTGATGGCGAGCTCTTCCCAGGTCCGGAGGCGCAGCACCTCTTGATCGATTGCGCGAAGTTTCGCAACTGCGGCAAGCAATTCTTCATCTTCTGAGTTTCGGATGACTTGAACGTCTGAGGGTGGGCTGTCCGTGGAGGGCTGCGCCGTCGCTTTGATCCAGAGCCGGTTGCGCCTCGAGGAGGAGCGGTTGACGTTTCGCAGGACGTTCTTTGCGATCCCATACAGCCAGGGCAGCTGCTCATCGATGTCGGGAGCTTGGGACGTCTTCCGCCATGCAACGACGAAAACCTCAGCGACGGCATCGTCCACGTCGTTTCGCCCGACGCGACGCACGATATACGACCAGACAGCATCTCGATGTGTCATATACAGATCTCGAAATTGTGCGTTTTCGGTTTCGAGGTGCACCGGATCTCCGTTCGTACCACTACCAATCTATGTCCGGATCAGCCTCGATGCTGCAGAAATCCTTGGCAGCAGAATTCTGAAGGAAATCGATACCTGCCGGACATGAGAGATGTGACGGTGCCCAGCGATCGGGGGCGCCGGCAAAAGATGCGCCCCTTCGAGGGGGCCGGCAAGGATGCGCTCCTTTGGGGCATCATCAATGGGTACGGGACGTACCCCCAGAATCCCCGGCCACCGCCGGGGATTCTGCATTGCAGCGCTACTTCGCTCGACCGATCAGGCTTCTTCGACGAGATCGATGATCGTTTGCACGACTTCCTCGATACCGATGTCGCTGGTGTCTATCACGGTGGCGTCTTTGGCCGCACGCAGAGGTGACGTCAATCGGGAAGAGTCCGCATCGTCCCGCACGGCGAGAGCCTCAGCGATCTGTGACACTGTTGCGCCCCGGGCCTCCGAGTCACCCGCTCTTCTTGCCGCCCGCACCTCGGGTCGCGCCGCCAGATACACCTTGACCTCGGCATTGGGGAAGACGGTGGTTCCGATATCTCTGCCCTCGACAACAGCGTCACCGCCGCGGTGATCGACCCACGAACGCTGTATCGCCACGATGTGGGCTCTCACTGAGGCAAGTGCCGAGACGGCGCTCACCGCGTCGGTCACCTCGGTCGACCTTGTCTGTTCCGCAATGGGTTCGCCGTCGACAAGTATTCCCATATCGCTGTAGTCAATTGATCGTTGAGATACCTCGGCGAGGATCGCGTCACCATCGTCGACCGCGATTCCTGCGTCGAGTGCGATCACGGTCGCGGCGCGATAGGTTGCCCCGGTGTCGAGGTAGGAGAGGCCGAGCCTCGTCGCGACTGCTCTTGCGACCGTGCTCTTGCCCACTCCCCCGGGCCCATCGATAGCTATGACCACAGACCCTCCAGAGCTGCGTAGAAGCCCGGCCACGAGACGGATACGATGCTGGCGTCCTTGATCACGACTGGTTGGTTCGCCTTCGTTGCAGCGACAGCACCTGCCATCGCTATTCGGTGGTCGAGCGCCGTCTCTACGACCCCTCCATCGAGGAATCCGGTACCAACGACGTCGAATCCGTCGGATTTTGGTTCGATTCCCCCACCAAGCGCGCGGATCATCGCAACGACAGCCTCGATCCGGTCCGACTCCTTCGTACGCAATTCAGTCGCATCCCGAACAGATGTGATGCCCTCGGCATAGGCACCGAGAACAGCAACGAGGGGAAGTTCGTCGAGCGCCGAGGCGACGAGATCACCTTCGATCGACGTTCCGCGGAGACGACCACCCGTGACGGTTACGTCGCCAACCGGGTCACCACCCGTTGCGCCGGTCACGCGCGCCACGACCCGGGTTCCCATCTGTTCAAGGATCTGGAGGAATCCAAGGCGGCCAGGGTTCAGAGAGATCTGGGGTGTCGTAACGGCGGCGCCCGGCTCGATCGCAGCGCATGCCCACATGAAGGCGGCCGACGACGGATCGCCAGGGACACCGTACTGTGACGGTGGGATCGGACCCGGATCGATCCGAAACCGCGTATCGGTCTCCCACTCACCCCTGCCAACCGCGCTCAGCCATCGCTCTGTGTGGTCACGGAAACCCGATGGAGAATCGATGGTCGACGGACCGTCGCTCGCCAGGGCGGCCAGCTCGAAGGCAGTTCGCACCTGTGCTGAGGCGATGTCGATGGTCACGTTCGCAGATTCTGCGTCTTCAATTCCACCGACGTCGAGCGGCGGAGTCGCACCCTTGCTTGTGGCGAATGCGCCACCGAGGGATCGCAGTGGTTGGATCAGCCTGCCCATTGGGCGTTGACTGAGCGACGCGTCACCGACGAGCGTTGTCTTGACGTGCGAGGTGGAGAGTACGCCGGCAAGGAGCCGGATCGTTGTCCCGGAATTGCCGCAATCGATGGGTGATTCCGGCGTCGTCCAGTTCGCGATTCCTGGGGATCGGATCTGCTGACCGGAAACCGACACACCCAACGCATGTAGGGCGGTGGCGGTTGTCTGGATGTCCTCGCCGGGTCCCAGACCCGTGATGAGGCTGTCGCCCTCGGCGATCGCGGCGAACAGAAGAGCGCGATGTGAAAGCGATTTGTCTCCGGGCACGTCGACAGACGCTGTGAACGGACCGCCAGGGCCCGATAGCGTGAGGTCCGTCATCTGTTTCCTTCCACGCCGGCCGTGCGGTACAGCATCCGTGTTTCCTCTATCGTCAACGCTCTGTACGATCCCGGGGTCAGCGTACGGTCGACAATGTCTCCGATGGCAGTTCTCACAAGGCGCTCGATCGGAAGATCGAACGTATCGAACATCCTGCGAATCTCGCGCTTTCTGCCTTCGGTCAGTACCAGCTCGATGATCGTACGACCGCGGGACTCATCGAGGATGCGGGCTGACCGGGCCGACGCAAGGCCGTCCTCGAGCATCACACCAGAAACCAACTTGGCAACCACCGCATCCGATACCGTTGTGTGTACGAGTACCTGGTACGTCTTGGGAACTCCGTACCGGGGATGTGTGACGGCCAAAGTAAGGTCGCCATCGTTGGTCATGAGCAGCAGTCCCTCGGAGTGCAGATCGAGACGACCGACCGGGTTCGTGACAGGTTCTGGCGGAACGATGGACCGAACCGTCGGCCTGCCTTGCGGGTCGTCCATTGTCGTGATGACACCGACCGGTTTGTAGACGAGCCACGTGACGAGTTCGGCATCGAGGGGCAGGCGAACGCCGTCGATCATTACGACGGCCGTCTGAGGGTCAACGCGGTCGCCAACGCTGGCGGTTGTGCCGTCGACCGCTACCCGACCCTGTGCGAGAAGCACATCGGCCTTTCTCCTGGATGCGTAACCCGTGCGGGCTATGAGTTTGTTGAGCCGCTCGATGATGACTCCGGGCGCATCGGCATTTCAAGGGTTTCCATGATCTCAGCTGGCGGTACGTGGTCGGCGAGCGGTGGAAGATCCGCAACAGCCGAGATTCCCATCTTTTCGAGGAACGTTGGAGTCGTGCCGTACAGGACGGCCTGTCCTGGACCTGGTGCGCGGCCGACTTCCCTCACGAGTTCTCTTCTCTCGAGCGTGCGAACCGCATGATCCGAATCCACACCTCGAATCTCGGCGATCTGCCCCCTCGATACGGGCTGACGGTATGCCACAACGGACAGTGTCTCCATGGCTGCGTTCGACAACCGTTTGACCCGGTCCGTCGAGGCGTACCTCTCGAGATACGGCAAGGCATCCTCATGGGTGTAGAGACGCCAGCCGCCGCCAACCTGTTTCAGGACAATGCCACGATCATCCGTCAACGTGCGAGAGAGTTCATCGAGACCGGCGATCACGTCTGAAACTGGAACCTCCAATACCTCAGCGAGTTCTTCGGTATTCACCGGTTCTTCAGCGACGAACAGAATGGCTTCGAGATGCCGCGTCGTATCTGAGTTCATCTTTCACCGTCCAATTCGACCATTGCACGAAAGCGCTGGTCTGCTGCCGTTTCGTCGTACTCGATGTGAATGGAGGAGTTCATCTGCTCTTGCTCGACTCTGACAATGCCCCATCGTGCCAGCTCGAGCAATGCAAGAAAGTAGGCAACAACCTCGACGTCTCGTGTGCAGTGGGCCACGATCTCATCGAAGTCTGACGTCACCGTCGATGCCATCCGGCCCTGGAGGTCGACCATTGCGTCCTGGACAGAGGGAAGTGTGAGGTCGAGATGGTCGACGTCTGGTTCCTCGAACTGTGTCGTGAAGAGACGGTGTGCGACCGCTGCGAGCCCGTCTGCATCAACAGGGATGATCACGTCGGGTATCGGCGGAACAACATGGTCGGGTAGACCAACGAGACGTGGCACGTTTCGAGACGCTGCATCCATCCGATGTCTGAGAACGGCGGCAACGTCCTTAAACGTCAGACACGCGAGCAGCCTGGCGAGTAGTCGATCGCGCTCTTCGGCGAGTGCGAGTTCGTCGTCGAGATCGATGGGTTCGTCGTCGGGAAGAAGGTGGCGGGCTTTCATCTGTATCAGCGTTGCGGCGATGAGCAGGAACTCGCTTGTCCCCTCGATGTCGAGTTCCTTCATCTCGTCGATGAACTGGACGTACTCGTTGACGATCCCGACGAGGCTCAGCTCGGTGATCTCGACCTGATGCGAGGTGATGAGCTGGAGCAACAGATCCAGCGGACCCTCGAATACACGTGTTCGAACTTCAAAAGTCATTGGTGCGCATGCTATTGCGTTTGTGCACAGTGTCGGAGGCTTTCCGCTTGAGGTTGCACTATGCGTCGTCAGCCGAACTGAGCCTCTTCCACCCCACCGCGTCGAAACTCTTCGGGACCGCCCCTGGGTGATGCCGGGTGAAAGCCACGGCCAACTCGTCGGCTCCATGGGCTTCGAGGACGTCGGCGCCAAGCCGACCGTGATCGAGATATGCCCGCCAGCGTCCCCATATCGGCAACGATGTCGCAGACCAGATCGTGGCGAGTGACCGACCGACCGCTCCGAGGTCCGAATCGATCTTTCCGACGTCGTGGAGCAGCGCTGCCTGGACGAGTGCCGGGTCGTCGCCAACGCGGGAGCGAACATCGAAGGCATGCCGCTGATCCTCGGTGCGCTGTGAAAAGAAGAGACGCGCAAGGCGGGACGGAAGCGCTGCATGAATTTCGTCTTGTTCTATTGGAGAAAGCGGCGCCGCGGTCAGAAAACCAAAGAACCGGCGGACCAGATGCAGGGCCATGTCAGGGGCTTGGCGACTTGCATGACACACACATGACGGACGTCGGCCTGTATTTCAATCTGTCGGACTCGATGTCCTGACCGCAGGAGGAACACACACCGAAGGTTCCGTCGGCGAGTTTCGCTGTTGCGGCGTCGACCTCTTCCAGTCGTTTCGTGAGGGATTCAACGATTCCCATGGTTTCCGTTCTCTCCGCCGTCGCTGCACCGGCGTCAGCGAACCCGTCGCCGTAGTCGATCTCGCCAGTGAGATCTCCATTCGCCCCCGCACCGAGCTCATGGAGCTGATGGAGGAC
>BTQP01000053.1:0-11199 GCA_036985935.1 Acidimicrobiia bacterium | reverse complement strand
CAACCGGGTTGCATGAACCATAGATTTGAGCCAGATGCCCCATTGCCACTGCGATTCCCAGAGGCAGCATTGGGGAGGCTGACGATGCCAGTTCCCGACCGAGGAGTGAATCTCGTGGACGCATCTGTGTTGACACATGTTCTTAGCGGTCGGTTGCTTGAATCGGATGATCCTGTTTTCGATGTGGCTCGATCCCTGTGGAATACAAGGTTCGATCGCCGACCCGACCTCATCGTGCGGTGCAAGAGCGACGGCGACGTCAAAGCCTCAATCGACTATGCCCGCGAACACGGCTTGGAACTGTCTGTAAAAGGTGGCGGTCACTCATACGCTGCGAATAGCGTCGCCGACAGCGGCCTCCTGGTCGATCTGTCACCTATGAAAGCGATCCGCGTGGATGCGGAGGCAAGAACTGTGACGGTCGAGGGCGGGGTCACTTGTGCCGAGATGGATGCCGCGACGCAGCTGCATGGTCTCGCAACCCCCACGCCAACGGTCTCATCAGTCGGTGTCATCGGCGCAGCTCTTGGCGGTGGCGCAGGGTACCTCTCCCGCAAGTATGGGCTGATGATCGACAATGTGATCTCAGCGCAAGTCGTGACTGCAGACGGACGCCAGCTTCGAGCAGCATCGGACGAAAACGCTGACCTATTCTGGGCTCTGCGAGGCGGGGGTGGGAACTTTGGCGTGGTCACGAGCCTGGAACTTCGATTGCACAAGGTGGGTCCCCAGGTGCTGTCCGGGCAGATCGTGTACCCGTTCGACAATGCGGGCGACAAGCTTCGCTTCTTCAGGGATTTCATGGCCGAGGCGCCCGATGAGTTCCAGTGTTACCCGTTCTGCTTCCGCATCCCACCGATCGACGTGTTTCCTGAGGAGTTTCACGGACAGCCGGCGCTCGACTTCGTTCTCTACCACGAGGACCCGGACGCGGCTGACTTCGTATTACCTCTTCGGGAGCTTGGCGAACCGATACTGGAGGAGGCGCGTCTCGGGCGGTATGTGGACGCCCAGACGGGCTTCGACGCCAACCTGCCAAAGGGTCAGCGGTACATCTCGAAGGCACACGACCTCAACGGTCTATCGGATGGGGCAATCGACACAATGGTCGAGTTCGTACCACGCATGGTCGGGCCACTGAGCGCCGCGTACTTCGACCCCCTCGGCGGGGCAATCGGTCGAGTCGACCCTTCGGCAACACCCTACGGAGGCAGGACCACGACCTACGGATTCCACATCATCGCCGGTTGGATGGACACAGACGAAGACGAGCCCGTACTTGCCTGGGCTTCGGAGTTCCACGGAGCCATGCGTGCCCACGCAACGGGAGGCGTCTACGTCAGCCTCATCGCCGACGATGAGCCCGACCGCATACCCGCTGCATACGGTGCCAACTACCCACGGCTAGTAGCGCTGAAACGACGCTGGGATCCGACCAACCTCTTCCGCAGCAACTACAACATCCCACCCGGGTGACGCCGACCACGGGCTAGCGGGCGTGCATCCCGCTCTGTCACGATGAGTAAGGTCGGCGCATGGATTCACCACCGAAGCTCCGCTACGAAATCGATCTGGCGCGTCCCGTTCAGACGATCACGTCTCAGGATGTCGTAGTACGCACGATCACCACGGATGATGCCAACGCCCTGGCGAGCCTGATGCTGGACGCCTACCGGGGAACCATCGACTCCGAAGATGAATCTCTTCAAGATGCACTCGAAGAAGTGGATTCATACTTCTCGCATGAACCGATGATCGAGCACTCGTACATCGCCACTGTCGACGGAAGTGTCGCATCAGCTGTCCTGGTTTCGCTCAACCGAGGAAAGCCGTTCGTCGGGTACGTGATGACTGCACCGGACCACAAGAACACAGGCCTCGGGCGCACCCTGGTCGCGACTGCCATGGCGAGTCTGCGACGGGCCGGGCATTCCCAGCTTGTTCTGTTCATCACCGAAGGCAACGTCCCGTCCGAAGCACTGTTCGGATCACTCGGCGCCGCTCAGGTTCCCTAGACGAGGCTGTACCCGACCTACGGTTCACGACGTCCCCCAGCACGCGTCAGACGGTTTTCCATCCTCCGGGGCAGCCGTCGCATTCGACCCAGATCTGTTTCGGTGATTCGCCGCTGAGGAAACTCAGGGCGTCGGCAAGCAGCAGTACCCCGAGCAACGCTCCCTGGGCGGTCGACACGGCAACGAGTTTCGTGCCGCGTTCCTCCATTCGCTTCACGAGCGGCTCGAGAACGGTGCCTGGTCTGACGGTCGTCGGTCCGATCTCCATGACCTCATCGACTCGCAGGGATCTGTCCTTCTGCCATGTCTTGCCACGCAGTCGGCCCGCGACTATTCCATCACAGTCGAGTACGAACGCTTCGTCCCAACCGGCTTCGGTCGTGCGGTCGAGCACCTCGCCCAGCAGTTCTCCCGGGGTGGCCGTGGGCACATCTGGACGTGTGGCATCGCCGACGAGTTGGACTTCGGGAGGTTCTCCCTCGATCGGCAGATTCGCGGCTTTCCAGTCTGCGATCCCAAGTGTGTAGTCGTACACATTCTCGAACCCGAGTGCTTCGAGCCGGCACGCGGCTCGCGGAGACATGTCTCACAAACCGTCGTGTCAATAGACGACGACGGGTATCTCCTTCTGAAACCCGGCAACGGCATCCGCGTCGAGCTGTCTGAGAGGGACGTTCATCGCACCCGGGATGTGCCCCGACTCATATTCACGTTTCGGCAGGACGTCGAGGACAAGTGCTCCGTCATCCATCAGCGACAGAAGAGCTGCCCTATCGATGTTGCTCACCATGGCGAATCCCTTCTCAATGTCTGACACTTCATCGTGTCGGCGAACTCTATCACCACGATCAGAACCCGGCTGGTGACGTGCACCACTCCGCGCCGCGGCCGCTGCATTGCTATCGTCCTGGCTCGCAGCAGGAAGTGGCGAATTTCGACCACGGCATGCCGCTGGGTACGAGATCGCCTGTAGCGAGGAACCGCTCCGTTGTTGCCAGAAACCAAGTACGCACAATCGAAGGACGGCGCCATCGGCTACCAGGTCTTCGGCGACGGGCCGATCGACCTCGTCTTCCTCACGAACTGGCAGTCGAACATCGATCTGCTCTGGGACGAACCCTCTGCGGTGCGCTACCTCGACCGACTTGCGTCCTTTTCACGAGTCATCCTCTTCGATAAGAGGGGCTCGGGCATATCCGACCCTGTGCACACGGACAACCCACCCACAATCGATCGTTGGATAGAAGACATCACAACCGTGATGGATGCGGTCGGGTCCGAGCGGGCTGCCCTCGTCGGCGATGTCGAAGGCGGCTCAATGGCGATGGCCTTTGCCGCCACCTATCCCGAAAGAGTCCTATCGCTCGTATTGATCAACGCGATGGCCAGGCTGATCCGCGGCCCCGACTACCCGATCGGTCTACCCCTCGATCTCCTACAGAAATTGGCGGACACATACATTGCACAGTACGGCACGACAGGAGACGCTCTGGCAGTAACGGCGCCTTCCGTCGTTGATGACCTTCGATTCCGCAAATGGTGGGTGAGGTACAACCGATCATCGATGCCACCCGCAATGTTGCAAGCAGGATTCGAGTGGCAAGCTCGAACGGATCTCACATCGGTCGTTCCAACCATTGCTGTTCCCACGCTGGTGATAGGCCGAAGAGATGCTGAATATCACCGCATGGCGTACGGCAAGTGGATCGCCGATCACATCGAGGGATCGGAGTGGGTTGAACTCGACGGGGCGGACACGCTCCCGTTCCATGCCGGTCCCTTCAACGAGGTCTTAGACCACGTCGAGCGGTTCGTGTCCGGCAAAACCGCCACCGTCAAAACAGACCGAAGACTCGCAACGGTGATGTTCACGGACATCGTCGATTCGACCCGACGGGCTTCAGAACTCGGTGACCAACGATGGCTCGACTTCCTCTCCGACGCCAACCGCATCGGCGCCGGTCAAGTAGAGCGTTTCGGAGGACGACTCATCAATACGACGGGCGATGGCCATCTGGCGATCTTCGACGGTCCAGCCGCCGCCGTGGCCACGGCGCGAGAGGTCCTATCCGAGGTAGGCGCTCTCGGCGTTGAGATGCGAGCCGGGGTGCACACGGGCGAGATCACGCTCGCGGGCGACGACATTGCCGGCATCGGCGTCCACATCGCCTCACGAGTCATCGACCATGCACCCGATGGAGCAGTCGCCGTGTCGAGCACCGTGAAGGATCTCACTGTCGGGTCGAACATCATCTACGATCCGCTTGGCACGTTCACCCTCAAAGGCGTACAAGGCGAGTGGTCCCTCTATCGCGTCGCGTGACTGGGTTCTCTACCCTGAACGCACTGGGAACGTCTCAATGCTCCTCGAGGTTGACCAGACTATGGGCATGAGAGCATGGAAGATCATGAGGCCACCGCTGGTCGCAGGCGCGGTGTTAGCGGGCCAGATGGCGCGCGCCATCTATCGCGAGGATCTACCATCGCTCGAAAATCAGGACCCGTCGGGCGTTTTCGGTTCCGCCGACGCTCCCCCACTCACGATCGTCTTTCTGGGTGACAGTTCGATAACCGCGCCGGGAGTCGATCCGCTCGATTCCTCGTGGCCCCGTCAGCTCGCAATGCACCTCGCCGACAGGTACCGCGTCACCGCGATCAGCGTCGCCGTGGGAGGATCGAAAATCAGGGACGTTCTTGATTCACAGGTCGATCAGGCCCTTGCTCTGCGACCCGACATCGCATACCTGTCCGCTGGTTCGAACGATGCGCTTCGAGCCACGCCGATTGCGAGATTCGAAGCGGACTACGACCGTGCGGTCAGAGCCCTACACACCGACGTTCCCGCGGTAGGGCTATCCGGCATCGGAGACCTTGGAACGATCCCCCGCCTCCCGGAGCTCGCCAAGGGATTCGCGAGGATTCGCGCCAGGGCTGTCGACCGGGCGATCGCAAGAGTTTCGCGCCACTACCCCAACACCGTCAAGTCGAACGCGTGGGACGTTATGCAGCAGATGTTCACCACAGACTCACCGATGTTCGGCGCTGATCTCTTTCACGCATCCGCCGAAGGACATCTTGCGTTCGCGTCGGTTGGTGTGCACGTTGCCGACCGGCTCGTCGATGTGTGGCAGGAGCAAATCTCAGAAACTCACGGGTGATTTGCTGCGTGGTCGCTTTGGTCGAGAAAGTGCTTGATCATCGATGAAACGGTGCCTATCGCTCCCGCGTTGATGCCCTGGGGAATGATGATGTCTGCATACCGCTTCGAAGGTTCCACGAACTGATGATGCATCGGTCGCACTGTCCTTTGATACTGCTCGATCACCGAATCGACGGTGCGCCCACGTTCGAGCGTGTCGCGCTCGAGTCGCCGGATCAGCCGGATGTCCGCCTCAGTGTCGATGAACACTCTCACATCGAAACGAGTGCGCAGTTCAGAATCGGCGAGAACGAGAATTCCCTCGACGATGACGGCTGATTCGGGACCAAGCGTGTAGGTTTCATCTGTCCGCGTATGCGTAGCAAAGTCATATACGGGACGTTCAATGGACTCACCTTCTCGTAGCGCATCGAGGTGTGCAATCAACAACTCCATCTCGATCGAGTCAGGATGGTCGTAGTTGATCTTCGCTCGTTCTTCGACGTCGAGATCGTTTCGATCCCTGTAGTACGCATCCTGTTGCAGATAGATCACCTTGTCGCGACCAACCAGATCGACGACGGACCGTGCGATCGTCGTCTTGCCCGAGCCTGACCCACCAGCGATAGCGATAAACAGCGGTCGCCATTCGCCTTCGGGCGGACCGAACTGGTAATCCTCGATGAGATCGGTGAGTTCGAGTGTCACGGGGACCACGGTAGCCCTACAGAGAATGCTCCGATCGGGGTTAGCGGGCGTTGCGCAGAATGACGTCGCCGGAAAAGGATGTGACTTTCACATTCATCCGACCCGTCCGGTCGCCGCCTACCGGGCGGATCTTGTTACGCAACTGGCCCGACATCGTCTTGATCTGCGCCGCGACCGTCCTTCCAGGCGCCAGGCCGATGACACTCGAACCAGACATCGTTTTGATCGTTAGGTCTGTTCCGCGGAAATCGCGGACGCGGACTTCCCCGCTCGCCGAATGTATCCGGGCGGAAGATTCGACGAGACCGAGATTCGTATTTCCCGACACGGTGTTGGTTGCAACGTCGCGTGCCCTACCGATCCTTATGTCACCGTTCGCTGAGGTCACTTCCGCGTCACGTTCGACGTGGCCGATCTTCACTTGACCTGATGCCACCTTGATACGTGCGTCCCCGACCGGCTCGTCCAGCCGCACGTCACCGGAGCCCGAGTTGATCTCGACATCCTCGAGCGGGAGCCTCACCCGTATGTCACCAGAGGACGAATTGATTCGAAGTGTGCCGCCGGGAGGAGCAAACACGACCACATCCATCCCTCGAGCGAAGAACCGAAACGCTCGGTGTCCGGGGTCGGTTCGCACAGAGACCGAGTCGGACGTCGTGTCGACGACTGTGCTCTCCACCGTTTCTGCGTGTCCGCTGAGCACCACCTTGACGCGCATCTCTTCCCACGGGCGAATGATGATGTCACCGGCGTTCGTTGAAATGCTGATCCGCGGGGAGTCCGATACGTCACAGATCTCGACACGATCAATCATGTTTCGATGGTTCCCTCGAACGTCGAACGTGACGAACGAGCCTTGGCATTCGCCCTGCCGGCGAGAGCACGTACGACGAATGTGTTCACAGAATCACCAAGATCCGCCGCGGCTTCTTCCAGGTCTTCCTTGAGATCCTCGGGGAGACGCACCGTGATCCGGGCGTCGAGATCATCCGTGTTGACTGCAACCTCGGGTTTGGCGTCTCTCACGACGAGGGTGGGTTGGCCTCCCGCAAGAACAACGTCGATCGTGTGGTCCGGAAGTTGCGAACTGACTTCAGCTGCTGCCTGTTCTGCGAGCGTCGCGCCCGCCTGGCGAAGCGCCGGATCGAGAACGAGCATGATGGCGTCACCCGCTGCTGCAATAGAAGGCTCGTCGCCGCCTAACAACAACTGCCCCGAAACAACCGCCTGGACCTGGTTCACGACGCTATCGATATCCATGTTGTCTCTCCGTTCCGACCACTGTTCAATCGATGCTTGATTCTTCGCGAGCGAGGCGCATGAGCCGTCTCTGCTCGCTCACGAACTGGTCCCGACGTGCATCGTGGATCGCCTTGACATATTCGGGGTTGTTGTACCACACCATGGGTTTCCTCCGCCTGTCGCTCGACTGCTGTCGAACTGATGTCGGTATGATGTCACGATAGCGTCACATTGTCAATACGCGCCGCACTGGCGACTATTCGGGTACAATGATCGATACCAACCACACCGGGGAGCTCGAACATTCGGGCTGAGAGGGTGCCAATGAGTACCGACCCGCCGAACCTGATCCTGGTTAATGCCAGCGGAGGAAGCCGTGGAACAGCCCGACTCACGCCCGAAACGAGCGGTCATTATCGCGGGTGGTGGGATCACAACGTCGATCCAAATCGCACAGGGCGACTACGTCATCGCTGCGGATTCGGGGTACGACATCGCACGAAACCAGGAAATCCGTGTCGACCTCCTGGTGGGAGATCTTGACTCCATCACCGCACAGGGACTCCAGCACGCTGAGGCGTCGGGTGTCGTGATAGAACGATTCCCCGAAGCCAAGGACAAGACCGACTTCGAACTTGCTCTGGAAGCTGCGATCGCCGTCGGAGCACACGCAGTCGACATCTACGGCGGCGAGGCCGGATCCTTCGGCCATCTGCTGGGAATCTCGACCGGCCTGACAGCACGAACCTGGGCACGAATCGATCTTCGCTGGTTCGTGGGTTCAGACACCGTTTTTCCTGTCCATCCGAAACGCCCGCTTGAAGTCTCACCTCCGGTGGGGACTCGGCTCACCCTCGTTCCAATCGGCGATGCACAGAACGTCACGGCTACTGGCGTGCAATGGCCACTATCACGCGAGCCACTCCCCCGCGGAACATCGCGCGGCTTGTCGAACATCACGACGGATCCCATCTGCACCGTTTCGCTCACCGATGGAGCGCTGCTCGTGATCGTCGACGAAGGTGACCCCATATGAGCGCCGTTTCTCTGAGACTGTCTGCACTCGTGGTCACGCTCGCTGTCACCGCCGCGGCGTGCTCCTCGTCGTCAGATCAGGTCGTGTTGTTGACGCATGACTCGTTCGCTCTGAGCGAAGAAACGCTTGCGTCGTTCACAGAGGACACCGGCATCGAAGTCGTCATCCAGTTCGCGGGCGACGCGGGCACGATGCTCAACCAGGCCATCTTGACGAAAGACAACCCGATCGCCGATGTCATGTTCGGGGTCGACAACACATTCTTGTCGAGAGCGATCGACAACGGCATTTTCGCACCGTACGAAGCTGTCGATATCTCCTCAGTGAGTTCGACTATCCGGGTACAGGGCGATTTTGCGACGCCGATCGACTTTGGCGACGTCTGCGTGAATTACGACATTGCTGCCCTCGACAAGGCAGGAATCGCTGCACCGCAGAACCTCGGCGACCTCACCGATCCCGCGTATCGTGACCTTCTCGTCGTCGAGGATCCTGCCCTGTCGTCCCCAGGACTCGCATTCTTGATGGCGACCATTGCCGAATACCCTGATGGCGCGAGTTACGACTGGAAGGCCTACTGGTCAGACCTCTTCGACAATGGCGTCGCCGTCTCCGCTAACTGGACCGAGGCGTACACGTCGCGTTTCTCACGGTCGGGCGGCGACCGACCCCTTGTTGTCTCGTATGCGTCCTCTCCGCCAGCAGAGGTGCTTTTCGGTGAGCTCGACGAAGCACCAACAGGAATCATGACAAACGGCTGCTTCCGACAGATCGAGTTCGCAGGTGTGCTCGCCGGCACGGACAACGAAAAGGCCGCCAGACTTTTCATCGACTTCCTGCTTGCGCGAACGACCCAGGAGGACATCCCCCTGAACATGTTCGTATATCCCGTCAACGACCAGGCCAAGCTTCCAGATGTGTTCTCTGAATTCACGACGCTGCCGCAGAACCCTGTTGTCACAGAACCAGGAACGATCGAGGCGAACCGCGAGCGATGGATCCGAGAGTGGACAACGATCGCACGCTCGTGAATCACAGATACATCGGGCGATTCGGCATATGGGCGGTCATCTCGCTCCCGGTCATATTCCTGGGGTATTTCTTCATCTACCCCGTCATCTCGATCACCATCCGCGGACTCACTGTTGACGGCAGCTTCAGTCTCGATTCGTTTTCTGTTGTGATGAGGGACCCAACCTTGCAAGGCGTCGCAAGATTCACGCTCTTCCAGGCCCTGTTGTCGACGATCCTCACGGTTGCCGTTGCTCTCCCTGCGGCATGGGTTTTTGCACGGTTCTCCTTCCGCGGTAAGCGACTGCTCCAAGCCGCGTCTCTCGTGCCCTTTGTGCTCCCGACCCTCGTCGTTGGGTCAGCCTTCCTGACCCTGGCTGGTCCGCGAGGTGTGTTGGGTGTCGACCTCACAGGCACGCTCTGGCTGATCGTCCTTGCACATGTGTTCTACAACTACGCGATCGTCGTTCGCGGCGTCAGCGCGTTCTGGGAACGCATCGACCCTCGCCTCGAGGCAGCTGCGAGAACACTCGGAGCGTCTCCGTGGAAGGCGTTTCGCACCGTGACGCTGCCGATTCTTCGGCCTGCGATCGCGTCGACGAGCGCCCTGGTGTTTCTCTTCTCCTTCACGTCTTTTGGCGTTGTGCTACTGCTCGGAGATCTACGAAGCACTACGCTCGAGGTCGAGATCTGGCGCCAGACAACCGCGTTTCTCCGCCTCGACATCGCCTCGACCCTTGCGGTGTTGCAACTCGTTGGAATCAGCCTCATCCTCGTTGTGTACGGGTGGCTCCAGCGTCGGACGAGCGTGCAGTTCAGCTACACCGTCAACGAAGCACCTGAACCGCACACGGCCCGCGAGCGCTGGACCATGCGTGCTGTCGTTGGTTCCATGATCGTGATCCTTGGAACTCCGCTCGCCGTGCTCTTTGGCCGGTCCTTTACAGAACCCTCAGGAGGGTTTGGCCTGGCGAACTACCAGAACCTCTTCACTCTCCCATCGATATCAGCTGCGTTTGTCGATCCTCTGATCGCCATTCGCAATTCCCTGCTCTTTGCCTTTGTCGCTGCGGGAATCGGACTGCTCATCGGCGTCTTGAGCGCGATCGCCTTGACGTACGCTGGGCGAGTTACATCAAGAACCCTCGACCTCTTCGTGATGCTTCCGTTGGGTACCTCGGCGGTCACTATCGGCTTCGGGTTTCTTGTAGCCCTCGATTGGCCTCTGGATCTCAGGACTTCGATCATATTGATCCCGATCGCGCACGCTCTCGTCGCCATTCCGTTTGTTGTGCGAACCACCTCGCCTGCGATCGCTGCAGTGCAATCCGAGCTTCGCGAAGCTGCGGCGACTCTGGGCGCAGGCAGGTGGCGCACCTGGTGGACTATCGACGCCCGTCTCGTCGGAGCTGCTCTCATCGTCGCAGCTGCATTTGCATTCGCGATCTCGATGGGAGAGTTCGGGGCCACAACGTTCATCGCCAGACCCAACACACCCACCATCCCGATCGCGATCTTCCGGCTGCTCGGTCGCCCGGGACCGACGCCCTTCGGTGCGGCGATCGCGCTGAGTGCCATCCTCGCAGTGGTAACAGGAGCGGCAATGCTGATCATCGACTCGCTCGGTCGCAAACGCATCAGGAGCGAGTTATGAGCGCGGAGATCGATGGGCTCACCGTTCGTTTCGGCGAAACTGTTGCCGTCGATGACGCCAGCCTCTACATAACCACCGGAGAGCGTTTCGCGGTGATGGGCCCATCGGGATCTGGAAAGTCGAGCCTTCTGCGGGCTGTCGCCGGACTCGAGCATGTCGATAGCGGGACCATCGCCATCGACGGTGTCGACATGACAACACGGGCCACACATCTCAGACCGATCGGTCTGATGTTCCAGGAATATGCTCTCTTCCCTCACCTGAGCGTCGAGGGCAACATCGCATACGGCCTCAAGATGCAGAACATGCCCAAAGCCGAAGCGGGACGTGTCGTCGCCCGGATGCTTGGGATCGCTGGCCTCTCTGGCTTCGAGAACCGGGATATCTCGTC
>BTQP01000052.1:0-11254 GCA_036985935.1 Acidimicrobiia bacterium | reverse complement strand
TGGCTGCCGATCTTGCGCTGGAGGGGGCGTCAGGGCGCATGGTCGCCCTGAGGGGTGGGACCTACACGAACGTCGCGATCGGTGAAACCAGCGAAGGTGTCAAACGTGTCGACGTAGACGAGCTCTACGACACGGAAACCTACCGACCCAAGATCCGCCACGTCATGGGAAAACCGATGTTTCTCTATTGAGTAGACGGTAAACGGTAGACAGTCGACGGGGGAAGAACCGGTCTACCGACAGCGAGGCCAGCCGAGCGTACCGTCTACTGACAGCGAACGTCAGCGAGGGTCATCCCATCCGCGGAATCGTTTGCCGGGTCGGCCATCTCGGGAGATGATGGCACCAGGTCGAACATCGGAGGTCGCATGCACGAGCACATCACCATCGAGATCGGAATCGACGAGGATGACACAACCACTCTGGTTCACGCCGTTCTCGATCTGCGCGGAGACCACTTCGATGCCACTGGAAGCGCACGGCGGAATCCAGCGGACGAGGCGATGCCCCTCATCGGCGAGGAACTGGCGCTCGCCAGAGCGCTCGGATCACTCGAATCGCAGATCGTCGACGCCGCGTATGAAAGAATGGATGCGAGACGCTAGACGGCCTGTGAACCCGTTGGTGCACCCTCTACGCCAGAAGGGGCGCCCTCAGGGCGCCCCTTCTGATTGATTGCGAGAAGGACTAGAAGTCCATTCCTCCGCCGTGTCCGTGATCCCCACCTGGCATCGCGGGAGCGGGCTCAGGGAGCTCGGCAACCAGTGCCTCGGTCGTGATCAGCAGTGCAGCGATAGACGCAGCATTCTGGAGCGTCGAGCGAGTCACCTTGGCGGGATCGATGATCCCGGCCTTGATGAGATCCTCGAACTCGCCGGTTTGGGCATTGAAGCCTTCGGCGCCGTCCTGATTGTTCAGCACCGTATCGACGACAACGCCGCCTTCATAACCGGCATTGACTGCAATCTGACGAATCGGCGACTCGAGCGCACGGCGGACGATCTGACGTCCAGCCTTCCAGTCGTCGCTCTTGCCACGCAACTTGTCGATTGCGGCCTGGCTACGAAGCAACGCAACACCGCCACCGGGGACTATGCCCTCGTCGACAGCAGCACGGGTTGCCTGGATGGCGTCCTCGATGCGGTGCTTCTTTTCCTTGAGCTCGACCTCAGTCGCAGCCCCAACCTTGATCACCGCAACGCCTCCACTGAGCTTCGCGAGACGCTCGGAGAGCTTCTCGGAGTCCCAGTCGGAGTCGGAGTTCTCGATCTCTTGACGGATCTGCTTGACGCGTGCTTCGACATCGGCCTTTGAACCAGCACCTTCGATGATGGTCGTGTCGTCCTTGCTGATGACCACCTTGCGAGCGGTTCCGAGCATGTCGAGCGTGACACCGTCGAGCTTGAGCCCAACTTCCTCGGAGATGACCGTTGCACCGGTCAGGATCGCGATGTCCTGCAGCTGCGCCTTGCGACGCTCGCCGAACCCGGGAGCCTTCACAGCGACCGAGTTGAACGTTCCACGGATCTTGTTGACGACAAGCGTGGCGAGGGCCTCGCCCTCGATGTCCTCCGCAATGATCAGCACCGTCTTTCCAGACTGCATGACCTTCTCGAGCACAGGTACGAGATCCTGAACGGACCCGATCTTCTGGTTTGCGATCAAGATATACGGATCGTCGAGCACAGCTTCCTGGCGATCAGGGTCGCTGATGAAGTACGGCGAGATGTAGCCCTTGTCGAACTGCATGCCCTCCGTGAACTCGAGATCGACGCCGAACGTCTGGGAGTCTTCGACCGTGATGACACCCTCGTTGCCGACCTTGCGCATCGCATCCGCAATGGGGAGGCCGATTGCGTCGTCGGCTGCCGAGTTCGAAGCGACATACGCGATCGCGTCACGGTCGTCGGAACTCACCGGAGTGGCAAGCTCTTCGATCGACGCGACAACGGCCGTTACTGCTTCTTCGATCCCACGGCGCATCTCCATTGGATTCGCACCGGCTGTTACGAGCCGTAGACCATCTGCAACCATCGCCTGGGCGATAACTGTTGCCGTTGTCGTGCCGTCACCGGCGACATCGTTGGTCTTGTTTGCTACTTCCTTGGCGAGCTGAGCGCCCATGTTCTCATACGGGTCATCGAGCTCGATCTCTTTGGCGATCGTCACACCATCGTTCGTGATGGTGGGTGCGCCCCACTTCTTCTCGAGGACGACGTTGCGGCCCTTTGGACCGAGCGTGACCTTGACCGTGTCGGCAAGTTTGTCGACTCCAGCCTGAAGTGCACGCCGTGCCTCATCATTGAATTTCAGTTCCTTGGCTGCCATGTAGGTATTCCCTCCTAGCCCAGGACGGCGAGCACGTCGCGGCTCGAGAGGATCAAATAGTCCTCGCCGTTGTGCTTCACCTCGGTGCCGCCGTACTTCGAATAGAAGACAACATCACCTACGTTGACGTCGACGGGGACTCTCTCCCCATCCTTGAACTCACCCGGACCGACCGCAAGGACCTCACCCAGTTGGGGCTTTTCCTTCGCAGTGTCCGGAATTACGAGTCCACTCGCTGTGGTGGACTCTTGGTCGTCTTGGGGTTTCACGACTATGCGATCACCCAAAGGCTTCAAATTCATCCGACTTTCTCCCTTCGCGTTGAGTTAGCAGTCGGTGCTTACGAGTGCCAACTGTAACAAGGTTGGCACTCTAGTGCCGAGAGTGCCAGCCGGGAGGCTGGTAAGAGTGCCAGCCGGGAGGCTGGTAGGAGTGCTAACAGGGAGAGCCGCGCTTGCACTACGTACTTCGTAGTACCTCCGCGAGGGATGCTCCGTCGACGACGCCGACTACTTCGTTGTCGCGTACGACAATCGCTCTGCCGCTTTCTCCCGCGGGACGCAGCAACAACGACTCCATCGGATCCGTTGACTCGACGATGTCAGACGGGCCGATAGAGACCATCAACGAACGCACCCGTACCGACGGCCATCTCGCGGGAGAGACCGTATCGATCTCATCCTGACCGATGACACCGACAACCTTCCCCCCGATCTCCACAGGCAAAGAGCGCAGCCGTGGGCCGAGGTCGTACAGGTTCAACAACGTCGAAATCGTCCAATCTCCTGAGACTGCCTCGGGTGTCACACGCATGATGTCGGACACCAAAACGCCATCAAAGGCTGCACTCAGTTCCTCGCGCCGACCTGCAGTGACCGCCACTGTCGCCATGAAATAGCCAGCGATGACCAGCACCACTCCGACGTTTTGCCTGCCAAGGAGGAGTGCAATGCCGACAGCGATCGTTGCCCATCCCGTATATCGCCCGACAGCCGTGACGACCCGCGTCGCCGCGACACGGTCGCGCGCTTTTGTCGTGAGGATGTTGCGCAGGATTCTCGCCCCATCGAGGGGAAAACCGGGGATGAGATTGAACACACCGATGGCAACGTTCGCGAGCATCAACGACCACAGGACGCTACCGGCAATGGAACCGTCGCCGAAGACAAGCGAACCCGCAGCGAAAAGGCCACCCAATCCAATCGATGTCACGGGCCCGATTGCCGCAACCTCGAGCTCGTCAAGTGCCGTGGGTTCACCCGCGATAACGGAGTACCCGCCGAACATGAACAGATGGACCTCACGTACCGCCAGCCCTCGCCTACGAGCGACGACGGCGTGACTCAGCTCGTGGGCGACCACCGACAGGACGATCGCAACTCCGGCCAACAAAGCTACAACCCCATTCACTGTCGTGCTCGAGGCCACATCGCGCTGGTTCAAGTCGATCAGGACCGCACCACCGAACAGGAGCGCCAACACGAACGCAGAAATGTCGGCGACGACCGGAACACCCAGAACCTTGCCGAAACGGATGCCGCTCGTCATGTTCCCAGCCTGAGCCCTGGATCGACATCACCCGTCAGGGCATCGCCTTCGATTCCGCGATCCATCTTGTATGAAGCGACACTTGCGATCATCGCACCATTGTCGGTGCACAGGGCAGGCTCGGGAATGAATATGCCAATACCTCTTTCGTTCGCTTCCGAGGCAAGCCGCTCACGCAATCGCGAGTTTGCAAGGACCCCGCCGCCGCCACCCACGATTTCGACGCCGGTAGATTCGACGGCGTTGAATGTCTTCTCGATCAGTACATCAACGATGGCCTCTTGAACGGAAGCCGAAACGTCTCTTCTGTCTGGCAACGTCCCATCAGCGCGAGCCTTCTCGAGGTACGTCACGACCGACGTCTTGAGTCCGGAGAACGAAAGGTCGAATGGGCGATCACGGAGGGCACGAGGAAACGCAATGGCACCTGGATCGCCGCCCACCGCGTCGTGATCGATCGCTGGACCACCGGGGTATCCCAATCCCATAAATCTCGCGAGTTTGTCGAAGGCCTCACCGGCAGCATCGTCAATGGTCCCACCAAGAACCTCGTAGTCGCCCCAGGCCTTGACATGCACTATCTGGCTATGACCACCGCTCGCAAGAATGACGACGGCGGGCGGCTCGTACCCCTCGAACGACAAGCGGGGTGCAAAGAGATGGCCCTCCATGTGATCGACGCCATATAGCGGCTTCCCGAGCGAATAGGCGAGTGCCTTGGCGAAACTGTATCCGACCATCAAAGCACCGACGAGGCCAGGGCCTCTGGTCACGGCGACGGCATCAAGCTCGTCAGGGTGCACTCCGGCCATCGTGATGGCCTGGTGAACAAGCGGGCGAATCGCCTCTACGTGTGCACGGGCGGCGACCTCGGGGACCACTCCCCCAAATCGCGCATGTATCTCTACCTGACTGGAAAGAACGGAGCTTCGCACCGACATTCCGTCGAGAACGGCAACCCCCGTCTCGTCGCAGCTTGTTTCGATGCCTAGAACCAGCGGTCCGCTCATGCCACTTCCTCCTGCAACGTTGAACGGATGGCACGAATACGTTCCTGGTAGGCCTCGTTGTCGATATCAGTCGCCCACATCACAAGCGCGTCCTCGTCCTTGTAGTAGTTCTTGCGCTTACCGACAGGGTCGAAGCCGAACCGTTCGTACAGTCTCTGCGCGCCGGCGTTCGAAACGCGCACCTCAAGTGTGAGATGCCGGGTCTCCGCTTCACGGGCGACGTCGACGAGGGCCAGCATCAGTCGTTGACCGAGGTGATGGCCTCGTGCCCCGGGAGCCACCGCGATCGTTGTGATGTGGGCATCGTCCTCGACGATCAACAAACCACAATATCCCACTACCACGGCCTCGGAAGTCGAGGCCACGAGGTATCGACGATTGTCGAGAGACAACTCGTCGAAGAAGACGCGCGGAGACCATGGTTGCGGGTAGATCTCGGCCTCTAGCTCTACAACGGCAGGGATATCGTCCCGAAACATGGGGCGAATCGACACGTTCACTCTGGCCACATCCCTTCCGACCGAAAAGTGGTCCAGTTGATCTGCACGTCGGGCTCACGCATGTAGTTGGGGCGAATGTCGTCCGCCGCTGTGACATCGCCCTTGTTGGCTTTGAGGGCAGCGATCTCGAGAATCGTCTCCGCGGAGGGATATCGCGGCCGACCCCTTCTCACCTTGTGAAGCCCGGTCCACGTTGTTTCAGGCATGGCCTCCCAGTCGCCGACAACGAGGCTGTCAGACCCTTCAGATTCAAGGAGCGCCTTGAAGTATTCTGGCGTCGCTACCTCCGGCGAACCATCGGGGGCAACACCGCCGGGCAATGGCCGGAACGGTGCAATGGCAAACTGGCCTCTCCGCATGTCCACTACGGGCCAGATGCGCCTCCGTCCCGTCGCTGCACGGACGGCAATCACGGTCAACGACGACACGGTGACCATGGGCGCACCAACCGCAGCGGCGAAAGCCTGGGCCGTTGCGATCCCAGATCGCAGACCGGTGTAGGGACCTGGTCCGATGTCAACAGCGACGATCTCGACATCGCGAGGTTTCCATCCCGCTCTCGCGAAACAGAAATCGATTGCAGGCATCAGGAACCCAACGTGACCCCGACGATCGACGTTCACCGACATGGCCGCGACTGCACCATCGCTCCCGATCGCGACCGACGAGGCTGGTGTCGCTGTCTCAATCGACAGAATATTCATAAAAGTACGTTCAGATTTCGGCTCATCCACGTCCCCTGGGGTTGGAAGCTGATGCGACGGGTATCGCCCTCGAGGGCGAAGTCGATAGTGAGGCGGTCAGGTGGCATGCTACCGGCAATGACATCCCCCCATTCGACCAGCACGGCACCATCCACTCCGTCATCCGGGAGCTCGAGATCATGGAATTCCGCGACGGACCCGAGGCGGTAGACATCCGCGTGTACGAGTGGGAGAAAGCCATCCGTGTATATGCGGGAAATCACGAAGGTCGGGCTGGTCACTCGTTCCCGTATGCCGAGGCCCTCGGCAACACCCGACACGAACAGCGTTTTACCTGAACCCAGCCGCCCCGAAAGTAGAACGATGTCACCCGCCGTGAGAAGCGGAGCGAATCGCCGACCAAGTGCCATGGTCTCATCCGGCGACGACGATATGATCTCGAGATTCATCGACGTGTCTCGCCAAACAGCCCGAGCTGTTCAAGGTCTGGCGGTTGAGGACTCGGCGATGGATCGGGGGGTGCTGGTTGTGATGGATTCATGGCAGGAATACCGTTCGAAGTCTTACCGTCGAGTATGGCGCGTACGAGCTGTAAGTCCACTCGGATCTCGTCGGTCACCCGCTCCCCTCCCCGCAGGGCCGCTGCGGGGTGGAACGTCGGGACGAGATACCGGCCCCACCACTCGTACACCGTACCCCGCATCCTCGTGATGCCGGTCGACGTCCTGAGGAGAAGTTTCGTGGAGAAGTTCCCAAGTGTCACCACCACTTTGGGGTCGATCAACTCGATCTGGCGCCTCAGATACGGTTTGCAAGAGTCGATTTCGTCGGGTCGGGGATCTCGGTTCCCCGGCGGTCGGCACTTCACCACGTTTGCGATGTACACATCGTCTCGCTCGAGTTGGATCTCATTCAGGAGAGTTTCGAGGAGCTGACCAGATCGACCGACGAAGGGGAGTCCCTGCTCGTCCTCTTGCTGCCCCGGCGCTTCGCCGACGATCAGCACATCAGCAGCACCTGAGCCAGAACCAAATACGACGTTGGTTCGTCCGCCGGCCAACCCGCAGTCGGTGCAGCGTGCAGCGATGATCCCAAGGTCGGTCAGCGATCCGACGCCGGAATACGAATCGCTCATACCACTACCGATTGTTCCACGGCTCTGTGGATCGCGCGAACGACAACACCGAAGGTCGCCTCGACAATGAGGTCGATGTCGACGGACTCCGCCGGTGATGACACAACAAAGGCAGTGTCACCGTCATAGCGCGTGTGTGCAGGCCTCACGGTTGCCCCGAGCCCGTCATGCGCCCGCACGGCCATCCGCCTCAATTCGTTGCGGTCAGAGATATCGGCGTCCGTGGCCACGGCGATGAGCGTTGTGTTGTGGCCGGAAAGCGCTCCGCCATCCGTTGCACCTTCACCGTCGGTTCCCGTGAGACGCCGACCATCGAGTGAGTACACGTCCCCTACTGCGTTGAGCACGACGAGGGCGCCGACGACCGCCGATTCCACCACGGTCGATGCTGAGCCCACGCCCGCAGCCGTCGCCCGCTCGAACCCGTTGACCTTCCCGACCGTAGCTCCCGTCCCTGCGCCAACACGACCCATCGGCACCGGATCAGCCGTTCGGGCTATGTAGGCAGCTCTTCCCTCACGGGGGCCTGGTCTCACATCGGAGCGTCCGACCATCAGGTCATAGATGATCGCCGCAGGAACGATCGGCACAGGGCCGGTCGGGGTCGGTGCTCCGATGCCTTCTCGTTCGAGTTCGTCGACGATTCCCTGGGCGGCTCCAAGACCAAAAGCGCTTCCACCGGCAAACATCAATGCGTTGATGTCGATCGCTTTGATCGCATCGCCAAACAGGCCGAGCTCCCGCGTGCCTGGAGCTCCGCCGCGAACATCGGCAGCGCCACAGTTCGGTGAGGGAAAGGTCAGCACCGTGACTCCTGTGCGCGCTTGCATATTGCTGAAGTGCCCAACAGATACGCCGGGAACGTCCGTGATGCTGTCAAGCATGCAGACGACCCCCGCGCGTGTATCTCCTCGGCATGCGTGGCCCGAAATCACACACGACTTCGTAGTTGATCGTTCCGAGCATGTCGGCCCATTCCTCCGCTGAGATCTGCTGGTCACCCTGAACACCGAGTAACACGACCTCGTCGCCAACGGCTACACGGTCGCTGCCCACGTCTACAACGACCATGTCCATCGTGATCTGACCGGCGAAGTCGTACCGTTTTGCGTTGATCAACACCGACCCTGGGACCGCAAGTTTCCTGCGCACGCCGTCTGCATAACCGATAGGCACGGTCACGATAGTGCTTGGCCCATCAACCTCCTTGATCCTCCCGTATGAGGGTCTCGCACCCGAAGGCACCCTCCGCACGTAGCGAACATGACTCACGACACGCATGGCCGGCCGCAGGACCACAGCCTCGCCGCTGCCAGGCCTTGGGCGCAGCCCGTAGAGTCCCAAACCGACACGGCACATGTCGTGGTGTGTCTCAGGAAGGTCGAGAGCCGCTGCCGTGTTCGCTGCATGAACAATTCGTGGCTCGATGCCCTCGCCGGCCAAAGCCTCAACGAACCGAACGAGGGCCGTGTTCTGACGTCGTGTGTACTCGACATCCTCGTCCGCAACCGAGAAGTGAGTGAACACTCCCTGGAGAGCCAGTCGATCGTCTCGATCGACTGCCCGTGCAACCTCGAAGGCTTCGATCGGCGCAGCGCCAACGCGGTGCATGCCTGTGTCGAGTTTCAGATGGACGGGATAGGGCACCGTCGTCGCCATTGAAGCGGCCTCGGCAAGCAGCCCGACGAATCCAAGCCGGTACACGGTCGGCGTGAGCCCATGTTTCACGACCGACGGCAGGTCCTCTTCGGACGGCTCCGAAAGCACGAGGATGGGCACATCGACGTCTGCCTCCCTCAACCGAACGCCTTCTTCGACCAGCGCGACGGCGAGCGAGCTCGCACCTCCCGCGATCGCCGCTAGTGCAACCGGAACATCGCCGTGGCCGTACGCATCGGCCTTGACCACAGCACACAGTTCGGCAGGGGCGATGTGGTGAGCTACCTGTCGAGTGTTGAACTCGATCGCATCGAGGTCGACCTCGACCCACGATGGTCTCATGAGCGAGACGCCCCGCCATCGGACATCAACGCGGCGACCTCGTCCAGGAGTCTGGGTGCCGTGACGGTGCGCGTCGCCGCAAGATGGGCACCGGCTTTGCCATGGAGATATGCGGCACTGCATGCAGCCTCGAGGGCAGGGACACCACGGGCGGCGAGAGCCGCGATCATCCCCGCTAGGACATCGCCGGTTCCGATGCTGGCGAGCTCAGGCCCACCGCTATCCACGATGATCTGCCTGTCGCCGGTGACCACCGTCGGATTGCCCTTGAGTACGACGACGGCGTCTGTTGTTTCAGCAAGCCACCCGGCGGCCTCAGCGGTAGGAGGGTCTCCCGTGAGCCTCTGGAATTCTCCGGCGTGAGGTGTGAGAATGGTCGGCCCGTCACGGCTGACGAGGCAGTTCAGGCGTGCGAGCGCTTTCAGGGCACCGGCATCGACGATCACTGTGCCGCGGAACTGCTCAACAAGGCGTTCGACGAATACCGTGGAAACGGGTTCGAGCCCGGGACCGAGAATCAGAGCATCGAAGCGGGCAAGAAGTGACAGCACCTCGGACGAATGGTCACGCCATGTCATCGATTCGCTCGCTTGAATCGAAATCAGATCGGGGGCGAGTGTCTCATATATTCGGGCGGTATCTTCCGTCGTGAATATCGAAGAGACTCCAGCGCCGGCCGCCAGGGCGGCTCGCGCGGAAAGTACGGCTGCGCCGGTGAGCCCGGGTACGCCTCCGATGGTCGCAACAGACCCCGCGGACCACTTGTGGACCGTTCTCGCCCGAACCGGGTTCTGAACGTCAGATTCCTCGAATCGGAACATCGACGGCTCTCCACCAGACAGCCCGATGTCGTACACCTCGATGAAACCACACCGGTCGGGGCCATCACCCAGCACATGACCCGTCTTGAGAGCGTGGAAGGTCGCGGTCCGCTCGGCAGTGAACGCTGACCCGGAGACGAGTCCGGTGTCTCCATCAAGCCCGGAGGGGACATCGATTGCGAGAACACGCATGCGACTGTCGGTCCAGGGAATCACGGTTTCGTCGAGGTCGCCGCGCAGACCCGTGCCGAACAAGGCGTCGATGATCAGATCTGCGTCGCGCGGCTCCTCGAAGGGCTCGAAACGCACACCAGCGGAGCGTGCCGCAACAAGTGCCCTTCCGGCCGCCGAGTCATCTTCGGGAGTCGCAAGCTGGTGAACGATCACCGTTGCTCCTCTCCGCACGAGGTGGCGGGCGGCCACAAGTCCGTCACCACCGTTGTTCCCGGCGCCGGCGAGGACCCGCACAACCGATCCGTATCCAACACCCATCGCGCCGGCAGACAGAGCGACCGAATAGCCCGCAGCGTCCATCAACACATCGACTGGCTTTTCGGAAGACGCATCGACGATCTGCATCTGTGCAACGGAGAGAATCGGCTCCATCAGCCGGCCTCGCCGGATGGAGCGTGATCAGCCAGTGAGATCACAAAAACCATTGCGTTCCCCCCGGTATGCGTGATCGTGATCTTGATGTCGACAACGCCGAGCATGTCAGCCCGCTGTTTCGCTTTTCCAGAAAGGTTGACCCTTGGCGGACCACCACCCGTGATCTCGATGTCCTTCCAGGGGATTCGCTTGTATCCCGTGAACATGCTCTTCATGACCGCCTCTTTGCCAGCGAATCGCGCAGCGAGTCGCTCGGAAGGGTCTGAATACCGGAATGCATACTCCCACTCGGCATCAGTGAAACAACGTCTCCTGAACGACTCGGGACTCTTGCGCAGCAACCGACGCACACGCGACACCTCAGCAAGGTCGACGCCAAGACCAATGATTTTCATGGGAACAGAGTACTTGCTCCGAGTCTTCCGTCCTCCCTTTAGAGTACGCGGCCGTTTCCTGTCACCAGTGGCCGAAGAAATAGCTCCGGGTACGGAGAAGACGGCTCCGGGTACGGAGAAGACGGCTCCGGGTACGGAGAAGACGGCTCCGGGTACGGAGAAGACGGCTCCGGGTACGGAGAAGACGGCTCCGGGTACGGAGA